>DATGIX010000021.1:0-83016 GCA_035295505.1 Puia sp. | reverse complement strand
AAATCAGCTCACGGGAGAATATGGTGCTGTGCCTGCAACTGCACGTGCATATAAAGCAGCACATGTTGGCAGCGTGGTTGTCGGCGATGAAAATTATGGTGAAGGTTCATCACGCGAACATGCAGCAATGGAACCTCGTCACTTGGGAGTTCGTGCAATTTTAGTTAGAAGTTTTGCACGCATTCACGAAACGAATTTGAAGAAACAGGGAATGCTCGCACTCACCTTTGCCAATAAAGAAGATTATGATAAAGTGCTCGAAGATGACACGATTGATATTCTCGGTCTCACAGATTTCACGCCAGGCAAGCCGTTGATTGTTGTACTCCATCATAAAGACGGAAGCACAGACCATGTAACGGTGAACCACACTTACAATGAACCTCAGATTGAATGGTTCAAAGCGGGCGGTGCGCTGAATGTGATAAGGAAGCAGTTTGCGAGCTGAGAGAACAGTTGGCAGTGAGCAGTTGGCAGTCCACAAAATAATTTTCAAACCCGATGCGATGCATTGGGTTTTTTGTTTTTTATTATGATACCAGCTTTTGTTTTTCATGGCATCATCGTTGCGTCGCAATCCTTTCATCGGTTGTGCTACTATTGAACAGTGGCTTAGAAACGGCAAGAGTATTGAATTTCAGTCGGTGAAGACACCGACCGATAGACAAAAACTTTAATCTATTTTTAAATTAAGTTAACCATCATGAAAAAAATAGTCATCAGCCTACTAAAAATTGTTATTGTTTTATACATTATTCTTTGTGTGTTTCTCTATTTCTTTCAAGAGAAGCTGATATTCTTTCCTGAAAAATTGAGCAAAAATTTTAAGTTTCAATTTCAACAAAACTTCGAAGAGATAAACATAAGGACTCAGGATAATATTTTATTGAATGGACTTTTATTCAAATCACAAAATTCAAGAGGGCTGATTTTTTATCTGCACGGAAATGCAGGGTCATCAAGAACATGGGGAGATGTTGCTAAAACTTATACTGATTTGAATTATGATGTTTTCATTTTAGATTATCGTGGTTATGGCAAAAGCGAAGGGAAGATAGAAAGCCAAAATCAAATCTTTGAAGACCTGCAGACTGCCTACATCGAACTGAAGAAAAAATACAACGAACAAAATATTATAGTCCTTGGTTATTCAATCGGAACGGGGCCATCAGCAAAATTGGCTTCAAGCAATAACCCGAAAATGCTGATATTACAAGCACCATATTACAGTCTGACTGACATGATAAAACATACTTATCCGATTATCCCGGCTTTCTTATTGAAATACAAATTCGAGACCAATGATTACATTAAGCAATCCAAAATGCCGATTGTAATTTTTCATGGAGATGCTGATGAAGTTATTTATTACGGCTCTTCGGTAAAGCTCAAAGAAAATTTTAAATCGACAGATACATTAATCACACTTCAAGGACAAGGGCACAATGGAATAACGGAAAATCCTGACTATTTAAAAGAAATCAAAAGAATACTATCTAATTAGCGACATCATAATCTCAAGTTAGTTTTCATCCATGTTGTTGGGGGCTGACCAACAACGCCATTTCCATTTTGAAAAATATTTTTTCATTTTGATATGGTTTTCAATCTCGATATTTTCCCCTACAAAATAATTTTCTTGCAGACCCTGCTCCCACATTCACTTTCAGAAGATGTTTGCTTCGAGCATAAGACAAGGAATAATTGTTGATATATTTTGGGTTTATCTAATCAACACTAACCGCTGCGCTCAATCACGTTTTGCTTAATGAACCTGGATAAAGAAAATATCAAAGGAGGCGCAATCGTACTTATTGCGTGGGCGATTGCGTTGAGCCTCGTGCTGTTGGTGTTTGAGAAGTTCAAACTATTGCTGCCTAAATAAATTTTTAAACCAAATTGTTTTAATCAAAACCGGACAGCGAACCGAATCATTATGTCATCCATTCATTTAAAAAAAGTCACAGCAGCAGGACTCATTGTTACCCTTGGGATTATTTTTGGAGATATCGGCACTTCACCGTTATATACTTTTCAAACCATAATAGGCGAAGGAGGGAAAATTACAGAAGAGCTTGTTTTTGGAGCTATTTCCTGTGTTTTCTGGACCCTCACCCTGCAAACTACTTTTAAATATGTGTTTATAACCCTTCAGGCTGATAACCACGGTGAAGGCGGGGTTTTTTCTTTGTATGCATTGGTGAGGCGTTATGGCAAAAACCTGGTTTACCCGGCAATTATTGGTGCTGGCACTTTGTTGGCTGATGGCATTATCACCCCACCTATTTCTATAACTTCTGCAATAGAAGGCTTGAATCAGGTAAGCGGCCTGAGTAATGTAATTGTTCCCGGCAATAATCTCGTAGTTGAAATTGTGCTGGTGATTATTTTGCTTTTGTTCGTGTTCCAGCGTTTTGGCACAAAAATAGTTGGCGGATCTTTTGGGCCTATCATGCTTATTTGGTTTAGCATGCTGGCAGTGCTTGGCATCAGCCAAATTGTTCATTTTCCCCATATTCTTAGAGCTCTTAGCCCTCATTATGGTTTCAAATTATTGGTCCTTCATCCAAATGGGTTTTGGTTGCTGGGAGCCGTGTTTCTATGTACTACAGGAGCGGAAGCACTGTATTCAGATCTTGGCCATTGTGGAAGAAAAAATATTCAGATAAGCTGGATGTTCGTGAAGACAGCTCTCGTATTAAATTATCTTGGCCAAGGTGCATGGGTTTTATTGCAGCATAAGGATAACATTGGTACAATAAATCCTTTTTTTGCAATTGTGCCTCATTGGTTTTTAATACCTAGCATTTTTATTGCAACGGCAGCCGCAATCATTGCCAGCCAGGCTTTGATAAGTGGTTCCTTTACACTAATCAATGAAGCCATTAGTTTAAATTTCTGGCCAAAGGTCACAGTAAAATTCCCCACTGACATAAGAGGCCAGATTTATATCCCGAGCATTAACTGGTTTTTATGTATCGGTTGTTTTTTAGTAACATTATATTTCAGGACTTCAGAAGCAATGACCGCAGCATATGGGTTTTCTATTACGGTTGCGATGTTAATGACCACAATACTGATGTATTATTTTCTGAGATATGTAAAACATTACCCGCTTTTTTTGGTTGTACTTATTCTTGTAGTTTTTCTAACAGTGGAATCTGCATTTTTTGTCAACAATGCTGCAAAACTTTTGAAAAGGCTATTCTTCCTTGTGTTTGAATTTGGATTGATTTTTACCATGTACATCTGGTACAATGCAAGAAAAATAAACAATCGTTTTTTAACTTTCGTCAATTTGATGGAATATATCCCTTTGCTTGAGAATCTGAGCAAAGATGAACATGTGCAGAAATTTTCATCCCATCTCATTTATCTTACAAAAGCAAACAGACCAACTCATATCGAGCAAAAAATAGTTTACTCTATCTTTAGCCATAATCCAAAAAGAGCGGATGTATACTGGTTTGTGCATATCGAAAGAACTGATGAGCCGTACACCATAGAATATGGAGTAGAAGAACTGAAAGAAGACAAGGTGATCAGAGTGGAATTCAGGATTGGGTTTCGTGTGCAACCACGGATCGGACTTATGTTTCGTAAAGTGGTGGATGAAATGACATGCAATAAAGAGCTCGATATTGCTTCGCGCTACCCCTCATTAAAAAAGCATAATATCGCTGATGATTTCAGATTTGTGATACTCGAAAAATTCCTCTCCTATGATAATGAATTTTCTGTTCGCGACGGATTTATATTGAATAGTTACTTTGGTATTAAAAGACTTGCACTCTCTGACGAAAAAGCATTTGGCCTTGATTCGAGCGAAACTGTTGTGGAGAAATTGCCGCTGGTAGTTGTGCCTGCATCTAATATTAGCTTGCACAGAGCGTATTATAAAATCCATTAAATAAGTAACAAACTACAATATATTCTCTTCCAAAAACTGCCTTGCATTTAGCACAGGCAATTTTGAAAAATGAAAGTCATTAATGTCTTCAGTAATGATGTATTTGCATTTAGCTTTTTGTGCAGCATAATATTCAAGCCCGTCTTCAAAATCCCCGACAGCTTTATCATGCAAAGCATTTATTACTACTGTATGGTCGGCTTCGGCAATTTTTATTTTTGATACAAGGAGATTGATTTTATTCTTCGCTATTGTTCTCCCGCTTTTCTTTTCGGAGAAATAAAATGCAATGGCAAGACATATTGGCGAAGTATAAATTTCGTATTGCTTGTTGTCAGCAAGGCTTAACACCCTTGCAGAATAGGTGAATAATGGATATTCTTTGTTCAGGATAGAAACAAGGATATTGGCATCCAGAAAAATTCTCATTTCTTGGATTTAAAAAAATCATTCTTCAAATCTTTCCGGTTGCGCGGTTTTGTTTTGTATTCAGCCGTCCCTTCAGCAACCATGCTCACCCAATCAGAAACAGGCAGTTCTTCAAGGTTTTTATAATGACCGCTCACTATCCGGCTGTATAAAAATTCAGTGAGGCGGGAAAGGCTGATATTTTGAGAGTCAGCAAATTTTTTTGCTTTATTAATAATGCTTTCATCAAAGCTTAATGTGATTTTTGCATCCATAGAATTAATTTATACGACAAATATAATATTTTTATACGTATAAACAAAATTGCCACTAAAAAACTGAACCACAGAAAAATGAGTTGAATCATTTGAGTGAGCTTACCGGGATATTTTTTGCTTTTCATATATCAACAATACATTCTGTGTTTCAGTGTTCAGTGGCAGTTCAAAAAATATTTTGGAGCGAATTTACCTGCTGCATTATCTTTGCACATGGCAAGAATAAATGTCCCCGACTCCAAGACAAATCTCCCCTCCAAATTTTTCGGTGAAGGATTAACTTTCGATGACGTGCTGTTACTTCCTGCATTTTCGCAGGTGCTGCCGCGTGAAGTAAGCGTGAAGACAAAGCTCACCAAAGAAATTTCATTGAACATCCCGTTGATTTCAGCAGCAATGGATACTGTTACAGAAGCCTCTTTGGCTATGGCTATAGCACGCGAAGGAGGTATTGGCATTCTTCACAAAAACATGAGCATTGAAAGCCAGGCAGAACAGGTGCGCAAAGTGAAAAGAAGCGAAAGCGGATTGATCATCGACCCGATTACCCTTCATGCAGAAGCTACCATTGGTGATGCTTTAAGGTTAATGAAAGAAAATAAAATCGGAGGTATCCCGATTGTTGATAATGGACAGAAACTGGTTGGCATTCTCACGAACCGTGATTTGCGTTTTGAAGATGACAAACGCAAAAAAGTGAAGGATGTGATGACGAAAGAAAATCTTATCACAGCTCCTGAAGGGACGGATTTAAAAAAAGCAGAAAAAATTTTACAGAAATATAAAATTGAAAAACTTCCTGTTATTAATAAGGCAGGAAAACTAATTGGTTTAATAACGTATAGGGATATCTTACAATTGACGAGCTATCCGAATGCAGTGAAAGATAATTTTGGAAGGTTACTGGTCGGCGCCGCTCTTGGAATCACACGTGATATGCTCGACCGCGCATCTGCACTTCAGCAGATAGGTGTTGACGTTGTTTGTCTTGACAGCGCACATGGCCATAGCAAAGGCGTGATGGAAGCTCTGAAAACAGTAAAAAAGAATTTCAAAAAACTGCAGGTGATTGCTGGCAATGTCGGTACTGCCGCCGGAGCAAAAGCATTAGCCGAAGCTGGCGCAGATGCTGTGAAAGTCGGTATTGGTCCTGGTTCTATCTGCACAACAAGAATTGTAACAGGCGCAGGCGTTCCGCAAATCACAGCAGTGATGGAAGCTGCATCAGCCTTGAAAGAAAAAGGAATTCCATTAATCGCTGACGGAGGTATTCGTTACACTGGTGACATGGTGAAAGCATTAGCCGCCGGAGCAAACACTGTGATGATGGGAAGTGTGTTCGCAGGAGTGGAAGAAAGCCCTGGCGACACGATTATTTATGAAGGCAGAAAATTCAAACAATATCGTGGCATGGGTTCAATCAGTGCGATGGCGCAGGCGCAGGGAAGCAGTGACAGATATTTTCAGGATGTGGAAGATGATATTAAAAAATTAGTGCCGGAAGGAATTGAAGGCCGCGTTGCATTCAAAGGACATTTGAGCGAAGTGGTTACTCAATATGTCGGCGGGCTTCGAGCAGGCATGGGTTATTGCGGTGCAAAAGATATTGAAGCATTGCAGAACGCTCAGTTCATTAAAGTAACAAGCGCAGGCATGCAGGAAAGCCATGCACATGATATCGAGATAACGAGAGAAGCACCGAATTATAGTCGATAGTTCTGAGTCTGGAGTTTTGAGTTAGCAGTTGGCACTTTCTAATTAAAATTTAATATAAATAATAGCTTGGGCGCAGGGAGGTTTTCTTTGCGCCTTTTTAACTTTGCGCCTTTGCGTGAAAAATCTATCTTTCTAAAAATTTCAAGATGAAATTATTGCGCAATTTTTTGTTTATTATAATATTTTGTTGCACTTCTCTAATTTCATTTTCACAAACAGACGCATGCCACTTGCGCATTAGCCTGCTCACTTGCGGGCCTGGTGAAGAATTGTATTCAACATTCGGTCACACCGGGTTAAGGGTGATTGATAGTGCCCAAAAAATTGATGCCGTTTTTAATTATGGAATGTTCGATGACTCAGATCCTTATTTCTATTTAAAATTTGCGAGAGGAATTATGCGCTATTCTGTTGCGGCTGAAAATTTTGGTGATTTCATGGAAGAATATGTTGCTGAAAAAAGAAGCGTTACGGAGCAGGAGTTGCAATTAAGTTGCGCAGAAAAAATCAATCTTTTTAATTCGCTGAAAGAAAATTTAAGCCCACAGAACAGAGATTACGATTATCATTTCTACAAAGACAATTGCACAACCCGCGCAAAAGAGGTGATTAAGAAAAATTCAGGTGAACAAATTGTTTTTAAAAATATTTTGCCTGCAAAAACTCCCACCTTCCGAAATCTTATTCATGAATATCTTGCCAATGGCAATCATAGCTGGGACAAGCTCGGCATCGACATTGTTCTTGGAAGCCACCTTGATGAAAAAGCAACTAACGAGCAAGCTATGTTCTTACCGGAATATTTATTGAAGGGTTTTGATAATGCCACACTTCATAACCATCAATTGGTCACTAATAAAAAAATCATTCTCGCAGAAGGAAATAAAAATGCAGGCAGCTTTTCATGGTTCACACCATTTTTTCTTTTCTCTTTACTATCAATTATTTTTATTGCATTAACATTCAGCAGTTCTTCCTCTGCAAAAAAAATATTGAATGTGCTTGATGTGCTTTTCTTTTCGTTAGTTGGATTAATTGGCATTTGCATTACATTCGAATGGCTTGGCCGGGTTGATGAAGTCTGTAGGAATAACATGAATATTTTATGGGCTTGGCCAACTCATATTGTTATGGCATTTTTTACAAAAAAGAAATCAAGATTAGCCGTCGATTATTTTCGCGCCAGCTCCATATTTTCTCTTATCCTTTTAGGTGGATGGTTTTGGTGGCCTCAGGAGTTCAACAATGCTTTTGCTCCGTTGTTGATTATTATAATTGTTCGCGGCTTTTTCATCAGCACAAAAAAATAGTATATGCCTGAAGAAAACTGGCTTGATAATAATCAGGAGAAAATATATTACAAAAAAACAGGCAAAGGCTCTACCATTGTGCTCATCCATGGCTTTGCAGAAGATGGAACTATTTGGGATAAGCAAACCAGTTTCCTAAAAAAATATTTTCAAATAATAGTACCTGATTTGCCGGGCAGCGGGAAAAGTCATCGGTCGGCAGTTAGCAGTCGGCAGTTGGCTATTGAAGATTATGCAGACATTGTAAACCAAATTCTCGAAAATGAAAAAGTTTCAATATGCGCAATGATTGGACATAGCATGGGCGGATATATCACACTTGCTTTTGCAGAAAAATATCCTGAAAAACTGAATGGCTTTTCGCTTTTTCATTCAACGGCATTTACTGACAGCGAAGAAAAGAAAGCAGCGAGGCGAAAAAGCATTGAGTTCATCAAAAAACACGGAGCTTCGGAATTCATCAAACAAACCTGTCCAAACCTGTTTTCTGAGCACACAAAACGAAATAACCCTAAGCTGATTGATGAATTAATACGCAAGTATGACAACTTTCAGGCTGAAGTGCTCGTATCTTATTATGAAGCTATGATGCAAAGACCGGACAGAACTAACGTATTACGGAATTTTAAAAAGCCCATCCAGTTTATTATTGGCGAGGGCGACAATGCAGTGCCTCTGGAACAAAGCCTCAGGCAATGCTATTTGCCAGAAATTTCATATATTCATATTCCCGAAAGCACAGGTCATATGGGAATGTGGGAAGCAACAGATGAAGCGAACAATTTCCTGCTGACTTTTCTAAATCAGGTCTCAGCATGATTCGTAAACTAATGAAAATATGGATTGGCATTTTTTGCTTATTGGCTTCCCATGATTCATTCTCTCAATTACAAACATGCCCCGTAAATATCAATTTCTCATCAGGCTACCTTACTCATTGGGAAGCTTACACCGGTAATAATAAAAATGGCAATGGCCCTTCTGCAATTCAAATTGTTTATGACTCCTTAAGCTCCCCATCTTCAGGCACTAATGGTGCAAGTGCAATTCCTGAGTATACCCTTCCAAGTGTTACAGGCATTCAGGTTCTGACAAATGTGGGAAGTGATTTTTTTGGAGGATTTCCAACAGTCCCAACAATTAACGGATATCAATATGGCTATTCCATAAAGCTGGGATCAACATCTATTTCCCCGAGAAGCTCTAATTCTGGCCCAAGCGGTGGCTATATCAGAGGTGTTAGCTATAAAATAAATGTTCCTGCAGGCCCTTCTTCCGAGCCTTACACAATGACTTATACCTATGCTATGGTTCTGGAAAACGGAGCCCATAATTCAGATCAACAGCCATTATTTTCTGCTTCTTTGAAAACCAATGATAGCATTATCACCTGCGCTTCACCTGCGTATTACCTGCCTGCATCCGGAGCAAATGGCCAAGGGGGTGGTGCACTACTTGATTCAGCAGCCGCTATTGCTAATGGGTTCAAAGTAAGTAGTCAGCTTTCACCTCATCCAAATCCAAATTCAAATGACCCGAATGCTCCGCACTTGCAGGATGTATGGTATAAAGGGTGGACAGAAGTGACCTTTGATCTTTCGCCTTACAGAGGGCAGCAAGTGACGCTCACTTTTGAAGCAGACAATTGCGTACCTGGTGGACATTTTGCTTATGCTTACGTTGCGCTAAGGAATACATGTGCAGGATTAGAAATCAGTGGA
Source organism: Puia sp. (assembly GCA_035295505.1). GTDB lineage: Bacteria > Bacteroidota > Bacteroidia > Chitinophagales > Chitinophagaceae > Puia. The sequence continues at coordinate 73,673 of DATGIX010000021.1, read as the reverse complement.
GATTCGATTGCATGTATCAATGGCAATTCTATTTATTCTGTTCCTGCTCTTGCGGGGGCAACTTACGAATGGACTGTGCCGAGTGATTGGGTTGTCACCTCAGGATCCAACACAAACATCATCAACGTAAAAGTTGGTCAGCAAATTGGTTCTATTACGGTAAGAGAATTGAATAGCTGCGCCGACCTGAAAGATACCATTGCAGTTACTACCAGAACTCCAACAATTCCCGGTAATGCAACTGCAGATGCAACTGTTTGTGAAGGCATCAATTCAACTCCATTAACCTTGAGTGGCAATAATGGAAATATACTGGGATGGATTTCATCAACAGATGGGCTTATCTGGAATAGCACCTCCGGTCAATCTCAATCATATACTGCACAAAACCTGAGTACAACAACATTTTTTAAAGCTGTTGTTCAGAATGGATCGTCCTGTGCAATAGACAGCAGCAATGCTGTAACTATCACTGTTGACCCAAAAAGTGTTGGGGGAAGTTTAGATCCCTCCAGTATGAACTATTGCGCCGGTCAGGATATTAATTCAGTTTTAATTTTAAATGGAAAGGTTGGCGATGTTGTTGACTGGCAGATATCTCAGGACAGTACAACCTGGGCATTTTTAAGCCCATTAAAAACTGACACATCATATAATGTCACTTCTATTGCTTCAACAACTTATTATCGTGTGATCGTGAAAGATGGCGTGTGCCCACAGGATACGAGCGCCGTAGCGTCAATTAAATTTTATAACACGCCTTTTCCGCAAGCACAGATCAGCCCTGCTGATACAACTATTTGTTATGGCGCATCAGCTCCGTTGAATGCCCTTGTTACAATCGGAACAAATTATTCATGGATAAATAATGATTCATTAAGCAGTGGAGGCGGCAATGGAAATATCTCTTCAATACCTTCCCTTGTAAGCGCTGTGGCAGCGCCGTCAGTAACTGCAGACTATGTTTTGAATATTCAAAATACAGGTTGTCCGAATACATTATCCGATACATTCCATATTCATGTGATCCCTCCTATTATCGTGAGTGGTGTGCATGATACTTCTGTTGTTATTAATGAGCCGCTTCAATTCAATGCAACCTCCAGCGATTCAGTAGAAGATATATTTTTATGGTCGCCTGCTTCCTATCTTAATAATCCCAACATTGCAGGACCAATCGGCATTTATAATAGCGGTGTAGATTCCATCACCTACATAGTGCGTGCAACAGATTATGCAGGATGTTATGGGGAAGCAAAAGTGAAAGTAAAAATCTTCAAAACGCCGCCTGATATTTTTGTGCCAAATGCATTTACTCCGGGTGCAACTACTAATAATATCTTCAGGCCAATTCCAGTAGGCATTGCCAAATTCCAATATTTCAAAGTTTATAACAGATGGGGGCAATTGGTATATGCAACCTCACAAACAGGCGTTGGCTGGAATGGCATATTCAATGGCAAACCTCAGGACATCGGCACATACGTTTGGATGGCACAAGGCATCGATTATCTTGGTAAAACAATTGCCAGAAAAGGAACGATGGTTCTCATAAGGTAATAATTCTTCTCTCTAATAATTGTCTTTACAAGCCAAACTATTTCAGCGATAACAGTGATGTGTCTCTCCGACAAATTTTTTTCTCTCTTCAGTTTGCAATAGATTGCAATCCTGCATAAATATTTTATATGAATAACATCGTTTTGATCACTGGGGCAACCTCTGGTTTTGGAAAAGCATCGGCAGAAAAATTCGCATCTCACAATTATAATGTCATCATCACAGGACGAAGAAAAGAAAGGCTTGATGAAATCAGCGAAGAGCTTTCTTCGAAATATAACGTGAAAGTATTATCTCTTGAATTTGATGTTCAAAATAAGCAAGCTGTTTTTAACGCTATTGAAAATATTCCTGAAGAATGGAAAAAAATTGACATACTTATTAATAATGCCGGTCTTGCTTTGGGAAGAGATTATTTTGATGAAGCGGATTTAAGCGATTGGGAAACGATGATCAATACCAACGTGAGCGGCTTGTTGTATGTTTCGAAGGCTGCACTTCCTTATTTAATCAAACAAAAGAAAGGGCATATTATCAATCTCGGCTCAACTGCAGGGAAAGAAGTGTATGAAAAAGGAAATGTGTATTGTGCTTCCAAATTTGCTGTAGATGCGATTTCACAGGCAATGCGCATTGATTTGCTGAAGCATAAAATAAAAGTTACTTCTATCAATCCCGGCGCGGCTGAAACTGAATTTTCTAAAGTCCGCTTCAAAGGCAATGAGCAGCAGGCTGCAAAAATTTATGACGGCTACAAACCGCTCAGCGCAGAGGATGTAGCCGATGTGATTTACTATTGTGCTACCCTTCCAGATCATGTTTGTATTAACGACCTCACATTAACCTGTTTATCGCAGGCAAATTCTTTTTATCTTCATAAAGGTTTATAAAAGAATTGATTATTCATAGTTTAGCCATCGAACGGTATAAAAATTGCTTACAAGGCTTTTAAATGTCAAAACCACTGATTATATTTGAATGTCCGAAATCCGTTAAAACCATAGACATGTTCACGTACCCTAAAAAAATTGTCTTGGTCTTATTATGCATTGTAATGGCGCATTCAAGTAAAGCCCAGGAAGTAATAAGACAAGAAAGCTGCGACACCGCCCCGTTCCGCAGTGAGATTGACAGCCTCAAAAATGTTTTCAGTTCCCAAGGCTATATTGTTCTAAGAGAAGCATCGATGACGATGCAAAGCGAATATGAGATGCCGATTGTGGTTCCTATGAATCAGGGCAGCTTATATCAATTCGTTTTCATCGGTGATCGTACTTCAAGATTGTATGAAGTGCGCATGTATGACTACAATGAAAAGCAAGTAGTGTATAAGAAAAATATGTGGGGGGATGTTGATGGTAACATCATCAGCTATGCATATAGTCCTCAGTTTTCAGAATACCACATGATAAAGCCTGTTCAGGTGAACAAGGAAAAGAAAAAGTTGTGCGGGTATGTTTTGTTGCTGAAGAAAGTGAAGTAATGAGTGGTGAATGGTCAATTGTGAATGGCGAATATAAACACTTATTGCTAATCACTTACGACTTTTTAATCCCTAAACTCTTTTCCATTATTTAGGAAAAGCCATTTTGTAATCGACATTAATTTTACCTCTGGAAATATCATCCAATTTTCCTTTCAGCAATTTTCTTTTCAGCGGCTTGAGATAATCAATAAATAATTTCCCTTCGATGTGGTCGTATTCATGCAGAATCACTCTTGCAGTCACTCCAAAAAAAGTTTTAGTGAAAGGCTGAAAATTTTCATCTACATATTCAAGTGTCACCTTTTCATACCTTGTGATATCTTCTCTGATTTTCGGGATGCTTAAACATCCTTCGTTATAAGACCATTCTTCGCCATGCAGTTCTTTAATATGCGCATTGATGAATACTTGCTTAATACCAGGGCCATCAGGATATTTGTCTTTTTCATCTTCATCAAGATTATTGAAAATCTGAGTGGAATCAACCACAAATAAACGGATATCATAATTCACTTGCGGAGCAGCCAAACCCACGCCACTGCTATAATACATGGTTTCCCACATATCTTCAACCAGTTGGGCAAGATTTGGATAATCAGCATTAATATCTTTGCAGACCGTCCTCAAAATCGGGTCACCATAAGCAACAATGGGTAAAAGCATAGTTAGAAAATTGCTGCAAATTTAGTAGAAAATTTCAGTCGACGGACATCGGTCGCCAGTCAACGGTTTGCGAGATAATCCTGCAACATAATAGTCGCTGCGATTTCATCAATCAACGCTTTATTCTGTCGCTGCTTTTTTTTCATGCCCATCTCAATCATTGCACGTGAAGCCATTTTGGAAGTGAACCTTTCATCCACCATTTTTATAGGGATTGAAGTAAATTCTTTGTTGATTTTTTCTCTGATTTGTTTAACAAGATGTGTTGCATGCGTGTCGCTATCATCTAAATTTTTTGGCTCACCGATTAATATCAGTTCAACGGTTTCTTTTTTAAAATAATCTTTGAGAAATTGAATCAGCTTGTATGATTCGATTGTTGTTAGTCCGGTAGCAATTATTTGCAATGGGTCAGTAACGGCGATGCCTGTACGTTTTAAGCCATAATCTATTGCGAGAATGCGAGACATTAAAAAAAGTTAATAGTTCAGAGCTGACAGTTCAGAGTCTTGAAAATTCATTATCGGTTATATGTTTCTTATTGATAAAAAATTCCAACTCTTGTAAAACAGTTTCATTATTCTCCATTTGTCTTGCTTCAATTTCAAACCGGTTATTTTCATAACCATTCTTAAAACTTTCTTTCAGATATAAAAAAAGAAATTTCAGGAAACCATATTGCTGAAATTGTTTTACATGTGCTGCTTCATGGCAAAGCCATTCTTTGTCTTTCAAAAAAATATCAGCAGAAACATTCCAGAGAAAAATTTTTTTGCCAATCACCATCGCAACTCTTTCTGTGCATAATTTTTTGGCTGCAAGCTTTGCTACAAATGCATTTTCTTTAATAAATACTTTCACAGTAAGAAATATTTTTTTAAACTCAATCTCATTAATCCATTAAAATCCCAGTTCAGACTTTCAATGCAAGAACAAATCCATAATCACAAACACAGCAAACACAACGCTTGCAATTCCGTTTGCTGTCATGAATGCGAGGTTCACTTTGCTCAAATCATTTGGCTTCACGATTGAATGTTGATAGATGAGCATTCCTGCAAAAACGGTAACGCCTATCCAATACCACAAACCAAACTGCCCGAGCACACCTGCACTAACAACGCAAATAAAACTCAACAAATGCAAAATTTCTGAAACCCGCAATGCTTTTACTTTCCCCAGCGATGAGGGCATCGAATATAATTGATTTGATTTGTCAAATTCCTCATCCTGCAACGCATAAATAATATCAAAACCGCTCACCCAAAAAACAACAGTGAGGGAAAATAATATTGGCAATAATGCAAATGCACCTGTGACTGCAAGATATGCGCCAATCGGAGCAAGCGATAAACCGACACCCAAAACCAAATGACAAAGAGGAGTAAATCTTTTTGTATAACTATAAAATAACACAACGAACAAAGCGACAGGCGAGAGATAAAAACAAATCTTATTGATAAAGAAACAAGTTGCAAGGAACAAGGCACAAGAGACGAGTGTGAATATTAATGCGCTCTTTGCAGAAATAATTCCTTTGGGTATTTCGCGAATAGCAGTGCGGGGATTTTTTGCATCAAAATTCCTGTCGAGATAACGATTGAATGCCATAGCTGCGCTGCGAGCGAAAATCATGCAGAGAATAATTTTTAAAAATATTTGCCAAGAAAAAGTAACATAAATACTCCATGTAAAATGGTGTTCAGTTGCCTGTTTTTTCATCTCATTAATAGGATTCCAATATGCTCCCAAAAAAAATCCAATCATTGCAAAAGGCATTGCAAAAATGGTGTGAGAAAATTTGATAAGCGATAAATAATTTTTTACAGTGCTCATTAATCAAAATAAATTTTACAATCTTTTAAATCCTTGTCCTGACTAATTCCCAAAGAACGATACCGGCAGCAACAGAAATATTTAACGAATGTTTCATTCCCAATTGCGGTATTTCAATACATCCATCACAAAGTTTCAAAACCTCATCTCCCACTCCGCTCAATTCATTGCCAAATATAACAGCAAGCTTACCATCTTGTTCAAAAATAAATTGCTGCAAAGAAATGCTTTTTGTAGCTTGCTCAACAGCATATATCCCGTATCCCGTATCTCGTAACTCTTTCAACCCTTCAGCAACATTTTCAAAATATTTCCACTCAACGGTTTCTGTTGCGCCCAATGCGGTTTTATGAATATCGCGGTGAGGCGGTTGCGGTGTGAATCCGCACAAATAAATGGATTGCAACAAAAACGCATCAGCCGTGCGGAACACACTTCCCACATTGTGCATGCTGCGGATATTATCCAGCACAACCACAATCGGGATTTTTTTGGATTGCCTGAATTCTTCCACCGATTTGCGGTTCAGTTCATCCATGCTGAGTTTTTGCATGATGCAAAAATAATCCACATTGTGTACAATCCATTTTAAAGATGCAGGTAAAGCCTTTATTTTTGTCTGCTATGGCAAAAAGTAGTGCAGACACGCCGATGATGCAGCAGCATAAGGCTATCAAACAAAAATATCCGGATGCCATTTTGCTTTTTCGTGTGGGCGATTTTTATGAAACTTTTGGTGAAGACGCGATCGTTGCTTCAAAGGTATTGGGCATTACATTGACAAAAAGAAATAACAGCAATGCAGCCTCATCCGATCTCGCAGGTTTTCCGTATCATGCGCTTGATACTTATTTGCATAAGCTGGTAAAAGCCGGTTATCGTGTCGCAATTTGTGACCAGCTTGAAGACCCAAAAGCAGTGAAAGGAATTGTGAAGCGCGGCGTTACAGAAATGGTGACTCCGGGAATTGCTACTAATGAAAAACTGCTCGAACATAACAGCAATAATTTTTTAGCAGGATTACATTTCGGTGAAAAAAATATCGGGATTGCATTTTTGGATATTTCCACAGGAGAATTTTTTGTGGCGGAAGGCAATGAAGAATATGCTGATAAATTATTACAGACATTAAAACCCGCTGAAGTTGTTTTTCAGCGCAGCAGCCAGAAACACTTCAAAGAAATTTTCGGAGCGAAATTTTATACCTACACTTTAGAGAGCTGGATTTTTGATGAGAGCTATGCGACGGAAAGCCTGCTCAAACATTTTCAAACACATTCGCTGAAAGGTTTTGGCATTGAAGAAATGCATGAAGGCATTATTGCCGCCGGCGCTGTGCTTCATTATTTAAAAGACACGGAACACCCGAACCTACAGCACATCACCTCGGTTCAAAGGATTGAGCGTGATGATTATCTGTGGATGGATAAATTTACTATCAGGAATCTTGAATTGTCAGGAAGCGGTGTTGAAAACGGGAACACATTATTAAAAGTGCTTGACAATACTGTTTCCCCAATGGGTGCACGCATGCTGAAACGATGGATATTACTACCGTTGAAGGATATGCGTAAAATAAATGAACGACTTGATTTGGTGGAATTTTTTATCAAAGAAGTCGATATCAGGAATAAAATTTCGCAGCATATAAAACATTGTGGTGATATTGAAAGATTAGTGAGCAAAATCCCTATCAAAAAAATTAACCCTCGCGAAGTGATGCAGGTGGCAAGAGGCTTGCATCATATCCTCGAAATCAAACAGCTTTGTGAGCATGCAGAAAATAGCTATTTAAAAAGATTAGCAGATGCGCTGAATCCATGCCATTATATTTTTGAAAAAATAACCAGAGAGATTTCTGAAAACCCTCCAGCCGTTGCTGCAAAAGGTGACTTTATCAAATTCGGGATTAGCAATGAGCTTGACGAATTGCGAAACATCGCCACTAACGGCAAGGAATACCTGATTTCATTGCAGCAAAAAGAAGCTGAAGCAACAGGAATCTCATCTTTAAAAATTGCTTTTAATAATGTATTCGGATATTATCTTGAAGTGACTAACCTGCACAAGAACAAAGTGCCTGCTTCATGGATGAGAAAACAAACACTTGCAAATGCAGAACGATATATTACTCCAGAATTAAAAGAATATGAAGAAAAGATAACCGGTGCCGAAGAGAAAATTTCTAGTATCGAAATGAGCTTGTATGAAAAATTATTATTGGAACTGCAGGATTACATAGCGCCAATGCAGGTGAATGGAAATGTGCTTGCTATTTTGGATTGTATCATTTGTTTTGCGAACAATGCACTTCATTATAATTATAAAAAACCTCAACTGCACGAAGGGAATGAACTGGATGTAAAAGAAAGCCGCCATCCTGTGATTGAAAGAAATCTGCCCGTTGGAGAACCTTATATTTCGAATGATATTTTGCTTGACCCAACATCACAACAAATTATTATCCTCACCGGACCGAACATGAGCGGTAAGAGCGCCTTGCTTCGCCAGACTGCATTAATGACGCTGATGGCACATGCCGGAAGTTTTGTTCCGGCAAGCGATGCAAGAATTCCTTTGACTGATAAAATTTTCACTCGTGTTGGCGCATCAGATAATCTGAGCGGCGGCGAGTCCACATTCATGGTGGAGATGAATGAAACAGCAAGCATCATTAACAATATCACGTCTCGAAGTTTGATTTTACTGGATGAAATTGGTCGCGGCACTTCTACTTACGATGGCATTTCCATTGCTTGGAGCATTGCAGAATATCTGCACAATTCTCAGTTCACACCGAAAACATTATTTGCGACGCATTATCATGAATTGAATGAACTGGAAAACAAATTGCCAAGGATAAAAAATTATCACATCACTAATAAAGAGGTTGGCAATAAAATTATTTTTTTGCGCAAGTTGGCTCCCGGCGGCAGCACACATAGCTTCGGCATTCATGTGGCGAAAATGGCAGGCATGCCTCCTGCATTATTAAATCGCGCCAATGAAATTCTGAAACAACTGGAAGAAAGCCGCGAAGAACAGCAAAACGGAAAAACAGATATCAATCAGCAGATAAAAAAAATTACTGCCCCGCAAATGCAGCTATCCATTTTCGATGCACATTCCGAAACTTTTAAAGAAGTGAGAAAGCTGCTCGATAATATTGACATCAACAGGCTCACTCCAGTAGAAGCTTTGCTAAAATTGGAAGAGATAAAAGGGTTGATGAAATAATTTGCTACACAAAAGATAACCACTCCTCAAGCAACTTTATTATTATTTTTTACGTTGTAAGATTCGCAACATTTACAGATAGTGATAAATAAGAAATTAGAAATAGTGAATTAGAAAGGAAGGTTGAATTAAAGAAATCGTCAATCCCAAATCTAAAATCGTAAATTCTTATTACTAATGTTGCTATTTTCGCAAACATTAATTCCACATGGGATTAAACTTTGTATCTGCTGATTTTGTCAAACACCACTTGCAGCCGCTTGCTTTTTGAGAAGCATTTTTCCACTTAACAATTCAATAACATCAAAGAAAAAAGAGAACCCTAACTTGAAGCTCATCGCTAAAATATCTTTGATATTATCCATCGTTCTATTTGCCTTCGCTGCAAATGCGCAGAACAACTCATCGGCTAAAAAAAAACATGGCTTCTTCTATTACGACTCATTGAACCAGGTTGACATTCCTGATGTCGCGAGAAAAATTCTCGGCAAAAGCACGCAACCGAGAATTGATACCGGTGCTTTAAAAACATCTCATGCGCATGTTTCTGTAATACCTGCTGCCGGTTATACTTTACAAACCGGTTTCGCTGCCATACTCAGTGGCGACATCGCATTCTACAACGGCGCAAAAGAAGGTGAAAATATTTCTACTATCCTCACAAGCCTCACTTATTCTCAATACAAACAATTTATTGTTCCCCTACAAACAAATATCTGGTCGAAAAACGGGAAATATAATTTTCAATCAGACTGGCGCTTTCTGAAATATCCTTCTTACACGTATGGACTTGGAACTAATACTACATTGGAAGATGGCTACATGATTGATTATTCTTATTTGCGATTGCATCAAAACATCTCTCGCAAAATCTCAAAAAATTTATTTGCTGGCATCGGGCTAGATTTAGATTATTATTGGAACATCAGCGAAACTGACCCTGATACGGCAAACATGAAAACGGACTTTGAAAATTATGGCCTCACTAAAAATGAAACTGCTGTAGGGCCAACGTTCAATCTGCTCTATGATTCCAGAAGAAATTCTATCAACCCTGAAAACGGTTCCTATCTCAATGTGTCATACCGCCCAAAATTCAAATTTATGGGCAGTGATGCAAACTGGCAGTCGTTATTAATCGAATACAAAGGCTATGTAAAATTCCCCGCAAGCTCTGACAATATTCTTGCCTTATGGAGTTACAACTGGTTTACGTTTGGCGGCAAAACGCCTTATTTGCTTTTGCCAAGCACAGGCTGGGATGCTTATGTGAATACGGGCAGAGGCTTTATTCAAAGCCGTTACAGAGGAACTGACATGCTCTATCTCGAAACAGAATATCGTTTCAACATCACATCAAACGGGTTGTTCGGCGGAGTGATTTTTGCGAATGCAGAGACATTTTCCAGTCGTGCATCAACGTTAGCCGGCAATGCATCTTTCAAAACTTTCGATCCTGTTCAGCCAGGCTATGGTGTTGGCCTTCGCATCAAGCTCAACAAATTTTCCCGCGCCAATCTTTGCATCGATTATGGATGGGGCACCGGCGGATCAAGAGGTATTGCTGTAAACCTGGGAGAAGTATTTTAGTTTTTAAAAAATGCATTGCATTATCTGATTATTATTTCTAATATCATCGCAAAAAAAACTTCAACTTTACGTTATTGTTATCTTTTGTAATTTCACCCCGCTATCAAATTTTAAGAGCTGCTTTTAAAACTTCTGTTATCCCAAAAAATAAGCGTGAAACTTTTCTTTTGCATGACTCCAGAAATTCTGTCGTTTGAAGGAAAATTTTTATGCATAGCTTATAGAACAAAACCCATCAAACCTAATTGACCAATTTCTAAAACGAATGCCTGCACCTTCTCAGATTTATTTCACATGTTCATTTGATGACGGAGATGTTGCCGATCTGCGCCTTGCTGATCTGATGGGGAAGCACAGTATCAGGGGCACATTCTACATTCCCCAAAAATGTGATCTGGTGAATAAAAGCTTAAGCGATGAACAAATTAACGAGCTGCCTGATTTCATTGAAGTCGGGGGCCACACGATCACTCATTCAATTCTTACTTCTATCAACAATGATCATGCGAGCAAAGAAATTAGAGACTGCAAAAAATGGCTGGAAGACGTCACAGGAAAAAACATCAAGGCATTTTGCCCGCCAACCGGCAGGTTCAACGAAGCTCATCTTAGAATGATTCAAAACAGCGGCTATAAACTAGTGCGCACTGTTGAAATGATGCAGACAAAAAAAATCAGCAAAAATAAAAGCCCGGAGCTAACAATAATTCCTACAAGTGTTCAGGCATATAATCATACATATATCTCGTATCTTAAAAACATTCTTAAGCGATTCAATATAAGCCTGATCAGAGATCTTATGAAGATATATGATAAAGATTGGCTACAAATGGCAAGAAATCACATAAAGAGATTGTTATTTACCGATAACACAAATGGCACTAGCTATTTTCATTTGTGGGGGCATAGTTGGGAAATTGAGAAATATAATTTATGGAAAGATCTTGAAATATTTTTCAAAGAAATTAATGAATCAGGAAAAATGATATGCTGCACCAATACTGAACTGGTTACTTTAATGAGAAAATAAAGACCATTGAACTTGACTAAACCAAGAATTCTGATTTTAGCACAATTGCCACCACCGTATCACGGGCAATCGATCATGCAAAAATATCTTGCCGATGTGAATTGGGAATGGTGCGACAAGGAACTTGAGCCAATGCAGTTTTCAAAAGACATCCCATCCGTTGGAATTTTTAAGATCAACAAAATCCGCGAGCTTTTTCGTTTGATAAGGAGCGTGAAAAAAAGAGCACAACCGGATTTTGATTTAATATATTATCCGCCGGCCGGCCCGAACAGAATCCCAATCTATCGAGATCTTATATTGATTTATTTTTTGAGAAAGCGATCTAAGAAAATTTTGTTTCATTTTCATGCGGGCGGCATTGATCAGATATTTGAAAAGGCCACAAAATTAGAATCTGCTCTGATAAAAAAAGTGTTCTCTAATGCAGATGGGGCTATTGTTCTTTCTGATTGGCTGAAAAATGAAGTCTCATGGAGCAATCCAAAACAACTATATACTGTGCCAAATGGCATTCAGGATGCATGCATGCACTATAAAAAGACGGATAAAGATGCTTCAAACCAAATCACCATTTTGTTTGTTGGCAACATAAGATCGGAAAAAGGAATATTTGTTCTGTTAAAAGCTGCTTCTTTGCTAAAACAAAAACACTCGAATTTTCTGATCAAGTTTATGGGAGATTTTCACAGCGATGCTGAAAAATATATATATTTAAAATATGTACAAAAAAATCATCTTGAAGAAAATGTAGAGCTGCTCGGTGTTCTTGACGGAAATGAAAAGTGGGAACAATTTCAACAAGCAGATATTTTTTGCCTCCCTACAACCGCAACAGAGGCGATGCCAGTGTCTATTCTGGAAGCGATGATGTTTTCACTGCCGGTGGTCAGTACCAAGTGGCGCAGCATTCCTGATATTATTACTCATGAAAAAAATGGCTTGCTTTGCACGCCAAACGATGAAGCTGAGTTAGCCAATTGTTTATCAGAGCTGATAGAATCCCCTCTTAAGCGTAAAGAATTTGGCGAAAACGGAAGATTGGATTACTTGCAGAAATATACAATAGAGATGCATCTGAAAAAGATGGAGCATGTATTTCAGGATGTATTAGGTACTGATTAAAACCAGTAGCTTTAGTATTATCAATGATGGCTCCCCATAAATTATCACAACCGCTTTTGAATTATTTTATCTTATAAGTACTTCACTCTAAAATTCAATTTTAATTTTTAACTTGAATTTCAATTGCTCGCCAGGTTCAATATTTTCTTATTACCAAAACTATATCAGCATGAAGAAGGAGTTTCGCTTATTCATTACCGTTATCGTTTGTTCTTTTTTTGCAGGAAACATGTTCGCTCAGAAAAAAAAGAGCGCCGATCCCTCTGAAAAATTAAAAACTGAAGCGCTCAGTGATTTGCAATCTAAGTATGATGATTATAAAAAAATCGCTTTGCAGATTTGGGATTATGCAGAGGTTGGTTATAAAGAATCCAAGAGCTCTGCGCTTCATCAAAAAACATTATCTGATAATGGTTTTGCCGTGCAAGCCGGCGTTGCAGAAATGCCTACCGCATTTGTGGCAACTTACGGAAGTGGCAAGCCTGTCATCGGCATTCTTGCAGAATTTGATGCGCTTCCTGGGTTATCGCAAGATTCTGTTCCTGAAAAAAGATCACTTGGAAAAATTGCGGGTCATGCATGCGGCCATCATTTGTTTGGCACTGCGTCAGTAGCTGCTGCTATTGAGCTGAAAAAAATAATGGAGCAAAATCATTTAAGCGGAACGATCAAATTATTCGGAACACCTGCTGAAGAAGGTGGTGCAGGAAAAGTGTATATGGTTCGTGCAGGATTGTTTAATGGTGTAGATGTTGTTGTCCACTGGCATCCTGCTGATCAAAGTGCTGTTGCTTATGCAAATTCGCTTGCGGTCATTTCCGCCAAGTTCCGTTTCCATGGTTTGTCTGCACATGCTGCTGCTGCGCCTGATAAAGGCCGTTCTGCACTTGATGCTGTTGAAGGAATGGATTATATGGTGAACATGATGCGCGAGCACATTCCTTCTGATGCACGCGTGCATTATGTAATCACTGATGGCGGCAAAGCACCAAACGTAGTTCCTGATTTTGCTGAATCATATTATTTCGTTCGCCATTATGATCGCGATGTGGCAAAACAAATTTTCGATCGCGTAGTGAAAGCCGGTGAGGGCGCGGCTTTGGGGACAGGTACCAAAATGGATTACGAAATCATTGATGGTGATTTTGATATTCTTCCGAATAAAGTTTTATCTGTTGCCATGCAAAAAGACCTGGAAATGGTTGGTGGAATCACTTACACTCCGCAGGAAATAGAATTCGGAAAAAAGATTCAGGCGACATTTAATTACAAAGCACCTCCGATAGAATCTGTGTCTAAAATTGCACCATTATCAGAAACGATGACTAAAGGCTCTGCATCTTCTGATGTGGGTGATGTTAGCTGGAATGTTCCGACAGTCGGGCTTGGCGCTGCAACATGGATCCCGGGAACGCCGCCGCATAGCTGGCAGGCAGTTGCTTGTGGAGGAACAGATATTGGCATGAAAGGAATGATGGTCGCTGCAAAAACAATGACGCTCATGGGAATTGATCTGCTCTTTAAAAAAGAACTGATCACACAGGCAACGGAAGAATTTATGAAAGACAGAGGTGAAGGCTTTGAATACAAGGCATTGCTTGGAGATAGAAAACCTGCTCTCGATTATCGTGACAAAAAATAAAATATTATCATGAAGAAGTTCATTTTTTGCATATCCTCAGCCCTGTTTATTTTGAATGCAACAGCACAGAAAAAAAATAATGCTGCTGCATCTTTAAAAACACAAGCTGCAAATGATATCCAGTCGCAATATGATGCATACAAATCAAAAGCTTTGCAGATCTGGAGTTATGCTGAAGTTGGTTATAAAGAATATAAAAGCTCTGCACTGCTGCAGCAAACATTAAAAGAGAATGGCTTCACAGTTGAAGCAGGTGTTGCTGAAATACCAACGGCATTTGTCGCCACTTACGGAAGCGGAAAGCCTGTCATTGGCATCCTTGCTGAGTTTGATGCTTTGCCGGGATTATCGCAGGATTCAATTGCGGAAAAATCTCCAATTGCAGGAATGAAATCAGGTCATGGCTGCGGCCATCATTTATTTGGTGTTGCATCCACTGCTGCAGGCATCGAATTGAAAAAATTAATTGAATCAGGAAAATTGAAAGGCACTATAAAAGTATACGGCTGCCCGGCAGAAGAAGGCGGCTCAGGAAAAGTGTACATGGTTCGTTCGGGATTGTTCAACGGTGTCGATGTGGTGCTGCACTGGCATCCCGGTTCTGAAAATCAGGTGGAGCTAAGAAGATCAATGGCAAACATAAGTGCTAAATTCCGCTTTCATGGATTATCTGCGCATGCAGCAGCCGCTCCCGACAAAGGGCGATCAGCACTTGATGCAGTGGAAGGAATGGACATGATGGTGAACATGATGCGTGAACATATTCCTTCAAGCACGCGCATTCATTATGTAATTACAGATGGTGGCAAAGCGCCGAATGTTGTTCCGGATTTTGCTGAGTCGTATTATTATGTGCGCAATCAGGACAGAAATATTGTGAAAGATGTTTTTGATCGTGTGGTGAATGCCGGCAAAGGCGCTGCCATGGGAACAGGAACGACGATGGAATATGAAATCACCGGTGGCGTGTATGATTTATTGCCTAACAAAACGCTCGCTGAAGTAATGCAAAAAAATCTGGAAACAGTTGGGGGAATTCCTTACACAGACAAAGAAATGGAATTTGCGAAAAAAATTCAGGCTACATTTAATTACAAAGTCCCTGCTATTGAAACTGCAAAAACAGTGAAGCCACTCACAGAAGAAAAAGATGATGGAGGCGGATCAACTGATGTTGCTGATGTCAGCTGGACTGTTCCTACTGTTGGGCTGAATGCCGCGACATGGGTGCCCGGAACTCCTGCGCACAGCTGGCAGGCAACTGCATGTGGCGGAACAGATATTGGCATTAAAGGTTTGATGGTTGCTGCAAAAACCATTGCGCTCACAGGCATTGATTTGTTCAGCGATAATGCTATCATCCAAAAGGCAACCGAGGAATTCAATAAAGCAAAAGCCCCCGATTTCCAATACAAAGCTTTGCTTGGCGACCGCAAGCCCGCATTGAATTACAGAGATTGATATTTTTATGATAAAACTCGATAATCCTGTCTGGCATTCTTTATCAGAGGCTCATAAAGATTTTTCTCTGAATTATGAGAATGTAAAATTTTATCATCCCGATTATTGCCCTTTCGGCGGCTTTGAAAGCAATGATAATATTTCTCACCAGCTTGATGAATATTCAGGGTTGATCAGCAATTTTTTTATTGTCGGCAACAAACCTCAATTTTCAAACAAGCTGATTTTAAAAAATGAATTGGTCTGTCTGCAAATGATTATTGAAAATAAAATCGATATTGAAATCAGAGAAAATATTATCATGCTTAATAATGCTCATGAAGATGAATTATTCAAATTAGTCGATTTCGTACAGCCCGGCTATTTCAAAAAGAAAACTTCAATGATGGGAAATTATTATGGTGTGTTTGTAAACTATGAACTGGTGGCTGTTACCGGAGAACGCATGAAAATGAATGATTATTCAGAAGTGAGCGCAGTCGTTACACATCCGCTGCACACAGGCAAAGGCTATGCAAAACAATTAGTGTCGCATGTAGTAAATAAAATTTTTGAAGAAAACAAAACTCCTTATCTGCACGTCGCTGAAAAAAATACCGGCGCAGTAAACTTATATGAGAAATTAGGTTTTACAACAAGAAAAAAAATAAGCTTCTGGAATTTTATCAAAACTCATTTGTAGACTTCATTTCTATTATCGGTCGCAGATCAACAACGTGTTTTCCAAAGCATATTTCTTTTCATCTAATCGCAATCTTCGCTCTTTCATATTGCACAGGCCAATGAATATCTTCTTTTAGATCATAAGCAGCATTCAAAGGGAAATATGGGTCACGCAATAATTGCCTTGCCAGCAAAATGATATCTGCATCACCGTTAGTTAAAATTTCTTCAGCCTGTTTTGCTTCGGTAATAAGACCAACAGCACCCGTTAATATTCCTGCTTCTTCTTTGATTCGTTTTGCAAATTCAACCTGATAACCTGGCTTCAAAGAAATTTTCTGGTGCCTTACAGCTCCTCCGGATGAACAATCAATAAGATCAACACCTCTGGTTTTTAAAATTCCTGCAAGCTTCACAGAAGACTCAATATCCCACCCACCTTCCGCCCAATCAGTCGAAGATATTCTTACAAACAAAGGATATTCTGCAGGAAGAGTTTTTCTAACGGTGTCGGTTATGCGCAATAATAAGCGAATGCGGTTTTCAAACGATCCGCCATACTCATCGTTTCGCTTGTTAATCAGCGGAGATAAAAACTGGTTGATCAGATAACCATGAGCTGCATGAATTTCAATAAGCTTATATCCTGCACGAATGCTGCGTTCTGTGGCATCAGCAAAATCGTTTACAACTTTCTCAATGCCATCAATAGATAGCGCTTCCGGTAATTCATCGCTTTCAACGAATGCTATAGCACTTGATGAAACTGTTTGCCACCCACCATTCCCCAAGGAAATAAATTTGCCGCCTTTCCATGGCAGGTCGTGGCTTGCTTTTCTTCCTGCATGCGCCAGTTGTATTCCTGCAATTGCTCCATTCGCATGAATGAACGAAGTGATTTGTTGCAGCTTTTCAATATGTTCATCTTTCCAGATGCCCAAATCGCCATAGGTAATCCTGCCTTCCGGAGACACCGCAGTAGCTTCCTGAATAACCAAGCCTGCACCGCCAACTGCACGGCTGCCAAGATGCACGAGATGCCAGTCATTCGCAAAACCATCCCTTGAAGAATATTCGCACATGGGCGATACAGCAATCCTGTTCTTAAAAGTGATACCTCTGATGGTCAGTGGGGTGAATAATTTGCTCATGCTACTTTTATTGTTATCAAATAACATTTATACAAATAAATTGTTCAAAGCAAATCATCAAATTCGATTCTGTGTTTCCTGCTTTTCTTTCATTAGAAAAACAGCGATAGCCTGAGCAAGCAATATCAAAAACAATGGCTCAATTTCATATCGAAAACGCATGTTCTCATAATGCTCAAATAAAGAGCTTACAAAAAATACAAAAGCGATGGTGAGCATAATAAACAAATTGAGCGAATTGATTTTCTTATTTCTGATTGCTGACCTGATAATCATAAAAAAAACTGCAAAGTATATGATGAATTTTGGCAGAGAAGAAATAGTGAGTGCAATCCTTCGCTGCTGCTTGCCCTCTGCAAATTGAGAAAGGTTGAAAGAATACACTGCATCATAATATTTTATTTTGCCTGCTTTCTCTTCAGCCAGCGGATATCGCGTTGCAGGCGTAAAAAAAATAATGGTTGACTGCAAAACGTTTTTCAAATAGGCAGTGGGATGAGTTTTTATATATTCCTTGCTTGCATCCATGTATTTTTTCGACACTTCGATATAGCTGATGTGGTTTTCATTAATAAAAGTATCGTTCTTAAATTCATTCAATAAATCACGGTCATTAATACCCGAAAATTTTTTTTCAAGATCGCCTGAAATAAATTTTTTGTAAAAAGAAATTTTTGAGAACGCTTCGTAAGCTTCAATCCTGGAAGAATCCTGTATCTCATTATCATGAAAAACATTTCTTGAGAAATTCATCCCGATCCAGGTTGATGTTGAGAAACTTCCAAATACAAAATAATTTTTTGCATACCAGCCAGTTACCAGCAACAGACAAACACAAGCACTTGCAATTAATTTATTAAACCCATTTCTATTCCTGAAAAAAGCAACAACTGCGATTGAAATCACAATCAGCCACGCCAAATGATACATGCTTCTTGTAAGGCACAAAAGAGCTAAAGGCAGGAAAATAAAAAAACTATTTGTCAAGTTTTGCGTTTGCTGAAAGCGCAACAAAAAATAAATACTCAGCAGAAGCAAAAAGGAAATAAATATGGTGTAAAAAAGTTCTGTCTCCAAAATCATTGTTGCCGGACTGAGAAGATACAAGAGGCAAATAATTAATGGAAGATTTTTGTGTGGGATGAGTTGCTTTAAAATATTCAGCAACAAAAAAACATTAATAAGCGTAATGGCTTTGAGAATGATATTGAAAGCAAACGGTGCATGTGAACCGAATAATTTCAACACAACCCCTAAAAATAAATTGAAACCCGGCGGCTGCGCATGATCATACCAAACTCCGATAAGTAAATTATGCTTCAGCGTTTCCACGTCAAGATATTGCCAGTATTGGTAAAGTGCCAGATAACCGAAATGAATACCAAACGCCCTGACGATGACTCTTGAAATCAGAAACACGATGAGTATGATCAGAATATCCTTACCAAATAATTTCTTTGCCATTAAATTTTCTTTGCCGGGCACAAAATAGAAAAACTATTTACATTCTCATATTAATTACGCTTATTGCATGCCCGGCTGTTTCAATTGCCAGCCTGTTTTTTGTTTTTCATCGTCCACCATTTTCTTCACGTCTGATAATAATTTTTTTGCATCGTAAACAATGCCATCTTTAATGGTATATTTAACTCCACCCACTCTTACCACCTTATTATCATCTGTTAGCTTGATAGCACCGGTTCCATAAAGCACCTGTAGGTTTTGCAAAGGATTTTCATCGACAATCATCATATCTGCAAGCTTGCCGATTTCAACAGAGCCGATTTCTTTATCCATTCCCAAAGCCTGTGCTGCATATAATGTAGCAGAGCGGATCACTTCAAGCGGATGAAACCCGGATTCGCGCAATAACTCTAACTCTCTTATGTAACCGAAACCATAAGTCTGATAAATAAATCCATTATCAGAGCCCGCAATAACGCGGCCTCCGCGATTTTTATATTCATTCACGAAAGTCATCCACAAGCGATAGTTTTCTTTCCATGCAACTTCCTGTTCAGTGCCCCAGTTGTGCCAATAAGAACCGTGCGATTGTCGGCTTGGTTCATAAAATTTCCATAATGAAGGCATCGTGTAAAGCTCATGCCATTCAGCACGGCGTGCACGTTGCAGATCGCGGTTGGCTTCATAAATATTAAATGTCGGATCAATGGTGAAGTCGAGCGATATCAATTCATTCATCACTTTGTTCCAATGCTCCGAATATGGAGCTGCCGCTTGTTTCCAAAGTTTTCCAGCTTCCTCAAAACGGTCCTGCTCGTCTGAATAATTATAATCGAGCGGATAATTTTGGATAGTCTTGTCCGTGAACAAAGCTTCTGGCAAGCCATACCAATGCTCCATAGATGTCATTCCTGCGCGGGCTGAATTTAAAATATTCCATCTTGCCACATCCATCTGTGCATGATGACAGCATGAACGCAAGCCAAGCTTTTTATTTTCTCTGATGGCCGCATCCATAATTGCGGGCGGCGCTCCAAAAAATTTAATGCCATCAGCTCCTTTTTTAACATTGTCACGAACCCATTCAACAGCTTGCTCAGGTGTGGCGATGGGCTGTTTGGAGCCCTGACCAAAAGCAGTGTAAGCAAAAATTCTTGGAGCAGTAATTGAGTTTTGCAGGCTTTTTTGTTTTTCATCAAGCACCCAATCAAGACCGTTGAAACATCCCGGGTCACGAATAGTTGTGATGCCGTGCGCCATCCATAATTTGAAAACATATTCCGCATTCACACCTTGCGCATCGCCTCCGATATGTCCATGCATATCAATTAAACCGGGCAACAAATACATGCCTTCACAATTCAACTCCTTTCCACCTTCTTTTAATTTTGGGCGATTTTTTTCATCAACCTTTTTTCCCGGGCTGCCAAGAGCAACAATATTTACGATCCTGTTTTTTTCAACAATAACATCAACAGGCCCTATCGGAGGCGCTCCCGTTCCATTCACTAATATAACTCCTCGAATGATCAATTGAGACCAGGGGCCATCGCCTTCTTTGCGCTCAGGCGCTTTGGGGATTTGTGAAAAAGAATAAATATTCAGCAATAAACAAACAATAAGAAAATAAATCTTTCTCATAACAGTTAATTATAAAATTGAAATTTACAATTATTTTGATGATTGCAGCATGAACACATTGCTTACTTTTATCAGATGAAAATTATATTGATGTCAGTCGGAAAAAATCACGAGCATTATGTTGAAGATGGCATAACTGATTTCACCAAAAGGATATCAAAATATTTCCCCGTGGAATGGATGATCATCCCCTCATTAAAAAACACAGCGACATTGCCTGAAAAAGAACTAAAAAAGAAAGAAGGAGAAATGATTTTGCAACAAATCGGCAAAGATGATTATTTAGTTGCGTTGGACGAAAGAGGCAAACAGTTTTCATCAGAAAGCCTCGCGCAATTTATTCAGGCGAGAGCCAATGAAAGTGTAAAGAACCTCGTATTCCTCATTGGTGGCGCTTATGGAATTGATGAAATTGTCTTAAAGAGGGCATCATATAAATGGTCTTTATCTCAACTAACTTTCCCACACCAATTGGTGAGGCTTATATTAGCAGAGCAATTGTATCGCGCATGCAGCATTTTACGGAACGAAAAATATCATCACTCCTAAAAATATAAAATGGAATTGAGCGTCACACTATTTATTATAATCGCAACATGCATTATTTCTTTTTCCGGATTCAGCAATAGCAATGTTATTGATAAGCTGATATTTTATCCGCCGGCTATTTCAAAACAAAAACAATGGTGGCGTTTTTTCACCTGTGGTTTCATTCATAAAGATATTATGCATCTCGGGTTTAACATGTATGCTTTGTATCTCTTCGGGCAAGGACAGGAATCTCATTTGCTGCCCGGCGTTGAACCAATTTTCTCGTCTATTTTTCATGAAAAAGCAAAACTGTTATATCTGTTAATGTATCTGCTTGCATTGCCTGTTTGCTTATTGCCTACTTATAACAAGAATAAAGACAATTATTATTATAAAAGCCTTGGTGCTTCAGGAGCTGTATCGGCTGTAGTGTTTGCTTATATTATGTTGAACCCGATGCAAGGTGTTGGCTTGATATTTATACCTGTCTTTATTCCTGGTTTTTTATTTGGAGGTCTGTATTTGTTCTTCTCTTATTTACTCGCGAGAAGAGGCGGTGGCGGCATCAATCATTCAGCGCATATCTGGGGCGCTTTGTTTGGGATTGCTTTTATTATTATAACAAGTCAGTTATTTTCTGATTATCCGGTCTTCTCAAGTTTTTTGGATTCCGTAAAACATTTTGATTTAAAGAGAATCTTCACGACTTATTAAAGCTGATCTTTAAAACTTCTTTTGTGTGAGGCGTGATTTTGAATCGTTCATCAATGCGCATCCCTGCAACCCAGATAATTTTTTTGTTCATTTCAATTACAAAAACTTTTTCCTTTTCTGTTTGCGATAATTTATTGTCAATAAAAAAACGGGAGAGCTTTTTTTTCTTTTTCATTCCTAACGGATAGAAATAATCTCCTTGCTTCCATTTGCGAATAAGAAGTGGGAATTTGATTTTGTCAGCATCGAGTTGAGCTATGCTGTTTGTAGTTTGTAGCTTGTAGTTTGTTGCTGAAAGAATTTCGAGATGCAATTTGCCATTTGATAATTGCCAATTGCCAACTTCATCAATAATAATATTCCTCGCTTCTTCAAAATTGTTCGGTGAAATAATAAGCCAGTTCCTGTTTTTAATAATCCTGTGAGAAGACGATTGAATATATTTTCCGGATTCGCTATCTAATAAATCGACTACTTCATCCAACTGATTTGAAGAGAAATGATAGCCTTTAATAATTTCATAAACAATTGTTTTCAACGGCTCGGATTTCTTCAATTTCAAAACAGGGATATGAATTTCATTTTGCTTTTGCTCCAGCAATTTTTTCTTATGCAGATCGATTGATTGCCGGTATAAAATTTCAATCTCGCTAAACCTGAAAATATTTGCCGAAAGATTATGAATCGCTCCGGGATAAATTTTTTCAATCAATGGAATGATTTGATGGCGAAAATAATTCCGCGAATACTTATCAGATTCATTCGAACTGTCTTCCACCCATTGCAAATTATTTTCTGTTGCGAATTGTTTCAATTCTTCTTTTGTAGCAAACAATAATGGTCGAATGACTTTTTCCTGCTTTGACAAAATCCCGTGCAAACCTGCAATGCCGGTTCCTTTGAAAAAATTCATTAGCACAGTTTCGATATTGTCATCGCGGTGGTGGGCAGTAAGGATGTAGTTCGGAGTCAGGAGTTCAGGGTCGCGAGCTTCGACTCTGAACTCTGAACTCCTGACTATTTCTTCAAACCATTCATACCTCAGCTCTCTGGCTGCAACCTGAATAGAGACTTTATTATCGGCAGCATATTTTTCGGTCTCAAATCTTTTTATAAAAATTTCTTTATTGTATTTCTGCGCTAACTGATTCACAAATGATTCGTCGCGGTTGCTTTCTTCTCCACGCAATTGAAAATTGCAATGAGCAATAACAAAATCAAATCCTGATTGATAACACAATTCGCACAGCACAACTGAATCCATTCCTCCACTCACAGCAAGAAGCAGCTTATCTTTTGGTGAGAAAAGATTTTGTGTTGAAACAAAATTCTGAAATTGCTTGAGAAGGATCATTAACGTTCAAATATGGAGCTAAAATTATTAATCAATTAAATCCTCATGCGCTGCCTGCAATTCATTATATGCATGATTATCTCCTGCTTTTTTTGATGCAGCCATTCCTTTTTCATACCAGTCGATTGCCAAATTTCTTTCGCCCATGTTTTCTAATAATTTTCCAAGGTGATAATAAGAACCGATATATGAAGGCTCACGGTTTAGTATATCTTCAAATAATTTCCTTGCTTCAGAAAGATTGCCATTTTTAATGTATTCCAATGCAAGCGCATGCTGAACAAAACTGTCATTCGGGCTGGCTTCCAAAAATGATTTCAGCTTTTCAATCCGTTCCAAAAAATTATCAGTTATTAATTATCAATTATAAAATCCAACGCTTATCTTTGCGTTAGTTGCATAAACAACCTTATTTTCTTCTTTTAAAAAACTTCGAGCCAATGAAAATATTAGTGTGCATCAGCAAAACGCCCGACACTACGGCAAAAATAGCTTTCAAAGATAACAATACGAAATTCGCAACAGATGGCGTGCAGTGGATTCTGAATCCTTACGATGAATGGTATGCGCTTGTCCGCGCCATCGAACTCAAAGAGAAAGATGCATCAACAACGCTACATCTTGTGACTGTCGCAGCAGCAGATGCTGACCCGATTATCCGCAAAGCATTAGCACTTGGTGGCGATGAAGCTATCAGGATAAATGCAGATAGCCATGACAGTTATTTTATTGCTTCTCAAATTGCCGAAGTTGCCAAACAAGGTGGATATGATTTAATTTTTACTGGCAAAGAAACAATTGATTACAACGGTTCTTCAATCGGTGGAATGGTAGCTGAATTATTAAGTATGCCTTATATTTCTCTCGCCACAAAGTTTGAATTGAGCGGAACAACGGCAACGGTTAGCCGCGAAATTGAAGGTGGTGAAGAAACAGATGAAGTTACATTACCGCTTGTTGTAAGTTGTCAAAAAGGTGTCGCAGAACAGCGCATCCCAAACATGAAAGGCATTATGGGCGCAAGGACAAAACCATTGAAAGTTGTTGAACCTTCAACTGTGAGCCCATTAACTTTAGTGGTTTCATTTGAATTGCCACCTGCAAAAGCCGGTGTGAAATTAATTCCTGCTGATAATCCGGCTGAACTTGTAAGGCTGTTACACGAAGAAGCTAAATTGATTTAAGGTCATCCATTATCAACTAATAAATTATCCATTATATGTCTGTTTTAATTTTCATTGACCACGCCGATGAGCACATTAAAAAATCTTCCCTTGAAGCATTGAGCTATGGCGCTAAAATTGCTGAAGCAACCGGCACTACGGCAGAAGGAATTTTGCTCGGCACTGTTTCTGACGACCTTGCTTCATTGGGAAAATACGGAATCAAAAAAGTGAACCAGGTCAGTAATGAATCACTGAACCATTTGGACTCGCAGCTTATTACGAATGTGCTTGCTGAAGCAGTGAACCAAACCGGCGCCAAGGTGATTGTGTTCTCTAACAACATCACCGGAAAGGCAGTTGCACCAAGGCTTTCAGCGAGATTGAAAGCTGGGTTGGTTTCAGGAGCAATTGCATTGCCAGACACAAGCAAAGGTTTTGTAGTGAAGAAAACCGTTTTCTCCGGAAAAGCATTCGCGAATGTTTCAATTGATACTGACATAAAAATAATTGCGCTTAATCCGAATTCATATCATGTTTCAGAAGTTGGAGGAACTGCTGAAGTCGCTGCATTAAATATTAATGTTGAGAGCCCGAAAATAAAAACTGTTTCAACCGCAAAAGCTTCAGGTGATGTTCCTTTGACCGAAGCGGAAATTGTAGTGAGCGGCGGTCGCGGATTAAAAGGTCCTGAAAATTGGGGAATGGTGGAAGAGCTTGCGAAACTGCTTGGTGCTGCCACTGCATGCAGCCGCCCGGTTGCTGATGCACACTGGCGCCCGCATAATGAGCATGTCGGTCAGACAGGGATTGCCATTGCGCCGAATTTATATATTGCTATTGGCATTTCCGGAGCTATCCAACATCTTGCCGGAGTGAACAGGAGCAAAACAATTGTGGTGATTAACAAAGACCCCGAAGCTCCTTTTTTCAAAGCGGCTGATTATGGGATTGTCGGCGACGCGTTTGAAATAGTGCCGAAAGTGATTGAAGCAGTGAAGCAGCTTAAAGCTTGACGCTAATTCGCACTAATTATAGCTAATTGACGCTAATAAAAGTATATTTGTAAAGCCTTTCAAATTTTTGGAAGGCTTTAATTTTTATATTTGCTTTTATAAAACATTAAAGCAAGAAGGCTTCGGGTTTATGAAAAAAATAGAACTGGAAATAGTGGCACTTTCGCACAGCATCACGCAAACGCATTCCTACGCTGTCGTGATGGGCGAAGTGAACGGGCTTCGGCGTTTGCCGATTGTGATTGGCGGTTTTGAGGCGCAGGCTATTGCTGTTGCGCTGGAAAAAATGCACCCGAGCCGCCCGCTCACGCACGACCTGATGAAGAACTTTATGAACGCTTTCAATATCGACCTTCAGGAAATTATTATCTGCGATTTACAGGAAGGCATTTTTTATTCAAAGCTTGTTTGCTTCAGCGAGCATGACACGGTTGAGATTGATTCACGCACTTCCGATGCATTGGCGCTTGCCGTACGTTTCGGCTGCCCGGTTTATACATACGAACATATCCTCGAAAGTGCCGGCATTTTGATGGAAGACACTTCTACTAAAAAGAAAAAAGCTGCAGTTGCAACAACACCAACTACAGAAACCACGCCACGCGAAGATTTGCGCGGTCTGTCTCTCGAAGAGCTAAACACATTATTGAACGAAGTGCTCGAACAGGAAGATTATATCAGGGCAATCGCCATCCGCGATGAAATCAATAAGAGAAAGCAGAAATAATCAACAGCTTTACAGAGAGTTTTGAGTTTCGAGTCTGGAGTTTCCGGTTCTGCGAAGGCATCAACGATGATAAATTTTACACAGAAACTATCACCTAAAGAACTGGCAACTGAAAACCGGAAACTCGAAATTATTTTGAATATTCATCTTTAGTTCGCACGCTCATTTCCCAAATAAAACTCAGGCCGTTTTTTATAAAAGTTTTCTTCTACATTAGCAAATGGTTTCTTTTCCCAATTGCAAAATAAATCTCGGGCTTCATATCACTGAAAAACGAGCTGACGGATATCACAATCTCGAAACCATATTTTATCCAATCAACCTGAAAGATGTCATCGAAATAATCCATTCAAAAAAATTTGAATTTAATATCTCAGGACTAAAAGTCGACGGAAACGAAAGCGACAATTTATGTTCGAAAGCTTATCATCTTTTAAAAAAAGATTTTCCTTCATTACCTGATATCAAAATCTGGCTTCACAAACACATTCCGATGGGCGCTGGTCTGGGCGGCGGTTCCGCAGACGGCGCTTTTACTTTGAAATTAATCAACGACAGATTTCATCTCAACCTATCAAGCAATCAACTTATCGGTTATGCATCACAGTTAGGAAGTGATTGTCCTTTCTTCATCCTAAACAAACCAAGTTTCGCTACCGGTCGCGGAGAAATTTTAGAGCTGATAAATTTGGATTTATCTGATTATTCCTTCGTACTTATTTATCCCGGAATTCATATCAGCACAAATTGGGCTTTCTCTCAGATAAAGCCTCATTCATCAACAAAAAATTTGAAGGAAATCATTCAACTTCCAACCGAATTGTGGAAACAGGAATTAAAAAATGATTTTGAAGAACCTGTTCTTAAAAAATATGCTGAACTAAATTCAATAAAAGAAAAGTTGTATGAAGCAGGAGCACTCTATGTTTCTATGACAGGAAGCGGTTCGGCTTTTTATGGCATTTTCAAAAAAAATAACGTGCCGGCTATCAGCCTCTCAAATAATTTCAAAACTTTCGTTGCCTGAAACCCATGTATTGCATAAAAAAACAACAAATAACCCAATGTTATTTTAAAAAATCCAACATTTCAGCAACAGCATTTTTTTGTTCCAATGAATAAGGGAAATGCCACAGCACAGCTTCATTGATACAATTTGCCTTTAATTTTTTCCATCTCGCTGATTCTTCTTGTCCGTTTAAATAATTAATTATTTCTTCTTTGTTTTTAAACACCAATCCGTTTTCACCATCTCTGATATATGATTTGTAGCGGCCTTTCTTAAACGTTTCTTCATCCATGATAACAGGAGTACCTAATGCTAAAGACTTGACTACCGCATTACAAACATGTCCCCAATACTTAATATGGATTGTGTACCGGGCATTAAACTGGATCATATTGCTTTCTTCAAAACTCTTTTGGTTGTATGGCGATCCGTAATGCGTAAAATGAAATGCCTTTGCCTTTTCAGTAATGGTTTTAAATACCTTATAGCTATTCTCGGGCTTGCTCCATTTTGGCTTTCCGGCAGTCCTTGCATAATCGTTGATAAGCGTTACAATTTCTTTGGGTTCTTCTAATGATTTTGTTTTCTGTAAAGTTTCAAACAATTCAGAGAACGGATATTTTTTTGTATAAAATACGCTTGGGATTTTTACAGAGCTAACAGTTTGAAAAAGTTCAATAGATCCGCACAAAAAACCTTTGAATAGGTCGTTGGGATAATAATGATAACCTACTAAACCAAACCTGCGTTTCTTGCTAAGGTTAATTGCTTTTTGATTCGACACATAATCTGCCAAAATCAATAAATAAGGTTTGCCATATTTTATGTAACGCCAATGTCTCCTTGCAAATAAAATCAGCACATTACACGATTTCAATTCTTCCAGATCAAAATCGTGTTTATGCCACACATAGAATTCCACACCGGGGCGAGCCAACAATGCTTTTAAACAACTCACCTCGTCAAGATGCAAATTTTGTATACCAATCTTGATTTTGTCTTTCATTTGTTCAGTGCTCTTTATTTTCAGATGATATTTTAGATGATCAGGCAAGCAAATGTAGCTTTTCAAAATAAATAAACATAAATGCTTATCTTTGCTTAAATCTGATTTCTATTTTACTCAACACTATCATACTAAGCTTTCTTGACAAGAACCTTGATTTTCTTGATCACCAGTAATTGCTGACAATTTCTTCTAAGAGCAACCATCTGTTGCATCCAATTTCTGCATTTTCATTTTTACTTTTAAAATTTCAATCATGCAATCTATTTCAGCTATTACTGATAAAACAAAATATTATTTTGATCTGGAAGAAAAATATGGTGCACACAATTATCATCCGCTTCCTGTTGTGCTGAGCAAAGGCAAAGGCGTATTTGTGTGGGATGTGGATGGCAAACGCTACTACGATTTTTTGAGCGGCTACTCAGCAGTCAATCAAGGTCACTGCCATCCAAAGATCATTGCATCGCTTATAGAACAGGCACAAAAACTAACGCTCACCTCACGTGCATTTCATAGTGATTTGCTTGGTGAGTATGCTCAGTTTATTACCAATTATTTTGGCTATGATAAAGTGCTTCCGATGAACACAGGTGTTGAAGCAGTGGAGACAGCCATCAAACTTTGCCGTAGATGGAGCTATGCCGTAAAAGGAATTCCTGAGAACAAAGCAAAGATTATTGTTTGCGCCAATAATTTTCATGGAAGAACAAGCACGGTGATTTCTTTCAGCAGCGATCCTTCTTCTTACAAAAATTTCGGGCCCTTCATGCCTGGCTTTGAGATCATACCTTACAATGATTTGAATGCATTGTCTACTGCTTTGCAAGATAAAAACGTAGCCGGCTTTTTAGTTGAACCGATACAAGGTGAAGCAGGAGTTGTTGTTCCAGATGAAGGATACTTACGCAAAGCAAAACAATATTGCGAAGATGCAAATGTCCTTTTCATTGGCGATGAAATTCAAACAGGCCTGTGCCGCACAGGAAAAATGCTTGCATGTGATCATGAAAATGTTCGCCCGGATATTTTAATTCTTGGCAAAGCATTAAGTGGCGGAACATTACCGATTTCAGCCGTTTTAGCTGACGATGAAATAATGCTCACTATTAAAGCCGGCGAACATGGCTCTACATACGGAGGCAATCCGCTTGCATGCAAAGTCGCTATTACTTCGCTTGAAGTTTTAAGAGAAGAAAAAATGATGGAGAACGCAGAAATAATGGGAAGTTTGCTTAGAGAAGAATTGAAGAAGATAGATTCTCCCTATATCTCGCTTGTTCGTGGCAAAGGATTGCTGAACGCCATTGTGATCAATCATAAAAACAAAGAAGCAGCGTGGGATTTTTGCATCCAATTAAAAGAGAATGGACTGTTGGCAAAGCCGACACACGGCGATAAAATCAGGTTTGCACCACCGCTCACAATTAATGCTGAACAAATCAAAGAATGTGTTGCCATTATCTGCGGTAGCCTGAATATACTAAACTGATAAGCACAATCGTTTTATAAGTCGATTAAATTTACATAAACTCATCGGTGAATTAGCAATAATTTCAGGCGAATAAATTAAATCGGATCATTATTTTTTTTCACGTTCACTGTCAACCAAAAGTTCACATTACTCAATATGGGCATGTGTTTGATGAGGACTGCCTTTTTATGAAAGTTGTAAAACAATTGCATTCCAAAGCTTACTTTCTCAGCGATTGATAGTAACTTTGGCGAGGTTTATTTTTTGGAATCTAACTGGTGCTATGATAAAATCCTTTATTAAAACTCTCAGGCGTTTTTTTGGCAATCTATATGTGCTTGTTTTTCTCAATGGCTTTCTTCTTGCCTCTCTTTTCTATTTAAAAATAGAAAGCAACTATGAAAACAATTTGTTCTCAGTTATACAGAAAAGCATCGACAAAAAAATCGACCCCAACGATACGAAAGATTCAGTTTTAATGAAAGTGATGCAAACCTGCAGTAATATGCTCGGTAATCGCGCTTCTATATTTGCAGGTAGCACAAAAGATCTCGAAGGTTTTAAAACAGATTTTTTTCATCCGGCTACAGTTGACCTGATGACAGCCAATGGTGCTTGTGGCAGCTATTCATTAGTGCTAGCCAGGGTCATGCAAAATTATCATTTCCCAATAAGGATAGATCAGATGAAAGCGAATGGGAAATATGCTTCACATAACATTATCGAAGTGAACGTGAGCGGCAAATGGATCGTGCTGGATCCTTTGTATGATCTTTGTTTTATAAAACCCGGTGGCGTAGGGCTGGCAAGTTTTGATGATGTCAGATCTAACTGGGCGTATTACAGCAAGCAACTGCCGCAAGGTTATGATACAGCATACCGTTATGAGGATGTGCGATATTCAAACTGGGAGAAGGTTCCAATCATATTGCCTGCCATCAAAAAAATGCTTGACCTGGTTTTAGGTAAACAAAAAGCAGACACCATTTCTTTGCGAGTTCATTTTTTAAGAATGTATGACTTCTATTTTTACGTTGCTTTGTTCTTTTTTGTGCCGATAGCTTTCCTGACAATCAGGAAAATCATTAAGAAAAAACAAGCTGTTATATCAAATCAGAGATCATCTCCGGTCAATTCAAATCAATATATAAATCAGAGCCTGGAAACAGCTAACTGATTCGTTTATAACACGATCTGCCATGATCTTTCGGGTAGCCATTTACTTCCTATCCTCTTTTTAATAATAGCTATATTTGGCGTATAAATTTTTTTACAATATGCTTAAAGTGGGCGTTTTAGGCGTTGGGCATTTGGGGAAGTTTCATTTGAACAATTGGAAGGAAATAAAGGATGTTGAGCTAACAGGATTTTATGATCCTGACGATAGCATTGCAAAAGACGTATCCGAAAAATACAATTTAAGACGCTTCACAACAGAAGAAGAATTAATAGATAGCTGCGATGCTGTAGATATCATTGCTCCCACAAACTTTCATTTTGACTTATGCCAAAAAGCAATCAGAAAAGGCAAGCATGTATTTGTTGAAAAGCCTTTGGCAAACACAATGGCGGAAGCTAAAGAACTGGTGAACCTTGTCAAGGAATCCAATATCAAATTACAGGTTGGGCATGTGGAGCGTTTTAATCCAGCCTACCTTGCTACTCAGGGATTTCATATTTCCCCTATGTTCATTGAAGTGCATCGCCTTGCACAGTTTAACCCAAGAGGAACGGAAGTGAGCGTGATACTGGACTTAATGATACATGATATTGACATCATCCTGAGCCTGGTGAAAAGCGAAGTGAAAGCTATTTCTGCAAACGGTGTTGCCGTCATGACCGAAACACCCGATATAGCAAGCGTGCGCATCGAATTTGATAATGGTTGCGTTGCCAATCTTACTTCCAGCCGTATATCTATGAAAAAAATGCGCAAGATGCGGCTGTTTCAGAAAGATGCGTATATAGGAATGGATTTTTTGAATAAGAAAACTGAAATCATCAAGCTAAAAACACCTGAGGATGTTGATTCTTTTTCTTTTGATATTGACACAGTGAACGGGAAGAAAGCAATTGCTATTTCGAACCCACAGATTCCTGAAATCAACGCCATTAAAATGGAGCTTGAAAAATTTCGTGATTGTATCAATAATAATACGAACCCTATAGTTTCTGAAGTCGATGGTTTCAGGGCAATGGACGTTGCTCACCAGATCCTTCAAAAAATAAAACATAACAATATCACTAACTGATTTGCACTGATGCCGACATCGCGGAAGATCCATATTGCATGGTATATGCTGAGCGATTATATAGCAGCAATCATTACCTGGATAATATTATATTTTACCAGGCGCTTGCTGCTAGGCGAGCCGGTTATCATTAACCATGAAATTTATCTGAACAACCGCTTCTGGCTTGGTGTCAGCCTCATTCCTGTTTGCTGGCTTATTTTTTATGCAACAGTAGGCTCTTATAATTCGCTCTATAAAAAATCAAGGCTCAATGAGCTCAACATCACTTTTGTTTGCACGCTCATTGGTTGCACAGTCATTTTCTTTTCAATAGTAATCAACGACCCGCAGACTGATTACAGATACTATTACAAAGCTTATTTCACTTTTCTATTCGCAGGCTTTTTTCTGACCATTATCGGGAGGTGGATATTACTAAGGATCACTAAAAGACAGCTTGAAACAGGAAAAGTAAAATTTAATACCCTGCTTGTAGGCAGCTATCCCATTGCATCAAAAACATTTAAAGACACCAATGAAGGGCTAAAATCCAGCGGCTATACTTATGTAGGGTTCCTGAGCAATGAAAATAATAACGGGCTTGTAAAACATCTTAAACAACTTGGTTCAATTGAGGCAATGGAAAAAGAAATTGACAAAAATAATATCGAGCTTGTGGTTGTTGCCATGGAGAAATCGGAAAAACAACAGGTTGAAAAAATAATCGAAAGGCTAAGCGAAAAAGATGTTGAAATAAAGATTGTCCCTAATATACTTGACATATTATCCGGTTCTGTAAAAACAAGCAATGTGTTCGGCGCAGTTTTAACTGATATCCAAACCAGCCTGATACCCGCATGGCAACAAAACATCAAACGCCTTGTTGATGTTTTCGTTTCAGTACTGGCATTGATACTTTTATCGCCCCTCATTATATACTCAGCATTAAGAGTCAAGTTCACATCACCGGGCAATATCATCTACTCTCAGGAGCGTGTTGGTTACAAGGGCAAGAAATTTATTATTTACAAATTCCGATCTATGATTGATGATGCGGAAAAAAATGGACCGGCCTTGTCATCGATGGAAGATGAGCGCATCACAAAATGGGGCAAAGTGATGCGCAAATGGAGGATTGATGAACTGCCTCAGCTTTGGAACATATTGAAAGGAGAAATGAGCCTGGTTGGCCCAAGGCCTGAAAGGCAATATTATATCAACCAGATCCTTCCGCAGGCTCCTTATTTCCGATACCTTTTAAAAGTGAAACCCGGCCTAACTTCCTGGGGCATGGTGCAATATGGTTATGCAGAAAACGTTGAAGAGATGATCGAAAGGATGAAATATGACCTCATCTATATTGAAAACGTTTCGCTGGCGCTCGACTTTAAAATAATGTTCCACACACTAAGGATCATTTTTAAAGGCAAAGGGCGATAAACTAATGACGAGTGAAAAAATTCCTGCTAATCTTCGCTTACTGGTTACCGTTAACATTATCAGCACAGCAACATTATTGGCAGCAGGAAGTGAACAACACCATCGATGTTTCATTAAACGATATTGAACATACATTAGATGGCTTTATAAAAATCCAATACACAAACCATTCTCCCGACACGCTTCGTTTCATTTGGTTTCATTTGTGGCCAAACGCATTCAAAACCGACAGAACTGCTTTCAGTGAGCAAATGCTGCAGAACGGAAAAACTGATTTTTATTTTTCAGACAAAGAACAAAAAGGGTATATCAACCGATTGGATTTTCGCGTGAACGGTGAAGCAGCAAAAATGGAAGATCATCCTTTGTTCATTGATGTCATAAAACTTATTCTACCAAACATTTTATTGCCTAATCAGCAAGTTGAAATCACCACCCCTTTTCACGTGAAGCTGCCTTATAATTTTTCAAGAGGCGGCCATGTTGGGCAATCTTACCAGATAACACAATGGTTTCCTAAACCGGCAGTTTATGACAGCAAGGGCTGGCATGAAATGCCTTATCTGCAACAAGGAGAATTTTATAACGAGTTCGGAAGTTTTGATGTGCGGATTACAGTTCCTAAAAATTATGTTGTTGCTGCTACAGGTGAATTACAGAACGAAGATGAAAAAGAATGGTTGTTGAGCAAGGGTCAAGAAATAAGAACCAAGGAACAAGTATCAAGAAACAAGAAACCACAAACTACAAACCACAAACTACAAACCACAAACTACAAACAAATTTTTTCGGACAAGGAAACAAAAACTCTTCAATACAAACAAAACAACATTCATGATTTTGCATGGTTCGCTGATAAGAATTTTATTGTTAATCACGATACTGTGCAATTAATATCAGGAAAAACCATCGACGCTTATTCTTTTTATTTGCCGGAAGAAAATTCTCCATGGAAAAAAAGTATTCAGTATATAAAAGAAGCAATTCGCTTTCGTTCATCTCTGATCGCAGAATATCCATTTACTACAATAAGCGCAGTTGAAGCAAAAACAGGAATTACAGGGGGAATGGAATATCCAACGATTACTTCCATCCCTCCTTCATTATCAGAAAGAAAATTAGAAGCAACTATTGAACATGAAATCGGGCACAACTGGTTTTATGCTGTGCTGGCAAATAATGAAAGAGAACACCCGTGGATGGATGAAGGCATGAATACCTTTTATGATAATAAATTTAGTTGGCAAAAGTATCATGCGAAGGTTCAATTAATAGAAGTAAAAGAAAAATTCGTTCAGCAAAGAATGCCAGATGATGTTGCACACACCGCATTACAAACAATGGTTGATATTAATAATGATCAACCGATCGAAACCAGCTCGGAAAATTTTTCTGAATTTAATTATGGCTTGATTGCTTATAGAAAAACTGCCGAATGGATGAAGCATCTGGAAAATTATTTAGGTGCAGATGTTTTTGCTAATTGCATGCACGAATATTATAAACGCTGGCAATTCAAGCATCCTTATCCGGAAGATTTCAAAAAAGTTATTGAAGACGTAAGCGGGAAAAATGTTGATGCAGCTTTCGCATTGCTCAATAAAAAAGGGATGCCTGAAAAAGAAGAAACAAAAAGAAAAACAAAACTTGCTTTTGTATTTAATGCTAAAGAAACTGATAAATACAACTACATTTCGCTCGCTCCAGCTATCGGATATAACATGTATGACAAGTTCATGATTGGCGCTATTGTTCACAATTATAATTTCCCTCCAAATAAATTTCAATTTGTGATTGCGCCGTTATACGCTGCGACCAGCAAACAATTGAACGGCATTGGAAACATCAGCTATTCGTGGTATTCTGATAATAAATTTCAAAAAATAAAAATTGGTTTGACTGCTGCAAGGTTTTCTACACTATCGGGCACTGACAGCAACAGCAATAATATTTTTGGAGGATTTTATAAAATCGTCCCTTCAATTCGATTCATTTTTAAAAATAACAATGCAAGAAGCACATTTGAGAAGTGGATCGATTTCAAGGCATTTATTATCGGCGAAAAAGGATTTGATTATCATTTGAAGATAAGTGATTCAAATTATTATCCATCCACACAAAAGTATTCAACACGCTATCTTAATCAGCTAACATTTAATGTAGAAGATTATCGTGTACTTTATCCTTACAATGCACAATTTCAGGTTCAACAGGCAGACCAATGGTATCGGCTCAATTTCACAACTAATTATTTTTTCAATTATTCCAAAGGTGGCGGAATGAGCGTGAGATTATTCGCTGCTAAATTTGGATATTTTGGAGAGAAAACTTCTGCCAAAAATTTTGCGACTTATTCTTATCAGCCAAAACTCACCGCATCTATCGGCAGCGATGATTACACTTACAGCAACTATTTTATTGGAAGAAATGAATTTGATGGTTTTGCCAGTCAGCAAATCATGATGAAAGACGGAGGATTGAAATTGCGTACTGATATGTTCCAGAATTTACAGGGAAGATCTGATAACTGGGTTGCAGCTTTGAATTTCAATACCACATTGCCTGCAAGCATAATCCCGAAACAAATTCCGCTAAAAGTTTTTTTTGATATTGGCACTTATTCAGAAGCATGGAGCAGCAATCCTCTTACCAGCAAATTTTTATTTGTGGGTGGATTACAATTGTCGCTGATCAAAAACATCATTAACATTTATGCTCCGATATTCTATAGCGGCGATTTCCGCAGTCAGTTAAAAACATTAAGCAGCGAAAACACATTCGCCAAAAAGATTTCTTTCAGCATCGATCTCCAAAACATAAATTTGAGAAGGATTAACAGAAATATTCCTTTCTAAATGAGTGTTGATTACGACATACAGTATCGCAGACAAAACGAAATCAATAAACTAAAATGGGATGAATGCATTGCTGGTGCAAACAACGGCCTAATCTATGCAAATTCATTTTATCTGGATACGATGGCAAAAAACTGGGATGCACTTGTGCTGAACGATTATGAAGCAGTGATGCCTCTCACATGGAATAAAAAATACAATATTCATTATCTGTATCAACCTGCATTCACTGCTTCTCTTGGAGTTTTTGGAAATAATCTTACAGAAAGATTGATTCAGGATTTCGTTCAAGCTATCCCCAAAAAATTCAAGCTGATTGAGATCGCATTGAATGAAGGAAATATCTTCAGCGCTCCTTCAGGTTTTTCGCAGATTCGAAACAATTACATTCTTCCACTGAACAAAGATTATTCTGAGCTGCAATCAGCCTACAAAGAAAACATCCGGAGAAATATTAAAAAAGCGCATCAGCTTGGATGCACAATAGAAAAAGATATTTCAGTGAAAGATGTGATTGCTTTGTCAAGACCTGCCATGCAACTGCTCACGAATGTGAAAGAAGAGGATTATTCAAATTTCGAAAAGTTGTATCATTTGCTTCACCAACAAAACAAAGCCATCACATACGGAGTGTATTCACCGAACAAAGAATTGGTTGCTTCATGTGTTTATTTCTTCTCTCATAACAGAGCATATTATATTCTGGTCGGCAATCATCCCAATGGAAAAACGATGGGTGCCTCTCATTTTCTGATTGACTCTTTTATCAAAGATTATTCAAACCAAAACCTGATTTTAGATTTTGAAGGTTCCGATATCCGCAACCTTGCTTTTTTTTATAGCAGCTTCGGTGCAGAGTTGGAAATTTATCCTTTCTTAAAAATTAATAATCTTCCTGCCTGGGTGAAGTGGGTGAAGAATTAGCTTGAAGTTGAGAGTTAATAGTTCTGAGCCGATTCCTGATGAAGCATCTCCCGACTCTGAACTCAGAACTTTGAACTATCAACTCCTTTCTTCCAAAATCCGTTCAGCAATCACCAGATCAATCGGCTTTGTAATTTTGATGTTGCTTGATTCGCCTTCTATTAAATTTATTTTTTCGCCCATCATTTCCGCAACAGTTGCTTCGTCAGTGAAAGATTCATCATAATCCTGTTCAAATGCGGCTTTGATAATATTGCTCCTGAAAGTTTGTGGAGTTTGTATGATGTGAACTTTTTCTCTGTCAATAATAACATTCCCATGATGCGTCTCCACCCTCATCGAATCAACTGGTTTCACCGCAGGAATTGCATTTCCATTTGCAAGCGCTTCTTCATAACATCTTACAATTAATTTTTCAGTAATAAGACAGCGAACGCCATCATGCACAAAAACAACCGAGTCATCTTCAACATGTACGAGCCCTTTTTTTACTGAATGAAAACGCGTATCGCCACCCGTTGTGATTTTTATTCTCTTTTTATCAGATGCAGATTTGGCAATAGCTTCAGCTGTTTCAATATGCTCATCAGCTACCACCAATATAATTTCAATGTCGTCAAATGCTTTCAGAAATGTGTCAAGCGTATGAAGCAAAACAGGTTTTTCATTCAGGAATAAAAACTGCTTCGGCACTCCTTTTCCCATGCGCGTTCCTGAACCTGCTGCAACAATGACTGCAAATTTTTTCACAACGATTTTATTCTTATTTATCTGATTGAACTAATTGAGATTTTCAATTGCTCTCAATTACAAACTATAAACTTCAAACCACAAACTTATCTATACAAAGCAACTTCTTCGCTCTTATCACTGCTGCGCATGGCACGATACATGCCTGCGCTGTTGAAAATCATAGCAGCATTGCCTTCCGCATCAACACCAATCATCCCACCTTCACCGTGAATCTTCATTAGTTTTTCGTTTACCACAATATCCATTGCTTCCTGCAATGTACAGCCTTTGTATTCCATCAGACAGCTCACATCATAAGCTGCCACTGCACGAATGAACATTTCACCGTGACCAGTACACGAAATGCCGCAGGTTTTATTATTCGCATAAGTGCCGCAGCCAATCAGCGGGCTGTCACCTATGCGGCCATATTTTTTATTCGTCATGCCACCAGTGCTCGTTGCTGCTGCAATATTTCCTTTCATGTCGCAGGCAACAGCCCCAACTGTTCCAAATTTTTTATCCTTCATTAATTCTTCCAGTCGCTGATGTGTATGGTCGAGGGAATAATTGTCCGAGTCGCGGATTGATTTCCATTGATCATACCTGAACTGCGAGAAAAAATATTCATCAGGCTCAAGTTTCACTCCTTGTTTGATAGCAAAATCATTAGCTCCTTTTCCGCTCAAAAAAACATGGTTGCTATTGCGCATCACTTCTGCAGCAAGCTCAATCGGGTTGCGCACATTGCGCACACCTGCTACTGATCCGGCATCGAGTGTGCTGCCATCCATAATCGCAGCGTCCATTTCCTGCACTCCTTTTTTTGTGAACACAGATCCTCGGCCTGCATTAAAGAGCACATTATCTTCTAATATTACCAGCGCAGCTTTTATTGCATTCACTGCAGAACCTTCTTCTTCAAGTACTGCATAACCTGCGTCCAGTGCAGTTTTCAAGCCGTCAGTATAAGCCCTTTCCAAATCGGGCGTCATATCTTCTTTTAAGATAGTGCCAGCACCACCATGAATAACTATTGTAAATTTTGACATAATCATTAAAAAATATCGAACGAAAATAGAAAATTTCCCGACTGATATTTTTGAATCTTTTCAGGCAAAGCTTGAATATGCGCTAAGCTCTTTCTTGTTTTGTTGCAAACTCGCTAATGAAGGAAATCATTTTTGTTGTGCAATCAGTGATGCTCCGATAGATAATGTTTCTTGAGCACGTCCTCACCATATTCATTTCCTTTCTCTCTCCAGATGGCATGAATATGATTGCCTTTTCCGTTACCTCCGCAATTGTCGAATTCAATTAAAAAGGTTGGCCCGTTAAGAACATAGTAATGTGGTTTTGATTCTTCATAAAAACCGATCCAGCCAAAATAAATATTATCAATACCTGCCTTCACAATTTTGTCATATTCTGCAACTGCTTTTTCATATTCCAGATTAAAAACAAATTCGCGAATGATGTATTGCAATATTACTTGTTGTTGTTTGCTCATTTGAGATCCGCGGATTCCCCAGTTATCAATCAGCCGCTTGCCGCTTTCTGCAGCAGTGATGATATCTCTGGGAACATCTACGCTCATCGTTGCTGTCTTTTGCTGTGCAGGGGATAATAAATGAATCAGCTTAATGCCAAGGTCTTCTTCTTCTCCAAGCACTCGCCAGCCTGCGTATTCTGTGAATGGATATTCGGCAGGATCAGTACCAACAAAAAAAGGAGTAACAGAAAGCTTGTCATTTACAAAAGTAAAATTGATAGAAAGATGATGCCCTTCTATTTTAAAGCCCCAAACACTATCCACAGGCTTACCAAAAAAAGCGAGAAAGAAATTACTTGGCGTCCATTTCAGTGATTTTATACCTTTTAAATTTTCGTCATTCAATTCTCCCAGATTATATAAGCTGTCGTACAAAAGGTTCAGCAAATGATCAAGATGCATAATGCTGGTGGCTTTAAGATAACCCTGTGAACTCAGCGATGCAGAAAGTATGCGATGAAACAAATGCCTTTGCGAATCTGTCATCCTACCAACATTAATGCCGGCTCTTGCTCGCAAACCAACGGGAAGATTATTCCATTTAATCCTTGCAGTATCATTAAAGGCAAGCAGCGCCGAGCGTTGTTGCATTTTATCAAGCGAGTTGACAAATGAAACTGCCGACTGTTTTATTTCGGCATTATAATCTGATTGGCTTTGAACATGAAATGGAAATGATGTGCATGCAAATAATGCAATGACAAGCAGTAGTTGTTTTGGCATAAAGCAGTTTTACTAAAGTTAGATTATTTTAGTTTCCTGTTATTTCTATTAACAAAAACAAATTAGGCCTACAACAACAACTTAAAATTGCAGATATCAAACTAAGAAAGTTATTTATCTTCACCGCCCATTAATAACAGGATATGACATACGAAGAACTAGTAAAAAATCATTCGGGAGAAATGATTGAAAAATTAGTGACAGAAGTAGTGAGCAAAAACCCGGTGGAAGTGCTTTTCAATTATGAAGATGAAGACCAATGGTCGATCATCACCATGCATGTTTACGAAGAAGATAAAGAAATATCCATAAGGCTTCATGCAAATGATGTCTACGAATTGCATTTCGGCTATTATGATGACGATGATGAGTTTTTTGAGATCGTTAAGCCTTTCACTGAAGAAGAAAAAAAGATTCTTCCCGAAGGATTGAAAAAAGTAATGAAAAAAGTGTTGGCAGATGAACGCGGGATGCGCCTGTCAGGGAATTTTCTTTCAAAATAAAATCCTAGCCTAACTGCAATTATTTTTACTTAATGTAAACGCCTATCCTAAAACAGGTGCAGCAGCCGGCATAATTTCTAATTTTTTTATTGCTTCTTTCAAACATTCCAGATCATCCATGCTATTATACACCTGATATGAAATACGCAAATAGATATCGTTGCCACGTTGCATAATCGGTATTTCAATCTTATGCTCTTTGTATATTTTTTCCTTCAGTTGCAAAGGATCGCATGTGCTGATAGGAATGCTGCACATCTGTCCCAGAAATTCATCTGACAACTTGCATAAAGGTTTGGTACCGATCAAATCACAAAAAACCGGATACTGTTCTAAAATTACTTGTCTGCATGCTGTTTGTCTCGCCGGCATATTATTCTCGTCAAAAAATTTCATGATCGCAGGTGCAGTCAGATATGCTGAGATATCTCTCGTTCCTTGAATTTCATTTTCTTCCAG
Organism: Puia sp.; assembly: GCA_035295505.1. GTDB lineage: Bacteria > Bacteroidota > Bacteroidia > Chitinophagales > Chitinophagaceae > Puia. Next base: position 32,708 of record DATGIX010000021.1, on the reverse strand, counting down.
AAATTTTGTTTTGGTTGGCTTTGCTGCTTCATAGCCCCAGCTTATTATTAGCGGCTCAAGTTGATTTTGAAAATTTTTATTCACATATAAAAACGTACATCCTTTCGGGCTAAGCAACCATTTATGTAAAGTGCCTGTGTAAAAATCAGCCTGAATATTCTGCAGGTTCAATGGTAAGTGGCCAGGAATGTGCGCACCATCCACAATCGTTACCAATCCCAGCTCTTTTGCACGCTCACAAATTTCTTTCACAGGGAAAACAAGCGCCGTGGTGCTTGTGCAATGACTGATAAAAATCACTCTTGTCTTTTCATTATATCCGTTCCAGAAATCTTCGATGAATTGTTGTTTGGACAACAAGGGCAATGAAATATGTTGTCTTCGATAATAGAATCCCTTTTTCTTCGAGTAGAAACTAAATGTTTTATCCATAGCACCATATTCATGATCGGTAGTCAGTACTTCATCACCAGCTTTCAGGTTCAGGCTTTTCACAATTTGATTGACTGCTGTTGTAGGGTTTTGAATAAAGAAAAAATCTTCATGATCACAACCGAGATATGTTGCGAAAATTTTTTTAGATACCAATAATGCCTCTTCTCTTTTTTTCGTAATGAACTGAACCGGCTCGAACTCCAGCTTTCTTTGCCATTCCTGATAATCTTCCAAAATAGGTTTTGGGCAGGCGCCATAAGAACCGTGGTTAAAAAAAACAACTTCTGGGTTTAAGAAGAACTGGTCTTTAATATTTTTCATTCTATTTTTTATTAGATTAATTTTCAGATACCAAAGCTAATAAACTATCGCTCATTTTACATTTCAACATTTTTAATTAAGCTTAATAAAAAAAATATTCCTTTACAAAACGTATCTTCATTTCAAATACACTCTCATGAAGAAAACATTATTGTTCGGTATTATTTCTTTTTTATTTTTTTCAGCAACCGCGCAGAAACAAGATAATGCTGCGAAAGCAAAAGCAGATTCACTCAAGTGGGCGAGACTTGAAGCGAAAATGGTTTATCCTTTGTTCAACACAGGAAAATTTTCCGGTGTAATTCCTGTTAATGACCCAACAGAAATTCCGGATCCAAATATGAATTATAAATTATTGTTTGAACTTCTCATCATCAATAAAGATTCTGCAGCAACAGAAATCAATCATGGCATCACAGAAATTTGCCGTATTATTAATCTGCATGTTGCTTCCGGCATTCCTGTCAGCAATATCAATCCGGTTATTGTTGTTCATGGCCCGGCTCTTTTTGCATTCTACAACAACGACAGGTATAAGAAGAAATATAAAACTGATAATCCAAATATTTCTATCATCGAAGAAATGATAAAAAAGACAGGCACAAAATTTATTGCTTGTGGACAGGCAATGGGTTTTCGTGAAGTCTCAAAAGAAGAAATGATCCCACAAATGAAAATCTCTTTGACTGCTCAAACCGTGCTGTCGGGCTATCAGCTCAAAGGATATAAATTATTTTCAATCGCTGAAGACAGGCAATAATTTTATTATTGATTCGAGCTACCGCTTTTGCCGCCTTTAGAATCATCATTATTAATTCCGCGCTGATTTTTTTTGATCTCGCTATTCAGTTTTCCAAATTTGAAATTGAATCGCAATGCAAATGCACGATATGGGTTCTGACCATAAGAAGATTGGTAAAAACCAACAGTCTGACTATGAGAACGCCAGGTGAATAATTTGCTATATGGATTATTTGCAACAATCGCGATAGTCGCTTTTTTATTCATGAATGTTCTTGACAAAACATAAGAGCTGAACATAAAGGTTCCGCTTTTTCCTTGCAGGTTCACGTCGCCGCTGAATATGCCGGCATCGATGCCAACGCGGTATGATTTATCTTTTCCAAATTTGTATCCTGCATTGAAAAATGCATTGCCCACAAAACCGTGGTTGGTATAAAATTGACCATTATAAGCGCCTTTCAACCAAACATGCGCCATCTGTCCATTCAAACTAACCGTAAGATCTTTGATGATACTGAAATTAGTGTTCACGTTCAAACCAAGCCTGCTATTGCTTCCCAGATTCTGATAAGTTGTGAGCGTTACTGTATCGCCGGTATTATTTGTTTCAAGGCTCGTAACATTCTGAATGGAGTTAGAAGAGAATGCATAGCTCAATCCAATGTTCACCGCTGTCTTCGCAAAATTGCTATAGTTTAATTCGAAAGTATGATTCAATTCGGGCTTTAGATTCGGATTTCCGGTGCTGATGAATTTTGGATTTGACTGATCTACAAAAGGATTCAACTGATAAATCCCGGGACGGCTGATTCGGTCTGTATATCCAAAATTTATAGAGCTGCTTTTAAAATTTCGCTGAATGGAAATGGAAGGAATCAGATTATTATAATTCTGGTTAACTGAACTTCCAACAGAAAGAAAATTTGCATCAATGGTAGTGTGCTCTAATCGAAGTCCACCTTTTGCTGTCCACCTTTCCCATTTGAACTGATAAGAATTATAGAAGCTATAAATATCCTGATGATAATTGAAGTCGTTGCTCAGCGTTGGGCTCAGTTCGTATTTATCAGTTGAATCGTTGAAATTATTTGTTTCAAAATTGCTATAATTATTTCTGATGATCGCTTTGCCGCCTGCTTCAAGTGTGAATTTTTTTATTGGCTGCACATAATCCAATTGAATAGTGTGCTCCCGATTTCCTGCGCTGTTGTATTGATTGTAATTTGGAAATTCATAATTCAGTGTATCAGAAAAAATATTATTGTTATACTGTTTGTTTGGCGAATAACTGAATTTATAAGATAGTGTGAGCAACCTATTCTTGTCTTTTTTAAATCCTAATTGATAATTGAGCGCGGCATCCATTCCACTCCAGGTTTCATACCCATCATTCATCAAACGATATTCTTGTTGTGAAATGCCATTTCCGTCTACCTGATCAGTAAGCTGATTACTGTGCTGATTGCGTCTTCCTTTGTAAAATTCAATAGAACCGGTCAACAAATTGAGGCTATCAATTTCATAGCTCAACTCTGCATTACCATATCTGTTGTTTCCATTGTATGTATTCAGTCCGCTTTGAGAAAGCACAGAGTTGTCAGCAAAAAAAGTTTGCGTATTGCCAAAACCGGTTGTCTGATCTCCACGAACATTGAAACCGATAAATGCTGACATCCCAAATTTTCCTTCCTTCACCGTTCCATTTATATTCATACCTGGTCCCCAAATGCTATTATATCTTCCGTTCACGCCAATATTATATCCCTGATCCATATTTTTTTTGGTGATGATATTAATAATGCCCGCCAATCCTTCTGCATCGTATTTTGCAGGCGGCGTTGTGATCACTTCAATCCTCTCAATATTTGTTGCGGGCATTGCTCTTAATACATCAGAAGGATTTTTTGCAACGAGTGCAGACTCTTTTCCATTAATAAGGATTTTATAATTGCTATTACCTTTTAGCTTAATGTTGTCAGAAGCATCCACTGACAACAAAGGAACTTTGCGCATCATGTCCAATGCAGTGAGCGCGACACTTTCAGGGTCGGCAGTCACATCATACGTGATCCCATCAATTTGTCTTTTCATCACTGGCCGCAATGCAGTTACTGTAACTTCTTTCAATTGCTTGGAAGAAGGAGATAATATAATTTTGCCAAGATCTGTAATGGGTTGATCATTTTTTAGATCAATGCGTTTGTTGGCATAACCGGTGAACGCTAATACAAGAATGTATTCTTTATTATTTGCTGCAGCTATTTCAAAACTCCCGTCATCTTTTGACAAGCTGCTTTTTACCGAAAGCTTTGTTTTAGCATCCTGCAAAGCAACAGTAACATAAGAAAGTGCTTTACCTGATGCTGAATCAATCACTGCTCCTTTAAATACGATGTTTGAGCTATTGCCTTGTGCGGAAACAGCACAAGCGACACAGATGAGGAAAGCTGCCAGTATTAAGGGTTTCAATATTTCTGATTTAAGAGTGTTAGTTATAGGGGAAAGATTTGTGATCTGAATACAAACCATTACTAAAAATAATAACTGTATTTACGACATATATCCTCACTTGCTGTAATTAATCCTTAAATTGTATGAGCGGCAAATTCAGATTATGATTTATTTTTTTAAGATGCCAAACCAAATAACATGAGAAAGATCTTTTATATTTTATTGCTTGCGACATTAACTCAATTTGTTCGTGGACAAAAAAACAAACAACAGGATATCACAACGATCAAAGCTGCAAGAATATCTTCCAATAAATTTATTTCTCAACATGATGTTGAAGGCATGTCACAATTTTTGATGGACGATTTTGTTCAGGTAAAAGGAAATGCGCAACATCAAACAGGCAAGGACAGTGTTGTTGCTTCGTGGAAAAAATTCTTCGCCGCGAACCCAAAAGTTAGCTATATCCGTAATCCAACTGAAATCATTATCAGTGAGAACGATTCGCTGGCATGGGAGACCGGTAAATGGATTGGGATTAATTCATACAGCAAAGGAGGAAATTATTCGGCTATGTGGCGGAAGTCTAACAACAAATGGAAAATCCAGGCAGAGCTTTTTGTTTCTCTTAATGATTAACTTAATCTTCTATCTTACAAACTCAAATTGACTTGATAGATCCTAATCCAGCAACAATTTGCATTCACTCATCAATCTTTCTTTATTGATCGCCATTGTGCCCACTTCTTCGCAAACCAATCCTCCTGCTATGTTTGCCATCTCGGCCATGAGGTGAATATTTTTTGTAGCAGCATAAACAAGCGATGCAACTGCAATCACGGTATCACCAGCTCCGGAAACATCAGCAATATTCCGCAAATGTGAAGGAATAATTTTTGCCTGCTTTTCATTCTGATAAAAAATCCCTTTTTCAGAAAGTGTGATGAGAGAAATCTGATGATTCAATTTTTCTGCAAGCCGTGCATGAATATTTTTTAACACCGGTAAATGAACTTCATCCACCAAAATATTTAATCCTTCTTTTACTTCTTTCATATTGGGTTTGAAAATATCCGCATGTCTATACGTAAAGAAATTTTTTCGCTTGGGGTCAACTGCAACAATCACATGATGCTTTTTGCATAGCTCAGTGATTCTGGAAATCACATTTTCTGTAAGAACACCTTTGTTATAATCTTCAAAAATTACAATCTGAGGTTTCTTCTTTTCAATATATTTTTTGACGGAGTTGATTAATTTATTTTCATCTTCTTCCAGCAAATCCTTAATTGTTTCCGCGTCAAGACGCATCATTTGCTGGTTGCGGCTGATAATGCGTGTCTTGTTTGTAGTAATCCTTAAATCACTTTTCAACAATCCTGAAGCATCAATCTTAAACTTTGAAATGAGTGCCTGTAGCAAAATTCCATCATCATCGTCTCCTATAACAGAAAACATGCTCACTTCTGCACCAAGCGATGCAGCATTTAAAGCTACATTTGCCGCACCACCAATGCGATGCTCACGTTTATCAAAACTCACAACCGGCACAGGTGCTTCAGGTGAAATACGTTCAACATGCCCCCACCAATAGGTATCGAGCATCACATCTCCAATGACAGCTACTTTAATTTTTTTAAACTGCTGAAATAATTTTTCAAAATTCATGACGCAACTTTTCAGGCTGCAAGATAATAAGAAACAAGGGACAAGGTTCAAGAGACAAGAATCAAGACGCAAGGAAATCACAAATAATTTTGAATGTTGCACTAAAGGCTTGAGGCTTGTCTCTTGTCCCTTGTTTCGTATCTCTTTATTTTCTAATAACCCGACAACCATACACATCGCCACTGGTTTTCCCTTCGTGTGCCTGAAATTTTACATTGACAGAAGATTTTCCTTTTATTAATGAGGGAGGAATTGAATATTCAATATCAAAAAACTTATTCGGGTGTTCATGTTTCAACTCTTGTGTTACGATAATCGTTCCATCTATCACAATATCATGAATGCGGTTATTATCGCCGCCCCAATAAGTCACGAGCAAAACATTTTCTCTTGAGCTGTCCACTTTCATATTGAAAGAAAAATATCCAAGCGTATGCGCATTGCGTGATTTTTTTCCTTGCTCCTCTCCTATGTATGTGTTTTCTCCTTTCAGATTATGGTCGCGTTCCGGCTGCATCTCCCCAATGCGCAAAATATCAATCGTCCTGTCTTCAATATCTTTTTGTCTTTTCTTTTCGGCTTCATAATCCGTTTCGCGTTTTGCCCAATCTTCATTCGTGAAATAATCCCAATAAACACTATAGTAATTATTATAATTTTTATAGAACGGAGTGAAAGTAACATCAAATGGTTTTCCCGTGTTGACCGTTTTAAAAGTCAATGATTGATTGCTCACAGGTTTTATCCATTCATTGATGTTGTGATTGCTGGTAAGAAAAACAGGCACATCATGAAAATCGGATAATTGTTTTTCACCGAGATTTCCTGCGAGCACTAACGGGCCATACAAAAATGCAATTCGATTTGGATTGTCCGGAGTTGCTTCAGTGTACAAGCTCATTGGCATCACTAATTTTATCTTATCATTATTGCTCCATTTTCTATTGATAATAATATAACCGTTTTCTTCTTTTGAAATATTGACAGCTTTATTATTAACAGTAATGCCTATCCCGTTTTTTGCCCACCATGGCTTTCTGATGCGAATTGCAAATTGAGAAGGTGCTTTTGCACCAATAGAAAAATGAACAGTATCAGAATTTGGAAAATCTGATTCCTGTCGAATTGAAATATCTTTTTCTCTCCATTTTAATTCTGAGGGAATAAATAAATTCACGAACAAACTGCCGTCGCTCCCTCCGTAATAAATTGCCTCTGTATATTTTGAATGATTCTCCATCCCGCTGCCAACACAACAAGTGAATGTGTTGAATTGGTCACTGAATTCTTTTTTTGTTCCCATGCGCAACGGAACAAAATAACACATCATTCCGTCTTCAGGATTTTGTGAAGAAAGAATGTGATTGTACAAAGCACGCTCATAATAATCTGCAAGTTCACTGTTTGGATGCCAGCAAAATAAATGCCTTGTGAGTTTGAGCATGTTATATGTGTTGCATGTTTCGCAAGTGCTCTCGCTTAAAAAATCGCTCAGCTTATCTGGCTCTGCTAAATACTCGTGATCGCTATTACCGCCGATTACATAAGTGTGATGATGAACAACAATGTCCCAGAAATTTTCTGCAATCTTTTTATCATTATCGTCAGCTTGCAATTCATACCTTCTTGCGCAGCCGATTATTTTGGGGATTTGTGTGTTGGAATGTCTTCCGGGCAATGGGTCTTTGCCTGCTGCGAGTGGATCCAAAATTGCTTTGTGCTGAAATTTATAAGAAAGATCAAGGTATTTTTTATTACCTGTGATGGAATAAATATTCACGAGCACATCATTCATTCCTCCAAACTCACAAGCCATCATTTTCTGAAGCTGTTCGTCATTTAGATTCTGCAAAGTGTTCCCCGTCCAGTCTGCCATTTTAATTGCAACACTCAATGCTTTCTGGTTATTGCAATACAAATATGCATCAACCAATCCTGCCATCACTTTATGAACGGTGTACCAAGGCGACCAACCTCCATTCAAATCAAAACCTGTTGTTTTGATATCTCCTTTTGCGAGCCTTCCAAAAATGGAATCTTGTTTTGGGATAGCACCAACATAACCGGTGCCTTTTGCATTCTGGCAATCAGCTAATCTGTCGACGAGATAATTTACTTTATCCAAAAATCTTTTATCATCGGTCGAAGCATACATCATGGAACATGCAGAAAGATAATGTCCCATCGTGTGACCGGATAATCCAGCGCTTTCCCAACCTCCATACACATCACCTTTTGTAGGCAATCCCGCATATTCATAAAACCTGAACAACAATCTGTCTGCATCTATGGATAACAAATAAGCCGCATCTTTTTCCATGGCATTTTTGAAAGGGCTATTCAGCAAGCGAACATCTTTGATATTAAATGCATAAGCCTGCAAAGCAGCAACAGGCTTCACTTTCACACTGCTGTTATTTTTTTCAGGCACATAAGACTGAGCGAAGGATGAAATAAAAAATAACTGAAAAAGAAAAAGGCAGATATTTTTTTTATTAATCATGATTGAAATTAGTTTGAGATTTAAAATTGCAGCCGAAAGTTTAATAGTAGCATTACAGATGAACGGATTGCGACGCAACGATGTTTATTAGAATTACAAGGCTGGTATCCAAAGAGCTATTAGGCTTTAGACATTAGCCATTAGAGTTTACTAAAAGCTAACAGCTAAACACTAACTGCTTCTTTAATTATTCACCTTCACATCTTTAATACTAACGGGCAGCCATACCTGCATTTGATTCTGACCACGATTGCACCAAACGTAATAGGGGATCGCCACCATTTTCTTTTTTTCTGTTTGAACAGAAGCACCATCAGTGCTCACAGATAACGAAGGCACATCACCTTCAATCGTAATCACAGGTTCAGTTGCAATCAATTTTTTTTCTGTTGACAGCTTTGTGTTTTCCGGCAAAATAAAATTCCACGCACGGTTTCCATTATCTGCACCCTCAACGCAATAGACTATCGGGCCACGTTGCAATGCAACTCTGTTTTCATCAGCTTTTAATTCTGGTCTGCTAACAACACGCTTAATATCCATCGGAAATGAAATGTCAACGATATCATTTTTCTTCCACTCACGATTGATAACAGCATAACCTTTGTCCATTGCATACCCAACATCTTTTCCATTTACTTTAATAGAAATCTTTGCAGAAGCTGTGTCTTCGAAATTATAAAGTCCGCCAGGAACAGCATTTCCTTGCGCCCATCCGGGAATGCGAATATGCAGATCGAATTTTGCTCTCTTTTCAGGAGATAATGTCAGCTTCACATCACCATTCCATGGATAACCTGTTTCCATTTTCACAGGCACATTTTGTTTTCCTATTTGAATGTTTGTATTGCTGCCAATAAAAAGATTCACCCAAATGCCATTGTCATTATGACCATACACATAATTTCCAAGTGATGCAAGCAGGCGTGCAATATTCGCAGGGCAGCATGCCGTGCCAAACCATTCGCGCCGATGATTCTTCCCAACTGATGCAAGCGTATTTCCATAGAAAAACAGATTTCCTTCTAATGAAATGCCATCAAGTGCGCCATTGTATAAAGTTCTTTCAAGCACATCTATATATTTGCTTTCACCCGTCAACAAATTCATTCGCTGGTTCCAGAAAACCATTCCAACCGATGCGCAGGTTTCACAGTATGCCTCACCGTTAGGCAAATCATAATCATTCGAAAATCCTTCATTGTTGCCGGAAGAGCCAATGCCTCCGGTGAGATACATGTTCCGATAAACAACATCCTGCCAAACTGTTTTCATCGCATGCATATAACCTGTGTCACCGGTGAGGGCAGCTACATCGGCAGCTCCGGTGTACATATACATTGCACGTACCGCATGACCTGTAATTTTTTGTTGCTGTTTCACGGGCACAACATCTTGTGCATAAGCAGTGTCTTTCCATTCTGTCCACGTATAGCCATAGGCGTTACCGTGTCCTCTTTCACTCAATAACCAGTCCGCGAGATTCAGATACTTCTTATCATTCGTTGCCTTGTACAATTTCACAAGTGCAAGTTCCAGTTCCTGATGACCAGTTACCCAATGCCTTTTTCCGGGACCGAATAATGAATCAAAATGATTCGCAAATCTGATAGCCACATCCAATAATTTTCTTTTTCCTGTTGCATCATAATAAGCCACTGCAGCTTCAATCAAATGACCGCCATTATAATCTTCATGCATGCTCATGTCTGTCCAGCGCTTATCTAATCCATTTAAAGTAAAATATGTGTTGAGATACCCATCCGGTAATTGTGCTTTTGAAATAATATCAATCCATTCATCAGCTTTTCTTTCAAGAGCACTGTCAGGGTTATGGCTCAAAGAATAACTGATTGCTTCAAGCGCTTTGTACACATCAGAATCATCATAAAAAATGCCGACAAATTTTCCTTGCTTTAAATGTGCAGCAATTTCAAAATTTCGGATGCGCGGCGTTTTCACTTCAGTCTGGTCAACACAAACAGGAATAGTGACAGTTGCCACTTTATCAATTTTCGGTTTCCAGAAATCATCATTAATAGTTACATGAGAAAATTTTACAGGCTGGAATTGCTGAATTGTCTGTGCGACCAAATTCATCGTGGTTATTATTAATACTAATAATAAGAGCAGATTTTTGATATTGATTTTCATGCAATGCAATAATGGATGAAAGAAACTAAACCTTCTCAAAGTTAGCCTTTCCTGAAAAGAATCCGTTTTTATGATTGATGATTTATTTACGGATATTAACCTTTATTTTTACCATTGAAAAAATATGAGTTAATATTTGTAAAATGAAGGTCGTTCAGTTTACGATACCTGTTGCCGAAAATCATTCCGTCATTGTACAGGAAGATGTATTACCTCATTTTTATGAACACCTGCATCGTCACAAGGAAATGCAGATTATGTGGATTATCAAAGGCGAAGGAACTTTTATCGCCGGCAATAATATGCAGCGTTTTAAGTCGGGAGATATTTATATTATTGGCGCAAACCAGCCACATGTTTTTAAAAGCGACCCTGTTTATTTCGACAAGCGAAGGAAAAAAGGAGTTCACTCTCTGATGATTTTTTTAAACACAGACGGGCCGCTTGCAAAACTGTTCGACTTACCTGAAATGAAATCCATTAAAAAATTTCTCGCTATCACCCCCAATGGATTGCAGGCTCCTTCTAAATTTCAATCAGCAATTGCTAATGCTATGACTGAAGTGAAAAACAAAACAAACGCACAGCAAATCACTTCATTCATTCAGTTATTACAAATGCTTTCCAATCTAAAAAAATGGAAAATGCTTTCCATGGAAAATATTGAATATGCCATTACTGACTCAGACGGATTGCGCATGAATAATATTTACCAATACACAATGGCAAACTATACCAATAATATTCCACTTGATAAGATTGCCTCGATTGCTCATCTTACACCACAGGCATTTTGCCGTTATTTTAAAAAACACACTTTGAAAACATTTGTCACTTTTTTAAATGAGGTTCGCATCAGCGAAGCATGCAAAAGAATGATTGCTGGTGATTATGACAGCATTTCATCTATTGCCTATCAAACAGGATTTAGCAACACAGTCACGTTTAACCGCGTGTTCAAACAAATTACAGGCACTTCACCAAAAGTATACATCGGTCAATTTAAAGAACAATCAATTGATGAAGTATGAAGTTGAACTTGTCAAAATCCGTAAAGAATGAATTAAAAGCCGATTGCTGTAAGAATAAGGGAATATTAATTTTGCGTTGAATTAAATACACATATATGGCAAACGTAAACTGGCTTGGCGTGTTTCCTGCACTGCTCACGCCTTTCAAACAAAATGAAGAAATTGATTTTGATCTTTTCGCAAAAAACCTGGACACACAAGTGCGTGCAGGCGTTGATGGAATTGTGCTTGGCGGCTCACTTGGAGAGGCAAGCACTTTACTGAACAGCGAAAAAAATCAGTTGGTAATATATAGCAAGGAAATTTTGAAGGAGAGCCTTCCTGTAATTGTAAATGTTGCAGAACAATCCACCAAGGCTGCAATACAAGCAGCAAAAGATGCGGAGAAAAACGGAGCTGATGGTTTGATGTTGTTACCGCCGATGAGATATAATGCAGACAACAGAGAAACATTGGAATATTTTAAAGCAGTTGCCACCAGCACTTCTTTGCCAATCATGATTTATAATAATCCTGTTGATTATAAAATTCTCGTGACGCTGGATATGTTTGAAGAACTTTCAAAATTCGCAACAGTACAAGCTGTGAAGGAATCTACGAGAGATATTTCAAATGTAACGCGTATGCTTAACCGATTTGGCAATCGCTTTAAAGTATTAACTGGCGTTGATCCGCTGGCTTACGAAAGCCTTGCTGCCGGCGCACATGGATGGGTTGCAGGTTTAGTAGATGCATTTCCTGCTGAAACAGTTGCAATTTTCAGATTGGTGAAAGCAGGAAGATTTAAAGAAGCACTTGAGATTTATCGCTGGTTTTTGCCATTGCTCGAATTGGATATTCATGCAAAATTGGTTCAATATATCAAGCTAGCTGCAAAAGCAACAGGCATTGGTTCAGAATATGTGAGAGCACCAAGATTAATATTGGAAGGTGAAGAGAGAAAACAAGTAATGAATGTTATTGAAACTGCTTTGGCAAAAAGACCATCATTACCGGATTATCATCATTTGAAAAGCGCTGCGCTGGAGGCGATGGAAAAATGATTTCGTGAATGGTGAATAGTCAATGGTGAATAATGATCTCGAACATATTGACAATTCACCATTGACCATTCACGGCATTTTTTATTTTTATTAATTTCAATCTCCCTGATGGCTTCAAAAACTTTTTTTTGTGTAGATGCGCATACTTGCGGAAATCCTGTTCGTCTTGTGGCGGGCGGTGGACCGATTTTGTATGGCAATAATATGATGGAAAAGCGCCTTCATTTTTTGCGCGAATATGACTGGATAAGAAAAGGATTGATGTTTGAGCCACGCGGGCACGACATGATGAGCGGAAGCATTTTATATCCGCCACATGATGCACAAAATGATATTGGCGTTTTGTTTATTGAAACAAGCGGATGCCTTCCGATGTGCGGGCATGGAACGATTGGAACAGTTACCATCGCAATAGAGCAAGGATTGATTATTCCAAAAGTTCCTGGCAAATTAAGATTAGAAACTCCCGCAGGATTAGTTTTGGTTGAATATAAACAGGAAGGGAAAAAAGTGAAGTCAGTGAAACTTACGAATGTGAAATCATTTCTATATGCAGAAGATTTGGAAGTAGATTGCCCAGATTTAGGGTTGCTGAAAGTGGATGTTGCTTATGGTGGAAATTTTTATGCGATTGTTGATCCGCAAAAAAATTTCAATGGTCTTGAAAATTTCAAGGCCGATCAGCTAATTTCATGGAGCAGGGTTTGCAGAGAAAGATTAAATGAAAAATATAAATTTATTCATCCGGAAAATGAGCACATCAAAGGGTTAAGCCATTTGCTCTGGACAGGAAAAACCATATCGCCTGATGCAACTGCACGCAATGCAGTCTTCTATGGCGATAAAGCAATTGACCGCTCGCCATGCGGAACAGGGACATCTGCACGCATGGCGCAGTGGCATGCAAAAGGCAAATTGAAAAAAGGTGATGAATTTATTCATGAAAGCATTATTGGTTCAAAATTCATAGGAAGAATTGAAGAAGAAACGACGATTGCAGAAAAGCCGGCCATTTTTCCTAGCATTGAAGGTTGGGCAATTGTTACAGGATATAATAATATTATCATTGATGATGACGATCCATATGCGCATGGGTTTCAGGTATTATGAGTTTCAAGTTTGTAGTTTACAGTTTGTAGTTCTTTAGGTGCATCAGTGATTATAAAATTATTATACATTTTGCGACAATGAACTGGAAACCGAAAATTGGAAACTGGAAATTAAATAGAAACATTCTGCTCTGAAACTAAAGCTTAATAGTAGCACTACCGATGAACGAAATGCGATCCGCCGCGGCGGACAAGCTGCAACGATGCTCAACAGGATTACCAATGCCTGTATCAAAATATTTATAGAACTTCAATACCAAATCACAATTGCTATGCACAAGATTCACATGAGAAAACTTTTTTTTCTTTTCATTTTATTTCCTGCATCAACATTATGTTTTGCGCAATCAAAAGCTGATTATGTTCCATGCAGCGAGATGCCTTATATTATGCAGCAATACAATGCTGACTATAATGCGATAGAAAGATTTTATACTCCTTCCGGAAATGATTCGCCGTTTGGTTATCGCTGGCGAAATGACAACGGCGCTGCATCGCCTGAAAAAAGAGAGCGCCTCGAAAAATTGTACAAAGAATATTTAGACAAACTTTCTAAAATTGATTTTGACAAGCTTTCTCAGGAATGTAAAGTGGATTATATTCTTTTCAAAAGAGATTTGAACGGGAGTCTGCAATTGTCTGCAACAAAAGCAGCAGCGTATGAAAAAATAAAATCATGGGTTCCTTTTGCAGACAAAATTTATGCTGTTGAAAAGCTGCGCAGGCGCGGCACTCAGCTTGATGGCGAAAAGATTGCCAAAGAATGGTTTGATATTTCGAATGAAATAAAATCACTTCAGGCGAAATTGAAGGATGATAAAACGATTGCTTTCGAAAACACTTATGATGCTGCTGACAATATCAGAATAATTAAAGCAGCAACGGAAAGTGTTTATCAATTTTATAATGGCTACGATCCGATGTTCACATGGTGGGTTCCAAAAGCATATAAACCACTTGACAGTTTGCTTGGCGATTACGCAAATGCATTCAAGAAAAAAAGAGAAAGCATTGCAACACCTGATAAAAGTGGAATTGTTGGTCAGCCATGCGGGCGAGATGAATTGGTTCGCCAATTGCAATATGAAATGATACCATATTCGCCTGAAGAATTGATTGATATCGCGAACAAAGAATTTGCATGGTGCGATGCAGAGATGTTGAAAGCAAGCCGTGAAATGGGCTTTGGTGATGACTGGAAAGCTGCAGAAGAAAAAGTGAAGAACAGTTATGTTCCTGCCGGCAAACAACCTGAAATGATTTTAGGTTTATTAAATGAGTCTGTTGATTTTTTGAAGAAGAATGATTTGATAACTGTTCCACCACTTGCAGAAGAAACATGGGGCATGTATATGATGTCTCCCGAAAGGCAATTAGTAAACCCGTTTTTTCTTGGCGGAGAAAGCATTATCATCTCATATCCCACCAACACAATGGATGAAGATGCCAAGCTGATGAGCATGCGAGGAAATAATCCTCATTTTTCCAGAGCAACAGTACATCACGAATTGATTGCTGGTCACAATCTAGAAGGTTTTATGAACGATAGGTATAGAACTTATAGAAATTTCAATACCCCATTTTGGGTTGAAGGATGGAGCCTATATTGGGAACTATTATTGTGGGATTTGAAGTTCCCTAAAGGCCCTGAAGACCGCATTGGCATGCTGTATTGGCACATGCACCGTTGTGCAAGAATTATTTTCTCGTTGAATTATCATATGGGGAAATGGACTCCTCAACAATGCATTGATTTTTTAGTTGAACGAGTAAATCATGAAAGAGCCAATGCAGAAGGGGAAGTGCGCCGTTCTTTTGAAGGTGGTTATCCTCCATTATATCAGCTCGCCTATTTAACTGGCGGCAGACAGTTTTATGCATTGAAAAACGAATTGGTCGACAGCAAAAAAATGACATTTAAACAATATCATGACGCCATCATGCATTTGAATTGCATGCCGATTGAAATGATCAGAGCGATATTGACAAATCAGCCACTAACAAAAGATTTCAAAACTTCGTGGAAATTTTATAGCGAGATTAAGTAATAAATTGAACAACCTGAGACATTTAAGAAAACCTAAGATGAACTTAAATGTCTTAGGTGCTTTAAAATTCCAGCATTAAATTCTATGTTATGCTGTACTTTTTTTATTTGAAACTGCGATGTAGTAAATTGGGATACCTATCAACGTTATTATTAACCCTAATACTGCATATAGTGGTTTGTAGAAAATCAGTAATATGCAAAATGTTGCGCCCATCAGCATATAAATGATCGGGAGCACAGGATACCCAAAAGCTTTGTATGGCCTTTCTGCATCAGGTCTTTTTTTGCGAAGCACAAAAATTCCTGCAATAGTGAGCACATAAAACGCAACTGCAACAAAAGAAATCATGTCAAGCAATTGCCCATAGCTTCCGCTTAAACATAACAATGCTGCTACTACACATTGTGCCCATAATGACCATTGGGGGACTGCATTTTTATTAAGCTTTGTAGCAGGCTTAAAAAACAATCCATCAAGTGCCATTGTATAATACACCCTCGCGCCTGCAAGCACAAGCCCATTGATGCACCCGAAAGTTGAAACCATAATAAGAACTGCAATGATTGATCGGCCCGCACTTCCAAAAATCACATTTGCCGCCGCGACAGCCAACCTGTCTTCCTGTGGGAATGCAACTTTGTTCATTGGAAGAACATGAATATACATCAGGTTTGTTGTGATATAAATAACGGTTACTATAAAAGTGCCGAGGAACAAACTCAATCCAACATTGCGTTTTGGGTTTTTAATTTCCCCCGCAATGAATGTTACATTGTTCCATGAATCGCTGCTGAAAACAGAGCCAGTCATTGATGCGGCAATAGCTCCTATCAAGGTAACACCACCAATAGACTGCCAACCCGTGGGAACCAAAGTCCCGCTTGCATCTTTCCCTCCCAAATCTTGTGCAGATGCAAAACCATTAGTCCAGTTCGTGCTCCAGAAACTTTCTTTTACTAAAAGAAAACCAAAAATGATGAGCCCGAATAATGCAATCAGTTTCGTGGAAGTAAAAATCGTTTGAATAGTCTTGCCTGTTTTCACTCCACGTGTATTGATATACGTTAGCAAGGCAATCACTCCGATAGAAACGAGTTGCGCTGCAGAAATTTTGAACCCCGACCCAATTTCAATCAATATATTTTTTTCACTAAATGCCGGGATAAAATAGGAGGTGAACCTTGCGAACGCAACTCCGACTGCTGCAATGGTAGCTGTTTGTATCACTGCAAAAAAACTCCAGCCATATAAAAAACCAATCAGCGGATTGAATGCTTCTTTCAAATAAACATATTGCCCCCCTGCCTTGGGAAACATTGAACTCAATTCACCATAGCTGACAGCAGCTGTGACCGTCATGAACCCTGTAATAATCCAAACAACAATCAGCCAGCCTGCACTGCCAACATGCCTTGTGATATCTGCACTCACAATAAAAATCCCTGAACCAATCATAGAGCCTGCAACGACCATGGTTGCATCTAATAATCCAAGCGAAGGTTTGAAAGCAGTAGTCTGTTCAGCCATAGAAATAATTTATCTGGTAAGATAAGTAAATCATGGGAAATCAAACAAAGCTCAATAAAAATTCGAGGGAATTTTGTGCGCACTCAAATAACAATAAATCTCTACTTCTTTTTGTAGCTGGCATTTAATCCGGAAATAACATCATTTGTGATGTTGAATGCACTGTCTTTGTAATAAATAATTGTTGTGGGATCGTAAGAAAAAATAAATGCAAAGCTCTTTTGCTTATTATATTCTTTGAGATAATTTTCAATCCTGCTTTTAATATCAGTCATCACTTCGGTGTTGCTCTTTGCCAGTTCTTCCTGCAATGCCTGTTTGCGCGATTGAAAATTTTGCTGCATCGCTGCATATTCCTGTTGCGCTTGCTGACCTTCAGCCTGCGTCATTGTTGAGCCTTTTTGTTGCCACTCCGCAATTTTTTTCTGATAGCCTTTCTCCATTGAAGCAAGCTCATTGTTCATGGCTGTTTCTTTTGTTTTCACCTGGGCTTCTGCATCTTTGAAATAATTATAGTGCGCTTCGAGCGAATCCAGTTCAAAATATGCAATCCTGAAAGTGGATGCTGTTTGCTTATCAGTTTTTACTGATATCTCTTTTAATTCTTTGGTGTGATTATAAAATAAAAAAAATAATACACCGATAAGAGCCAGACAAATAACACTAATAATTGAGGAGAAATTTTTCATCAAAACTTTTTTTGCAAATTAAATCCTTTCATGAAAAGAGAAGTGTTAAAAGAATTAAGCTTAAAGATCGAAGAAACAAGGGACAAGGCTATTGAGATTCGAACCTTTTGAAATTTTGAGATTTTTTGGATGCTTATCCGAGAGAGTCCGGATTCAGCGCTTCAGCCCACCGAGGTTTCAGAGAACCACAGAGAACTCCTTAAAATTCAAAATTGATATCCTACCAATCCAACAATCCTGAAAATCCTGATTCAGACAATAAAAAAAGCAGGAAGAAATCTTCCTGCTTTGAATTTTATTAATCACAATGATTATTCTTCTTCATCAAATGTCATCGCTTCGCGTGTTGTCTGCAGCAATTCATATTCTTCCTTGCTTCCGACAATCATATTCTCAAATTCGCGCAAGCCCGTGCCCGCAGGAATTGGATGACCAGTGATTACATTCTCTTTCAACCCAAGCATATCATCTGTTTTGCCCATGATGGCCGCAGATGAAAGCACTTTTGTTGTTTCCTGGAATGATGCAGCAGAAATCCAGCTTTGTGTTCCAAGAGAAGCTTTGGTAATACCAAGCAGCAACGGAGCTGAAGTTGCAGGATTTGCATCTCTGAATTCAGCAAGCTTCTTATCGTTTCTGCGAAGGATTGAATTTTCTTCTCTCACTTCGCGTAGGCTAACAATTTGTCCTGCCCTCAATTTGCCGGACTCGCCCGGGTCAGAAATAACTTTCTTGTCAAAAATCCAGTCATTCTCGTCGAGGAATTCGAATTTATCAACTGTATCTTCTTCTAAGAATCTTGTATCGCCTGGGTCAACGATGGTCAATTTGCGCATCATCTGGCGAACGATTACTTCGATGTGTTTATCATTAATCTTCACACCCTGTAATCTGTACACTTCCTGAATTTCGTTCACCACATATTCCTGCACTGCGAATGGCCCTTTGATGGAAAGAATATCTGCAGGTGCTGTTTGTCCATCGGACAATTGTGCACCGGCTTTGATAAAGTCACCATCCTGTGCCAGAATCTGACGAGTCAACGGAACAAGATATTTTTTCACTACGCCATCTTTTGCTTCAATCACAATCTCTCTGTTACCACGTTTGATGTTACCGAAGGAAACGACACCATCAATTTCAGAAACGATAGCAGGATTTCCAGGATTACGTGCTTCAAACAATTCAGTTACGCGAGGAAGACCACCGGTGATATCTCTCAATTTTCCAAGCACACGTGGAATCTTCACGATAACCTGACCTGCTTTCACATCATCACCTTCTTCCATCACAATGTGTGAACCAACAGGAAGGTTGTATGATTTCACTTCTTTTGTTCCTTCGATATTGATAGAAGGAATCTTCGTTTTATCTTTTGTTTCGATAACCACTTTTTCGCGGTGACCAGTTTGCTCATCAGCTTCTTCACGGTAAGTGATCCCTTCAAGGACACTGTCGAATTTCACAGTTCCTGCAATTTCAGAAATCACAACGTTGTTGAACGGATCCCATGTGCAGATAACATCGCCTTTGGCAATTTTCTGTCCATCTTTCACATTCAATGTTGCTCCGTAAGGAACGTTATTTGTGATTAATAATCTGTCGTTCTTCACATCCATGATACGAACCTCACCTGTACGACCAATTACTACCTGAACTTTATCGCCTTCATTATTTTCAATCCCTACAGTTCTTAATCCGTCGAATTGAATAGTTCCTTCAAATTTTGCAAGCATGGTTGATTCAACAGAAGCAGAGCCCGCAACACCACCCACGTGGAATGTACGAAGTGTCAACTGCGTTCCCGGCTCACCGATTGACTGCGCCGCGATGATACCAACTGCATCACCTCTTTGCGCCGTATAACCTGTTGCAAGATTTTTTCCATAACACCTTACGCAAACGCCACGCTTGCTTTCGCAAGTAAGCACTGAACGGATTTCAACTGTTTCAATTCCGGCTTCCTCGATTCTCCTTGCACTTTCTTCTTTGATTTCTTCGCCTGCAAGAACAATCAATCTTTCGCTTACAGGGTCATACACATCATGCAAAGAAACACGACCGAGAATTCTGTCGTACAATGGCTCAACAATATCTTCATTATCTTTTAATGCTGAAGTTGCAATACCTCTTAATGTTCCGCAATCTTCTTCAGTGATAACAACATCTTGCGCAACGTCCACCAGACGACGAGTTAAATAACCAGCATCAGCTGTTTTCAACGCCGTATCCGCAAGACCTTTACGAGCACCGTGTGTAGAAATGAAATAATCCAATACGTTCAATCCGCCTTTAAAATTTGACAAGATTGGGTTCTCGATAATTTCACTTCCTGTTGAACCGGATTTTCTTGGCTTCGCCATCAATCCTCTGATACCGGCAAGCTGTTTAATCTGTTGCTTAGAACCACGGGCACCTGAATCAAGCATCATATAAACTGAGTTGAACCCTTGTTTATCCGAAGCAAGTTCACGAATCAATGTCTCAGTGATACGAGTGTCAACACGAGACCATATATCTACAATCTGGTTGTAACGCTCGTTGTTTGTTATCAAACCCATATTATAGTTATCCCACACTTCATCCACCTCGCCTTTCGCATTGCCGAGCAATTCTTCTTTTGTGTCAGGGATAATCAGGTCATTAATATTAAATGACAAACCTCCGCGGAACGCCATCCTGAAACCGAGTTGTTTGATATCATCAAGGAACTTCGCTGTTTTAGGAACGTTGGTCCATTTGATGATGTCGCCGATAATTTCACGCAAAGATTTTTTAGTAAGAAGTGCATTGATGAAACCTGCATCAGTCGGAACATGTTGGTTGAACAACACACGACCTACCGTAGTTTCCAAAAGCTTCTTTTCCAAATCACCATTGTGCGCTCTTACATTCACTTTCACTTTCACGAAAGCGTGCAAATCAACAATGCCTTCATTATATGCTATAATCACTTCTTCCGGGCTATAGAAAACTTTTCCTTCGCCACGGACTTTTTCTTTGTCTGTTGATTTTTTCCCTTTCGTGATATAATACAAACCAAGCACCATGTCCTGTGAAGGAAGCGTGATGGGCGTACCATTCTGCGGGTTCAAAATGTTGTGAGAAGAAAGCATCAATAATTGAGCTTCCAAAACTGCAGCAGCGCTTAGCGGAACGTGAACAGCCATCTGGTCACCATCGAAATCGGCGTTGAACGCTGTGGTAACCAATGGGTGCAACTGAATCGCTTTTCCTTCAATCAATTTTGGCTGGAAAGCCTGGATTGACAAACGGTGCAATGTTGGAGCACGGTTAAGCATCACAGGATGCCCTTTCAAAATATTTTCCAGGATATCCCAAACGATAGCTTCTTTCTTATCAACTAATTTTCTGGCGCTCTTTACTGTTTTTACAATGCCTCTTTCAATAAGCTTGCGAATGATAAATGGCTTGAACAATTCAGCAGCCATATCTTTCGGCAAACCGCACTCGTGAATTTTTAATTCTGGTCCTACAACGATAACTGAACGACCAGAATAATCCACACGTTTACCGAGCAAGTTCTGACGGAAACGTCCTTGTTTTCCTTTCAGCACATCGCTCAAAGATTTCAATGCACGTCCACCTTCTGCCTTAACAGCATTTGATTTTCTTGAGTTATCAAACAAGCTGTCAATTGCTTCCTGCAACATTCTTTTTTCATTACGAAGAATGACTTCAGGCGCTTTGATTTCCAATAATCTTTTCAAACGATTATTGCGGATGATAACACGGCGATACAAATCATTCAAATCTGATGAAGCGAAACGACCGCCATCCAGCGGAACAAGCGGGCGCAATTCCGGCGGAATAACCGGTATGTATTGCATCACCATCCATTCAGGCCGATTTGTGATTCTTGTGTTTGCATCACGGAAGCTTTCAACAACGCTCAAACGTTTAAGCGCATCTGCTTTTCTTTGTTGAGAAGTTTCGTTTGCTGCAGCAGCGCGAAGGTCGAATGATAACTGATCAAGGTCTATTCTTTCCAATAAACCATGAACAGCTTCAGCGCCCATTTTCGCGATGAATTTATTTGGGTCATCGTCCGGCAAATACTGGTTGTCTTTCGGAAGTGTATCCAGAATTTCAAGATATTCTTCTTCAGTGAGCAGGTCACCAAAATTTTGTCCTTTATCAGCGCGGATACCTGTTTGTATCACCACATATCTTTCATAATACACGATGGTCTCTAATTTCTTAGAGCTCATGCCAAGCAGGTAACCGATTTTATTAGGCAAGCTTTTGAAATACCAAATGTGAACAACAGGCACAACAAGCTTGATGTGACCCATGCGCTCACGGCGTACTTTCTTTTCAGTGACTTCAACACCGCAACGGTCGCATACAATGCCTTTGTAGCGAATGCGCTTATATTTTCCGCAGGCACATTCGTAATCCTTAACCGGACCGAAAATGCGCTCGCAGAACAAACCATCGCGTTCAGGTTTGTAAGTGCGGTAGTTGATGGTTTCAGGCTTCAGAACTTCACCATAAGACCTTTCGAGAATGGAATCAGGAGAAGCCAATCCGATTGTAATTTTTGAGAAAGAGGCTCTGGGACGATTTTCTTTTTTAATAGCCATATTTCAATTATAGTTTTTTATGATTTTGGGATTTTAGCGTTCAAACAATAGAAAAACCTCAATTAAACCTTGTTTTATTTAATTGAAATTATTAATTGAACCTCAATGTTTTAGCGCTAAAAAACCCACGTAAAATTGCCAACTTACCTAAATTAAGGACGGCAAAGGTAAATATAAAACAACAAACAACCATAAAAGGTTTCAAGAAAAGCTTCCCTGTTTTTCCAGAAATTTCTCACGTATCACATCCTGTACCGGAACACCTTTGATTTTGCTTTCGAGCCAGGAAATAATATCGAGATAAGAAAATGCACGGGTGGCAAATGGATTTTTTTCCAGCGCTTTTAATTTATCTAACAATCTTTCGAATTCAGGTTTCAATTCTTTGGGTGAAAGATGAAATGAACGGCGAAGAAAGTTGAAAATTTCTTCTTCTACTACACCAAGGTTTTCCATTTTCGCCATGAAGCGATAAACAGATTTGATAAGATATTCGAGCAACTGATAATTTTCCAATTCATAATGCGCAATCAGATGAAGCAACCGCGAATAACATTGCAAATCCGTTCTCAGGCTCACTTTCCAGTTGATGATTTGATTGAGGTAATCAATCGCAGTTTCATAATCAGCGCTACCAAAATATAGAGAAGCAAATTTGTAATAGAACACAAGCACGCGGTGTCTGTCAATGAACAAATAATACTCATCCAGCTTCTGCAAAATTTCCGGAACAATTTGTTTGCCTTCAGTAAAAGTTCCTTCAATAAAATGTTTGTTGATGCGCGAAATGTTCAGGTAAATAAATGTCTGGATGAGATTATTATCATTCTGCAAAACAATTTCTGATTGCGAAAATTTTTCAAACTCATCTAATGTCTCCAAAAACTTTTTATAGTTCTGCAAATCGAAATGAGCGCCAAGTAGATTGTGCATGCCTTTGATATAATGCGCCGTTTCAATTTCAATCATGAATTTTTCCTTATGAAAAACATCCACCCATTTTTGAGCATATCTGTAATACAATAAAAAATCCTGCCTGATAAAAGCATACCAGCAATAGCTTTGATAGAGATATAATCTTTCATAAAACCCGCTGCAGTGCTCAGTATTAGCAGGAACTCTGTCTTCAAAAAATTTCTGCACAGCATCTTCATCAGCTTTGTTTCTTGCGTGACCATGTTTAATATACCAACTGTATAATTGTAAAGAAAGATTTGATAAATTTCCAATTAATTGCAGGCGTTTATTAGTTGTATCAACTTCCGCGGTCAATTGCTCTGCGCGGTCCTGCATGCTTCGCGTGATATGAAGCGCTTCAATTTTCTTCTCAAAAAACAATACCTGCAATAAAAAAGTAAGCTGATTATTTTCGAGCGCCGTTTCTTTTATTTTATCAAGTGTTTTCAGGCTTTGCAGATACAGACCCTTATTGTAAAGAATTCGTGCAAAATCCAATTGCTCGTGCAATTGAATATCGATGTTATCGTCGTTTTTAATCAATCGCAAACTCGATAAAATCTCGCGATACAGATGTGCTTTGATATTTGATAATTGTTGCTTCGCAATCTTCTTATTCTTCTTCAGCAATTGCATTTCATCATACAAATCCATGCCGTCCAAAGCATCAAACAATTGAATGATTTTCAAATCTTCTGAAGACGAATTTCGCGTGACATATAACTTGAAATTGCGCTTTTCTGACTTTTTAAGCGACTTAATCAATTGGAACAATGTATCTGACGAACGGTTGGGCATTGTAATTAGAAATCTTTAAAACGCTTTAGCAGCAAGGGTTTTCACCAAATTTTAACTGCTTATATGTTGTAAAACAGTGTTAACTTTGATTTCCCTGCCAAATTAAACAAAGATAACTTCGAAAAGGTTGTTTTTATCTCTTTACCAACACTTTAATGAAAATGACGCCTGACAAAAAAATCCACATCTTCGACACGACGCTTCGCGATGGCGAACAGGTGCCGGGCTGCAAATTAAACACGTCTGAAAAAATCGAGCTTGCGGTAAAGCTTGAAGAACTTGGTGTTGATATTATCGAAGCCGGTTTTCCGATTTCCAGTCCTGGTGATTTTCATTCGGTAGAAGAAATTTCAAAGATTATTAAAAACGCAACTGTTTGCGGATTAACCCGCGCCGTTCAAAAAGATATTGAAGTGGCGGCAGATGCATTGAAATTAGCAAAACGCCCACGCATCCACACAGGAATCGGGACGTCCGATTATCACATCAAAAGCAAATTCAATTCCACTCGTGAAGAAATTTTGAAGCGTGCAACTCAAGCTGTGAAATGGGCAAAGAATTTTGTGGATGATGTTGAATTTTACGCAGAAGATGCAGGCAGAACCGATAATGATTATCTCGCTCAGGTTGTGGAAGCTGTAATCGCAGCAGGAGCAACAGTTGTAAATATTCCCGACACAACAGGTTATTGTTTGCCTTATCAATATGGAGAGAAAATTGCTTACTTGATTAATAACGTAAAAAACATTGACAAAGCAATTATTTCCTGCCATTGCCATAATGATTTGGGGTTGGCAACAGCGAATTCAATTGCCGGCGTAATTGCAGGCGCGAGACAAATTGAGTGCACGATTAATGGATTAGGCGAACGCGCAGGAAATACATCTATGGAAGAATGTGTGATGATTATTAAACAGCACAAACATCTTGGGTTTTATACCGGTATAAAAAGTGAAATGCTGAACCCGATGAGCAGATTGGTTTCAGACACGATGCGCATGCCGGTTCAACCGAACAAAGCAATTGTTGGCTCGAATGCATTTTCACATTCTTCAGGTATTCATCAGGATGGGTTTTTGAAAGATTCATTGACTTATGAAATTATTAATCCGGAAGAAGTCGGTGCCGGTGAATCAAAAATAGTGTTGACAGCGAGAAGCGGAAGAAGCGCATTAGCTCACAGGTTTCGCAAAATCGGATATGAATTCACAAGAAATGATATTGATGTATTGTATGAAAAGTTTTTGAAGGTGGCGGATACAAAAAAAGAGGTAGTAGAAGAAGACCTTCAGGATTTGGCAAAACAATATTTGGTGACATTGAAAAAAGCTGAGGAAGCAGTATAAACAATCAACACTCAACATTCAATAATCAATTTTCAAGTAAGAAAACCAATATGAGCAGCAAAGCGTTTGACTTGGAAGATAGGTTAGTTGATTTTTCTTCGAGAGTAGTTGATGTTGTTGAAGCGCTTCCCGATTCGAGGGCTGGAAATTATATAGCTGGTCAACTGATTAGATGCGGTCTTGCTCCAGCTTTATTATATGGTGAGGCGCAAAGTGCAGAATCAAGAAATGATTTCATCCACAAAATGAAAATTGTTTTAAAAGAATTGAAAGAAACAAGAGTTTGTTTAAAACTCATCAGAAAAAAAGAAATGATAAAACCTGTTTCAAGAATGGATGATATAAAAAACGAAAATGAAGAGCTGATTGCAATCATTGCAAAAAGTATTGAAACTGCCAACAAAAACATTCATCTATTGAACAAAAAAAATAACTAATAATCGTTCTTCACTTGAACATTGATTATTGAATGTTGAGTGTTGCATGTTTTTTAAAATTATAAAGTTCAAATGGCTAAAACTCTCTTCGAAAAAATCTGGGACACGCACGTTGTCAAAACGATCGACGGCGGTCCTTCTGTTTTGTATATCGATAAACATTTTATTCATGAAGTAACCAGCCCTCAGGCATTTTCGGGGTTGAAGAAAAGAGGCATCGAAGTTTTTCGCCCAAAACAAATTGTTGCAACTGCCGACCATAATGTTCCGACTATTCATCAGGAACTTCCTATCAAAGAAGAACTATCAAGATTACAGGTGGAAGCATTGAAAAAAAATTGCGCTGAATTCGGGATTGAGTTATACGGTCTTGGTCACCCCTATCAGGGAATCGTTCATGTAATCGGACCTGAACTCGGCATCACACAACCCGGAATGACAATTGTTTGCGGTGATAGCCACACATCTACTCACGGTGCATTTGGTTCAATGGCATTCGGCATCGGCACCAGCGAAGTGGAAATGGTGATGGCAACGCAATGTTTGTTGCAAAGCAAACCAAAGCTGATGCGCATTAACGTGGAAGGAAATTTGAATAAAGGTGTCGTTTCAAAAGATATTATTCTTTATATCATTTCAAGAATTTCAGCAGCGGGTGCAACAGGTTATGCTGTTGAGTTTGCTGGTTCTGCCATTCGTTCGCTTTCAATGGAGGCAAGGATGACGATTTGCAACATGAGCATTGAAATGGGCGCTCGCTGCGGAATGATTGCTCCGGATGAAATCACTTTCAATTATATGAAAGGAAAATTATTTGCACCACAAGGAAAAGAGTGGGATGAAAAAATCGGATATTGGTCAACGTTATATAGCGATACAGACGCAAAATTCGATAAAGAAATAAATATTAATGCTGCAGATATTGAGCCGATGATTACGTACGGAACAAATCCTGGGATGGGCATTGGCGTTAGTGGTCATGTCCCGGCGTTGAATGAGATTAATGAAAAAGAAAAGCCTTCTTTCGAAAAATCTTTGCAATATATGGGCTTGCAGCCCGGGACAAATATCAAAGGCAAAAAGGTCGATTATGTTTTCATCGGGAGCTGCACCAATAGCCGCATTGAAGATTTGCGAATGGTTGCCTCTTTTGTGAAAGGGAAAAAGAAAGCAGATAATGTGGAAGTGTGGGTTGTTCCGGGAAGCAAACAAGTAGAAAAACAAGCTATCGAAGAAGGCATTAACAAAATTTTTGAAGAAGCAGGATTCAATCTTCGCCAACCGGGTTGCAGCGCATGCTTAGGAATGAATGAAGATAAAATTCCTGCAGGCAAATATTGCATCTCCACTTCCAATAGAAATTTTGAAGGAAGGCAAGGGCCAAATGCGCGCACCATGCTCGCAAGCCCTTTGACAGCAGCAGCTGCTGCCATTACGGGAGAAGTGACTGACGTGAGAGAATTAATTTAAAATAGAAATAAATTAAAATGAGAAACCTGTTATTTATTTTTCTTTTTTGTGCAGCGACCACAATCGCAAATGCACAAACTTTTACTCTAAAAAGTAAAGACATCGGCGGACAGGCAACCGACAAACAAGTGTATAACGGTTTTGGTTGCACGGGAGAAAATCTTTCACCTGAATTGTATTGGGAAAATGTTCCTGCAGGCACAAAAAGTTTTGCAGTAACGATGTATGATCCCGATGCTCCAACCGGTAGCGGCTTTTGGCACTGGGTGGCTTTTGATATTCCTGCAAACACAACTGAATTAAAAACAGGTGCAGGAAATATTGCAAAGGGATTAATGCCTGCTGGCGCTATTCAAAGCACCACTGATTTCGGTCAGGCTGGTTATGGCGGACCTTGTCCTCCGCAAGGTCATGGCTTTCACGAATATCGTATCACCATTTATGCATTGAAAGTAGATAAACTTGGATTGGATAAAAGCGCAACACCTGCTTATGTTGGTTTTAATCTTTTCTCAAACACGATTGAGAAAGCAACATTGGTAATGTACTACAAGCGCTGAGCTTTTAGCTGTGAGCAACGAGCAAATACATATTACTATAAATGAATAAAAATTTTTTGATACCAGCTTCAGTAACTCCGATTGAACATCGTTGCGTCGCAATCCGTTCATCGATAGAATTACTATTAAGCGCTTCAAAATTGCAGCAACTTTTATTCACCATTCACTATTGACCATTCACGACAATGAGCAAAAGCATCAACATCATAAAATCATCAGCAGTTCCATTGAACATGGAAAATGTGGACACAGATCAGATTATCCCTGCACGCTTTTTAAAAGCAACAACCAGAGATGGTTTTGGAGAAAATCTTTTTCGCGATTGGAGATATAACAGTGATGGGCAACCGAAAAAAGATTTTATCCTGAACAACCCAACTTTTCACGGAAAAATTCTTGTCGCCGCGAAAAACTTTGGATGTGGCTCAAGCCGCGAACATGCAGCGTGGGCAATCAAAGATTATGGATTTGATGTTGTGGTAAGCAGTTTCTTCGCGGATATTTTTAAGAATAATGCGTTGAATAATTTTTTGCTGCCTGTTACTGTTAGCGAATCTTTCTTACAAAATATTTTCGATGCTATTGATAAGAATCCTGAAACAGAAATTGAAGTAAGTCTCGAAAATCAAACGATTACATTATTAACATCAAGTGAACAGGAGAAATTTGATATTAATAATTATAAGAAGACGTGTTTGCTGAATGGATATGATGATATCGATTATCTGCTTAGCATTAAAAATGAAATTGAAAAATTTGAAACTGCCTGAACCACTGATTTTATGCGATTATTCTGATTGAACTGATTACACAAAAATCATCACAAGCTAAAAAAGATTAAAAGCACATTTAAAATAATTAATCAAAAAACCTTATAAATCACAAACCCGAAAATGAACAAGAACATTGTAGTCATCGAAGGAGACGGAATCGGACCGGAAGTAACACGTCAGGCAGTAAAAGTATTGAATGCAATTGCCGATAAGTTTGGTCATGAATTTAATTATCGCTATTGCTTAATGGGCGCTGATGCCATTGACAAAACGGGTAGCCCATTGCCAGACGAAACGATTGAAGCTGCGTTGAACAGTGACGCCATTTTATTTGGCGCAATCGGTCACCCGAAATATGATAATGACCCAACTGCAAAAGTTAGACCTGAGCAAGGCTTGCTGAAAATCAGAAAATCATTACAGCTTTTTGCAAACATTCGTCCGATAACAACTTATCCTGCATTGCATCATTTATCGCCTTTGAAAACAAAAAATCTCGAAGACGTTGATTTCCTCATCTATCGCGAATTGACAGGCGGAATCTATTTCGGCAAAAAAGAAACTAGTGCCGATGGCTTAAGCGCATTAGATGATTGTACTTATACAAAAGAAGAAATTGAGCGCATCGCACATCTCGCGTTCAAGCAAGCACAGCAAAGAAGAAAAAAGTTAACGCTTGTTGATAAAGCTAATGTGCTCGAAACATCAAGGCTCTGGAGAAAAGTAGTGAAAGAAATTTCATCACAATATCCAGATGTTGCGCTGGATTTTTTATTTGTTGATAATGCAGCAATGCAAATCATCCTCAATCCAAAACAATTTGATGTTATTCTCACTGAAAATATGTTTGGTGATATCATCAGCGATGAAGCAAGTGTGATCAGCGGTTCTCTTGGCTTGTTGCCTTCCGCTTCTGTAGGAAAAGGCTCCGCTCTTTTTGAACCTATTCACGGCTCGTATCCGCAGGCGGCAGGAAAAGACATTGCTAATCCGCTCGGCTCCATTTTATCAGCGGCAATGATGCTCGACCATTTTGGCTTGCACAAAGAAGCAGACATAATAAGAATAGCAGCAAACTGGACTCTCGAAAATGGATTTGTTACAAAAGATATCGACCCGGTGAATTTCTATTTCACATCAACCATTGGAGAATTGATTAGTGATTTTGTATCGAACAAAATTCCGGTGGATGTGAATAAGGAGAATATCGAGTTGAGGAAGTCGACAATAATCTGAACCGGGATTTTAGCCTGATTTCTCTGATTCAACTGATCAGCATCAATCAGAATAATGGCTTGAAATTCTGAGTTCAATAACTGAACTTGACGAAATCAAATTCAGGATCATCAGAAAAATCAGGTTAAAATCCTGGTCAAAGTTCTTTGTTTATAAAAAGGCGGTTCGTATATTCGCATAACAACACTTCTTCATGTTGAAAAGCAGCGTAAATAATGTCGTCAGTTTTCTCGCCGCAATTATTATTGTGGTAGTCATTATTATTCCTGCAACAAACGGAGGTGGTTGTTAAATTAAAAACACAAACTAAAATATACGACCCGCCTCCAAAAAGGCGGGTTTTTTTATTTAGTCAGAACCGGAATTTTTGGGATTAATGAGATTGAAACGGAAGAAAGATTATAACAGTTATGAATAACCGAATTTAAGAAATCATATATCGTACATCTAAAATCCTAAATAGCCATGGCAAGTTATTACAACGAAAGCACCATTCTTTATTTGAATGGAGAATATGTGAAAGCAACGGAAGCAAAGATTGATTTGTATAGCCAATCGTTGCATTATGGTTATGCTGTGTTTGAAGGGATACGGTCATATAAGACCGTTAGCGGTGAAACAAGAATTTTTAAAGCGCTTCAACATTTTGTGAGATTGAAAAATTCTGCAGACGCTTTGAATATTCATTATCCATATTCAACAGAAGAGCTGATTGATGTGACGTATGAATTGCTCAAGAAAAACAATTTGCAAAACGCATATATAAGACCGTTGGTTTTTGCCCCGGCGAATATGAGTTTTACACAAAATGCCGAATCGTTTATTACGATTGAAGTTTGGGAAATGGGAAAGTTTTTGGGAGATAAATTATTGAAGATAATGACATCGCCATTTGAAAGACCAAACCCGAAAGCATTTAAGATGGAAGCGAAAGCAGCAGGGCATTACGTGAATTCTATCATGGCAAGCCAGGATGCAAAAGCAAAAGGTTTTGATGAAGCATTATTAAATGATGTAAATGGTTTTGTTGCAGAAGCCCCTGGTGCAAATATGTTTTATGAAAAAGATGGAAAATTATTCACACCGGCATTAGGAAATATTTTGCCGGGCATCACAAGAGCAACAATGATTGAAATTTGTCATGAGCTTGATATTCCTGTTGAAGAAAAATTTTTCACAACAGATGAAGTGAAAGAAAATGCAGATGCAGCATTTTTCTGCGGCACAGCAGCAGAAGTAATCGGATGGGAAAGTTTAGATGGAGTGAGAATGAAAAAAGATTGGAATGAAACAGTGAGCAAAATAATTCAGGATGCATATAAAGCGAAAGTGACTGAGAAGGAATTTAAACCGGAATTGGTTTGACATTCGACTAGCTCCGGCATTCATGCCGGAGAAAATAAAAACAGATGTTGCTGCGGATTGGGTAACCAAAGGCGAATAGAATATCTACAGTACAAGAGTGCGACGCAACGATGCTGAAGAGAGAACAAATGTTGGTCAACAAAAAAAGAAAACAATAATAACAGTAACGAGTAACCGAAATAAGAAATCGTACATCATAAATCTAAAATCGTAAATCACATCATGTCTGGATTAAACAAATACTCAAAAACTTTAACGCAGGACGACACTCAGCCGGCAGCTCAAGCAATGTATTATGCCATCGGTTTTAAAGAAGAAGATTTTAAGAAAGCGCAAGTCGGCGTGGCAGCAATGGGTTGGGATGGGAACCCTTGCAACATGCACCTAAATGATTTTGCAACAAAAGTAAAAGACAGTATTAATAAAATTGATGGCTTGCTCGGCTTGCGTTTTTATACGATTGGCGTGAGCGATGGCATCAGTATGGGCACTGATGGAATGCGATATAGTTTGGTGAGCCGCGATGTGATTGCTGATAGTATTGAAACAAACGCCGGCGCACAATATTATGATGCGATTGTTACGATTCCGGGCTGCGATAAAAATATGCCGGGCTGTATTATGGCAATGGGAAGATTGAACAGGCCTTCCATTATGTTATATGGCGGCACAATTGCAGCAGGTCATTATAAAAATGAGGAGCTGAATATCGTTTCAACATTTGAAGCGCTTGGGCAAAAGATAATGGGTAATCTTGGTGAACAGGATTTTAAAGAAATCATTCGCAATGCTTGTCCGGGTGCAGGCGCATGCGGCGGTATGTACACAGCAAATACAATGGCAAGCGCAATTGAAGCTTTGGGTATGAGCCTTCCTTATTCTGCAAGCAATCCTGCGCTGAGTGAAGCAAAGCAAAAAGAATGTGACACAATTGGTAATGCAATAAAAATATTGTTAGAAAAAGATATCAAGCCAAAAGATATCATGACGAAAAAAGCATTTGAAAATTCAATTACAGTTATTCTTGTTTTAGGCGGAAGCACAAATGCTGTACTGCATTTGATTGCGATGGCAAGAAGTGTTGATATTAATTTAACGATTGATGATTTTCAAAAAATAAGTAATAAAACACCGATGCTTGCTGACTTTAAACCAAGTGGCAAACATCTGATGCAGGACCTCGCGAAACACGGTGGCGTTCCAGCAGTGATGAAATACTTGCTGAGCAAAGGCATGCTGCATGGCGATTGCTTAACTGTAACAGGAAAAACTGTTGCAGAGAATTTGAAAGATGCGGAGGATTTGGATTTTGAAAAACAAGACATCGTAATGCCATTGGAAAAACCATTGAAGAAAACAGGACACTTACAAATTTTATACGGTAATCTCGCAGAAGGCGGAAGCGTTGCAAAAATAACTGGTAAAGAAGGCGA
>DATGIX010000020.1:0-2220 GCA_035295505.1 Puia sp. | reverse complement strand
TGCCATTGAAAGTTATATCGGGTTGCTGATGCAACCGGATTTCAATTATAAAAATGGCATTCTTGAAATATCGGTTAATGTAGGAACTTATTTTTCAAAAGGTTTTTCATGGGTAAAAGGAAATGCACAACAACCAAAAGTATTGTTGCATGAACAATATCGCATGCGACTGGCTCACTATTACACACTTCAACTTAAAAAGAAACTTGAAAAGGCATCTTTGACTTATGAAAACTATGCAAAAAACATACAGCAAATCTATCATGATATTAATGATGCTGCGAATGTAGAAATGAGACAATATGATTCCGAAACAAAATTCGGCATCACTAAAAAAGAGCAGGAGAAATGGCAAAAAAAGATAGAAGATGAATTAAGCTCCGCAGAAAATCAATCAAATTGATTCTGCCCTTTTAATTTTTTTAAGAATTTATTTCTCATCAGCACTTGGACCATACAAGCCCGGAACGTGGATATCAAGCAATCGCAAATAGACAGATAGCTGACCACGATGATGGATAGTATGATTGAACCCCCAGCTTCTGATAGCAATTTTTTTAGGGATTGAAAAAATAATTTGTCCACCTCTTTTCACTGTCCAGTTTTTTTCAAAATCTTCGTCGCTTGCATTTTCAAGCGCAGCTATAGATCTGCTGACATTTGTATCTAAAATCTGAATCAACTCTTCAACAGAAGCAGCCACACGGGGTTTAAAAGGTTGTGCTGCAAAATCAAATTCATCTGCTTCAAGAATAACATAAACCCAATGTGTTGTTTCAGCTATATGAGTTGCAAGCCGCCCGATGCTCATTGACTTTTCATGCGGCTTCCAGTCGGCTTTTTCTAATGGAACTTTTTCAAGAATTTTTTTTGTGCTTGCAGCTTCATTTTTTAATTCTCAGATGAATGACTTTCCAAATGACATAACAAATTATTAATTACTAATTATCGATTATTAATTACAACACTCCTTTTGTGCTTGGCAAATAATTGCTCATTGGGTCGCGTTTAACGGCCATGTGTATCGCTTTTGCAAATGCTTTGAAAATAGCTTCAATTTTATGATGTTCATTCTCTCCTTTGCATTCAATATTCAGGTTGCATTTTGCCGCGTCTGAAAATGATTTGAAGAAATGAAAGAACATTTCTGTCGGCATCTCGCCAATTTTTTCTCTTTTGAAATCAGTATTCCAGACAATCCAGTTTCTTCCGCCAAAATCAATCAGCACTTTTGCATCTGCTTCATCCATTGGCAATGCAAAGCCGTAGCGCTCCATGCCACGTTTATCGGCAAGCGCTTTTGCAAATGCTTCACCAAGTGCAATGCCTGTATCTTCGATGGTGTGATGTTCATCAATATGTAAATCGCCTTGCACGTTTATTTTCAAATCCATTTTTCCATGACGAGCAATTTGCTCCAGCATGTGATCAAAAAAGCCAATGCCTGTCTTTATTTCACTTTTTCCTGAACCATCAACATTCAACTCTACACATATTTTTGTTTCGTTTGTATTACGCTCATGTATAACACAGCGCAATCCCAATTTCAGGAATTCATAAATTTTGCTCCACTCCGTTGTTTCAAGAGCAATCGTTGATGCTAATTCCTGTATTGAATTGCTGATTTCCTTTCCACCAAGACCAGGATCATTATTCAGCCAGAAGGCTTTACAACCGAGGTTTTTTGCAAGCTGAACATCGGTAATACGATCGCCGATTACGAATGAATTTTTGATGTCATATTTTTCAGTGTTCAGATATTCCAATAACATTCCAATGCCCGGTTTGCGCGTTGGTGCATTGTCTTTTGGAAAACTTTTGTCAATATGAACTGCGCTGAAATAAATTTTTTCATTCTCCAGCGCATGCATCACAAAATGTTGAACAGGCCAGAATGTTTCTTCCGGAAATGATGAAGTGCCCAAGCCATCCTGATTGGTAACCATCACCAATTCATAATCAAATTCTGTCGCAACTTTTGTCATGAACTCGAAAGCATGCGGATAGAATTCTAATTTTTCGAATGAATCGATCTGATAAGTTGGTGGTGCTTCTTTTATTAAGGTCCCATCCCGGTCGATAAATAAAATCCGTTTCATTAGTTTGGGTTATAAAATTAGTCATCGATAAGATGACTAATTAATAAGTTAAATTTAATAATGACTGTTACACCATGCTGAATAGAATCGTTACTGTACAAGTGAGTGACACAACGATGTT
>DATGIX010000019.1:0-65679 GCA_035295505.1 Puia sp. | reverse complement strand
TTTTTTTCTGTTTCACCAATATATTTTGAAACCACCATCGAAATATCCACTTTGTATACTTCTTTTTTTGTTTCATTACCAAGTACGTTTGCCGTTAATGTTTTTCCTGTTCCCGGCGGGCCATAGAATAAAACTTTAAATCCTTTTCTGAAGTTGTTCTTCATTTCCCAATGGTTAAGAAGCGTATCATTATGCGTGATCCAGTCTTTAAGGTATTCATAATGTTTCGTCACATCTTTATTCATCATGATATTTTCAACCTTTAATTTGGTCGTGATTCTTTGCGCCGGGAAACTAGTACTAAAATGAGGTGGCGCAGATTTCCCGAAAAGAAAAAGATCAATATAATCAAGTGCTATAATAATTCTTCCGCTGATCACTGGCTCTCCTTGTTCCATTTGCTCGAGCCACAAAATTTTTTTTATTGCAAGATCTTTATCAGACCAAAATAATTGTTCCACTTCTGAGCGCCGTTGCCAGCTATTTCCTGCTAAAAGAAAAACGGCGGTTTGGCCGGTAGGCAAAAAACCGCGAAAATTTTTTCCACGCAATCCACCTATTTCAGGAAAATCGCCTGATGTCTTTATTTTTTCCTGTATCGCATGGTCAAATAATTCCGGAACTACATAAGGCGCCAACCCGATTAATATCAATGTAGCAACATCTTCGTTCTTATCTAAACCTAGTCGCTGTAATAAATTTTTTGCAGGCAATTCCCACTCATCGACAGGAAGAAATGCTGGCTTGTGAGATGCTCCTAAACGATAAGAAATCAAATCCTGCAGGTAGGTAAATTCAACGGGAATAGAATGTGTTTCCATAATAATTTTATTGTGCGTTGATAAATTGATATCTGTTTGATCATTATCAAATGAATCCTGATCAGTTGGTTCTTCCACAGACTGAGGTTGTTTATTCTTCCTAAAATATTTAAAAAACTTTTTCAGGCACATGTTAATCATACTTGATTAAACTAAGTAAGCCGGCAAAATTTTCGTTGAAAACTAATTGACCCGGAATCATCGCATGAATACGAATAAGAACAGGTCTTTGAAAGAAACCCGATAGCAGGTGTTCCGGAAACAAAAACGATTCCGGGAACCTGTGACATATCTACCGTAATGTTGAAGGTGAAAGGCCCATTCAGATAATGTACCGTGCAAACATTTCCTGAACAAATAATACTATCTGGTGTAGATACAGGGGCATTGAATGCATCCATGCAAAAATTTTGAGCTGCCCGGATACTAAAACTCTGCGGGTCGCCCTCCCAACCTGAGCAACTTTGAGCCATGTTCATTTGCGAATTATCATCATCTTTTTGTATCATTTTTTTTGCAGAAGCAGTAGCAAGCTTATTTTTATTTGCATCTTGTTGGATCACATGCGTCAGTTCATGTGCTAATAAAAATTTCCCGGTTGAATTTTCGGGGCTAAATTTTCCTGAATTAAAATAAATATCGTTTCCATGAGTGAATGCATGCGCCTGTAATTCTTTATTCATTTCTGCAGATTCACTATCGTTATGAATATTCACATTGCTGAAATCGGCGCCGAATGATGTGTTCATTTCATGCAATGTTTTTGCAGGAAGTTTTTTTCCTTTGCCTGCGCTGCTTTCTATTCTTGAAGAAACCTGTGAAGATGCAGCGGAAGAATTGCTTTCATGTTTTGCCTGCACCGAAGTCGATTTTTTCTTCGTTTCATCTTCCTTCATTTTCTCTTCACCTGCAACTTTTCGCTGTAGCTGAAATGGTTTTTCTTTATCTCTTTCCATTCTCTCATCATTGCTACTTACTTTTTCTTCTTCCGGAGCGGTAGCCAAACGTTGTACGCTGCTGATTGTATTTTGTTGTGCAATTTGTTTTTTGGAAGATTTATTAACTACAGCATCTGCGACAGCATCAGCTTCTTTTTCAAAACTGTCGTCTGGCTCATTCACTGCAAGTTTCGCTTGAAAGAATGAGTTTTTTGCCACTTTTTTATCTGCGCTCTTTTTTGAAAAAAACGGCTTTTCATTTTTCATGTCAGGTGATTGCGCATTGCGATGATTGAATAAACGGGAGAGATATGACATACTTTTTTTTTAATAGTTAGAAGAATATCATGCTACAACATCTGCGGTTTTTCGTAAGGTGGATGGTGCCAGCTTTGTAATAAATTCATTTGCCAATGCTTCATAATCTTTTGCTGCATTGCAGTTGGGAGAAAGAGAAAAAATATCTATTCCGCGTTTTTGCGCTACAGCTACATTTATATCTGTTCGTATAAAACTGTCGAACACTTTTGCCTGAAATTCATTTTCCAATATTTCTTTTATCTCGCGGTTCATTCTTTTTCGTGCACTGAATTTTGTTAGCACAAACCCTGCTACACTCAGTTCAAGATTAGGAATATCTTTCATCATTTCTATCAGCTTAAAAAAACTGTATACTCCTTTCAATGGAAGAAACTCTGCCTGCAAAGGAATGATCGCGTAATCACTTGCAACAAGTGCGTTCACGGTAAGCAATCCAAATGATGGCGGGCAATCGATCAATATAAAATCATAATCGTTTACAATTGGTTTCAGCATTTTGTTGCGCAATGTTTGTTCGCGATTGAATTTGCCAACGAGTTCCAGTTCGGCCATTGCTAATTCCAGAGAAGATGGAATTAATTTTAACCCGCAGGATGTTGTAACAACAGCGCTAAGCAAATCACTTTTCCTACCTGTAATTTCTTTTTTGAATTCAGTATACAGATTTATTTCTTGGTCTTCATTTAATCCGAGCGATTGTGTAAGGTTGCATTGCGGGTCTGCATCGATCAGCAAAACATTTTTTTCCCGGAGCTGCAACGCAGCGGCGAGATTGATGGCGGTAGAGGTTTTACCTACACCTCCTTTTTGATTAGCAATGGAAATAACTGGCATAAATAAAATTTCAGGAATTTAAATTCGTTTTTATGTTTTCGTTTTTCTTTTCTGCAGATTGCCTGCTCATATAAGAATGAACCAGGAATATTACACAGGCAATGAACACAAAAGAAAATGCAGTTTCCGGAACAGTCAGTTCTTTATATTTCAATATCAGGAAAATTGCAAAGCCCGTAATCAGAAGAACTGATATGCTGACTGAATAATAATAAACGAGTGTTTGGGTCACATCGCCTTTTTTTACACGGCTGATCATGCCATTTTTTATTTGCGGAAGAAATGAAAACTTTTTTTCCAGTTTTACTCCTTCATAAAAAGCCGCTCTCAACAATTGCTGGTAAACCATCAGGTCCATTCTCCATATTTGGAAGATACCTATACTGCTCACTGAACAAATACCCATAGCGAGCCACAATTTATTAAACGGCAAAGCGGGGTCTTTTGTTAGAATAAATCCAATGGCAGCAAATGAGGCAAGTAGCCATTGAGAAGCAAGTATTCTGTATTTTGTTTCAAGATCATTGAAATGCTGCTCCATATTGGTTATCTCTTTCATCAGTTCCAGTATGCGATTGAATTTTTTATCATCGATTGTTAAGATGTCATTTTCCATAAGTTCATATTTTTTAAAAATCACAATTAAGTTTCAAAGCAGTTAAAGTTTGATGCCAGTTTTTATTACATAGAAAATACACATCGCAGGTTTAAAATTTAAATGCTATTAACGAACATTTCCATTGTCGCCTTGCCGGAATAATTCTTTTCTGTAAAGATGATATGATAAATGCCATTCTGTTTTTCAACTATTTCAAATCCTGCTTTGTGTTTTTTGATCAGCCTGATAATACTTGCTATTTTTTCTACAACACGCTGATTCAATTTTAGTTTCCTGTCGCCAGACAAAGTATAATACTGAATCAAATTATTTTGTTCCTGTTGATATCCTGAAGAAATTGACAGCCCTTCATAAGTTTCATAAATATTGATAAGGTTATTTTTCCCTTCCGATCGTATTTGCAAAGCCGATGCAATTTCATGGATATGCGCTGGGTTCAGCAGTCTATACTCATCGTCTTTGTTTTTGATAAATATGATGTAACAAGACGCAATCACCAGCAACAGAAAAATTATTAAATGCCAGTCATAAAAAGGAAGTAGACCGGCAACACTTAGCAATAATGTTATAGCCACAAGTATAAGTGTTGTCCATTGTGCTTCCGATAACCCTTTCCAGTAAGGCCTTTCGGGATCGCCGCGAAAAAACTCGATACCAAACCGGTAAGCTCCGTACACAACTGTGTAAATGATTAAAACAGTTCCGGGGGCAATATGATTGAGCAATAAAATGGAACCGGTAATTACAACGCAAAAAACAAAAGCAGATTCGATCAATTGCACGGGCAATAATGAAACTCCTTCGTAATAATAAGTAAAACCTTCTTCAACATGTTTGTGAGAATATACAACGCCATGATTAGATACTTTGCCATGGCAACAGCCAACATTAAAGCAGCCGATTCTGCCAAATGCAAGAAAAGTTCCGATGCCCAAAATAATGATATCGAGATAAGGAAGTACAGGATAATGCAGGAGCTTTAATGTGATGGAGCAAAAAATAAGGATTGCAATTTCATGATGATAATAAACAATATTTTCTTCACCGGTAATAATTTTTGCTGCGAATGCTAATAAGAAAAAAGTGGCAGCGCCAACGAGAGTCATTAAAAAAATAATATAAGGATGAAGATTCAGGTATGAAGTAAGAAATATGCCCAATGAAGTGCCGCAAATAAATCCGAGCACTCCGAAGAAATGGAAGGACTTAATCTTTTTATTAAACAATTTAATATTTAATACCGCCATTGTCTAAAAATGAGTTTATTTAAAGATGTTCATTAATAAATTCATAAATGAATTAATATTTTAAATTCTTTACTGATTGTTTTATTTCCACGGACCAGCTCCAAAAAAAGATTCCTCAGGATCTGAAACAGGATGAGGAACTATCTCCCCGTCACCATCAGCACTATTAGTAAGTTGCTGAAAGGTTTCCTGCCTTTGTTCTAAATTCCCGGTGCCTACACCTCCGCTCATATTTCCTTGCATAAGTGTTATTGTCTTTCCTGCTGTATCAATATTTTGAACTGTTTGAACGTGCCCTTGAAAATTATTATCATGTATGGATGTCAGGCGTTGCCATACAAACAGGTCACCACTCTTAAGGCCTTTAGTAATCAACTTTTTCAAATTAGTTATTCTGTTCTGCTTTTCTTTATAAAAGCTAACCATAGAAAAAGGGCTATCTTTTGATCCACCTCTATCATCTTGAAAATTAACTGACCCGACGTCGCTGGCGATTTTTCTGATATCGTCATCACTTACTCCGTCACCTATTGTGTATTCAGTGCCTTTACCAGTTCCTGCTTTAAAAACATATTTTTGATTATGGGCTTTCAGATAATAGTGCTTTAACATTAAAGAAACATCAGCACAATCGCAGATAAAATGACCCGTGGGTCGGATTAACTGTTGCAATCCTGCAGGTGCGATGGAGGTTAAATCGGTATCTCCTGCAGCAGTATGTTTAGGAAAAGATGCCAACCAGTCTCCAAATGTGGCATAGCTGTTCGGCTCATCTATTTTTGCAGGTACAGCCGCATCTTTGGGTGGGTCTTGTTTCGATTTTGAACATCGGTTTAAGCTTAAACTTGTTTTAAATCTTTTCCCTTTTTTTAATGAACCAACTTCTTCTCCGGTCATCATTTTTGTCATCACGGCTACTGCACTTTCATCCGCATCCTTTTCAAGTGAATCATATGAATGATTACTTGAGTTATTTATCCCACTTTGTTGCAAAGTATGCGCCAATTCATGCGCCATCAATGCATCACCCACCAATGTTCCTGGTTGATGCTCACCATTTCCAAATGCAATATGATTACCTACTGTGAATGCACGTGCATTCATATTTTTTGAAAGATTGGCGGCGTTACTGTCGGTATGTATTTCCACATCAGAAAAATTGGTACCGAAAGCATTTTCCATTTTACTGCGTGTGCTTCCTTCAATTGAATTCCCTTTGCCCAGGCTTTGCATCACAGATGCCGGCGATTGTGTTGCATGCGCTTTGCCATCATTCGATTTGAAAAGAATATTTTCGACTGAAGACGCAGCGCTTTGTAATCCTGAAACGACCGCACCGCCGGCTTCAGCAACTGCATTGCCAATTCCTGATACAAGATTCTCTGCTCCACTGGTTACTGCCTGAGATATGTTCCCTATTGTTGATGCCATACCTGCCATCGCTTTTATACTTGCAGGAATTTGAGCAAGGGCATCCTCTGGCAAACCGGAAAGGTCCCCTGTTTTTATCCATTGGCTGACACCTGTAGATACACGCATTTTCATCTGTTGTATGATGTCCTCTGCGCTTTGAACTGAGTTGATTGAAAGCCCATAATGTTCTATTGCCTGCTCAAGCTGAATGGGGTTACTGTTTTTATATCTGGCAAAAGCAGCCCGTATATAAGGACAATTGTCTGATGAAAATGGAGTTCCCTGTAATGCCTGGTCTACTGTTTCGCAAATTCCATCATTGAGGCGCTGCAGGAAATCTGATCTTCTCATTTGCCCTTCTGATGGAGTTGCTGAATCATCAACGATAAATTGCCCTTGTTGATTTACATTTGCATTCGTTGATGTTTGTCCTTCAGGCGCAGGAGAAGATGGCTGAGTTTCGGATGTAGCGGACGATGCAGAATCAGTTGAAGGTTGCTGAAAAAATTCGCTGAAAGAAGAACCTGCATCATCTTGCTTTTGAATCAACAAAGGTTTTTTCTGAATCCGTTCTTCTTTCTCACATTCATCACATTTTCGCTGGATATTTTTTTCATCATCTTTTGGTTCTGCATTGCTTTCGAAAATTGGTTTCTTCTGTATTTTTTCTTCAGGCTTTTCTTTTTCTTTCTTTTGTAATTTTTCTTCCTTTTCACATTCGGCACATTTCCGTTGCACAGTTAAATTTGGCTTATTAAAAAATGAAGAAGGATTATCTTCTGAACCTGAAAAAAATTTATCACTGTGCCGCTGCACAACTTTATCTGCCATCGCATCAGCTTCTTTTTCGTACGGGTCGTTTGGCTGATCGACATTTAGCTTTGCCTGGACAAGCGATGGATTGAAAAAAGGTTTGCTGTTATTATCAAAAAAATTATTGTTGCTTTCCTTTTGGAAGAAAGGTGAATGTGTTGGATTAGATGGTTTAATATTTTTTGATCGGGTTGATTTCATTGCAAATGAAAAAACTATTTTATATCATGTTACAATTTTTTGCTCTTATTTTGCTTCTTCCAAATCTTCTATTTTAGCTAAAATCACCTCACGTATCGGTTGATAGTACCTTCCTTTGTAAGAATAAATATTGGCGTATGTAAAATAGTCAGCTCCACCAACAACAATGTAGCCATCAGGAACTGAAGCCCCTTCATATCCTTTGACTATATCGGAAGGGAATGTGAAAAAAATAGAGTCATCAGGGAAATCCGTAAATTTCCGTCGGCCTACTACTGTGTATAAAACCCTCTCAGATAAATTTTTCTTAAACCTTTTCTTTCCTGTTGCCTGTGGCAAGCCCTTAAATATTTCGCTTGAATGATAGCCTGATGTTTGATATTCGCTTGTAAAAGGTTTCCCCTTTGTGCCAATATCTTGAATCTGTTTTGTAGTATTTGTATAAACTACATCCCATGTCGCATTTAATATCATTGAGAACCGAGGGTTATTGTTCCATTGTTCTTCAACCTCGTGAGCAAAAGTGGTTCCCACTATTTTACCAGTCCTGTATTTAAATATCAGCTTATTATTAGCATCTACCCCATCTTCTTTTACTGAATTTGAGTTAAGTATAAAATATTCCCAATCTCTATGATTCTTAATATTTAAAGATGCCCAAATAGTAAAATTTGTCCAGGTTGAATCAGTATCAGGAATTGAAGTCAGAGCCAAATAGTCAAGATCTCCACTTCTATACCAGGCAAAAATATCATCAGGCTTATTTGACCATAAATTACTTCTAATCCACCTGTGATTTAATCCCTGAATTTCAGGGCTAACTCCTTTGTCAAGCCACCATAAAATATCATTCAACGATTTCCCTACATCTTCACTTGCAGCTTCTTGCTGTTTCATTTGTATGAATGGTGCAGCAATCTCTATTAATTGAATCGCTAACAAAAAGCCTGCAGCAAACCTGCTTCTAAGAGGTATTGGCTGACCAGGCATGTTGTTAAGAATTTCTGCTTGTTGTCCCTTTGATAAACCGCTATTTTGAATAAATTGCCTAGCAGTGGGTGGATCAAGTTCCCATAATGCCTCAATTCCAACATCAGAAAGTCTACCAGTTTCTTTAGCTTTTTCAACTTCAGTATTGAAGGTTACTATAAACGGACCAGTTCTATATAGCTCTTCAACATCCTTCATATACGCAGGTGTAATTATATCTTCAAGGCTATTTTTCTGAATTAATGATTGTTTTAATTGAGATAGCCTCTGAGCGTTATTTGGACGATTGTAAACACTTAATCGAATGTATTCTGTTAAGTTTGCTTCAATCTCTTTTTTTAGAGCACTCAATTCAGCAAATTTTGCGGTTGGGCTAACAAATGTTCCATATAAGCTTGCAACTTCATCAATCCTATTCAGTGTAGTGTATCGGCTATAAACTTCATCAAGTCCTTCAAGGATATTATTAGCTTTACTAACATCTGGCTTAGCTTGAGAAGTGTTCGCTGTAGTCGCAATTTGAACAGGTGGTAAATTCAAAAGAATACGCCCAACTCTATAATCCGGCTTAGAGTCATCTACCTTTTCTATATCATAGCTCGCCGGATTAACAGTAACTTTATAAACATTTTCGATCTCTTTTGAGCCATTTCGAAAACGGCGATCCATGCTCCAAATTTGTGCGTTTTCTAATTTAGCAGAAACTATTATTTGAGTATCCTTGTAGTTTTTAAAATCAATATTGCCTTTATGAAGCATTGCGGTATCAATCCTAGTTTCTTGGGAGGGGTCCGGTCCTATCTGAATATTCATTTCCTTTATCATCAACTGCAATGCTTGCCCTAATTCAGGTT
Source organism: Puia sp. (assembly GCA_035295505.1). GTDB lineage: Bacteria > Bacteroidota > Bacteroidia > Chitinophagales > Chitinophagaceae > Puia. The sequence continues at coordinate 56,628 of DATGIX010000019.1, read as the reverse complement.
GTTCGCTTGGTGGTTTTATCGCTTCTTGATATGTATATGGATTAATCTTCAAAACAAAGCCTGAGTTTTGAAACAATCGTAATTGTGAAGCAACATCAACATTCCCTCTGTTTATTTGATCTAAAATGTTCACGTCAATATATATAATATTGCTAGTAGGTGGAGATGCAGAAGGAGCTGTTTGTATTAACCTTTCCTTGGTTGCATCTTGTTGTATCGTATGCGTCAACTCATGCGCCAGCAAATGTTTCCCTGAATTTGAATTTGTATCAAACTTTCCTGAATTGAAATAAATATCATTGCCATGCGTGAAGGCCTGTGCATTCAGGTCTTTGTTCATTTCTGTGGCAAAAGTATCATTGTGTATCCTCACATTGGAAAAATCAGCTCCGAAAGAATTTTCCATTTGATTGCGTGTCGAAGCTGGTAATGGATTACCGGAACCTTTCGAAGAATTCAAACTACTTTCAACATTTGAAGGAGCAGTTTGTCCTGAAACAGCATCCGATTTTTTTTGCAGTTTTTCTTCCTTCTCACATTCCGCACATTTTCGCTGGATATTTTTTTCCTCATCAGGTGGCGGCTCTGCATTGCTTTCAAAAATAGGTTTTCTCTTCAGCTTATTTTTTTGCAAATCTTTCTCTTCAACTTCTTCTTTCTTCTGCAGTTTTTCTTCTTGCTCGCAGGATGCGCATTTGGTTTGAACAAATGGAGTAATCGCTGCCAATGGAGCAATGGGTTTTGCCTGAATTGTATTTCCATTATGACGAGAAGGTTCTTGGCTATTTTCATTCAGGCGCTGTACCACTTTGTCTGCCATGGCATCTGCTTCTTGTTCGTATTTATCGTTGGGTTGTCCGACTGTAAGCTTTTTTTGTATAAAAGGATTTTGGCTACTTCCTTTATTGAAAAATTTATCGCCTGATGGTTTTGAAAAAAAACCTGCGCCTCCTTCCTTGCTAAAAAAAGGAGTATTTGTTTTGGCACCCGCTTCCGTTGATTTTGTTTCCGCCGCTTTCATGCTCGTATTTCAGCAAAAAATTAACGCCACTGAACATGCAATGCATGTTTCATCCATGATAGTTTTATAATGCTAAGGTTCCATGGCAAATGATCCAGCAACATATCGATACTACTGGCCTCAACATGTAGTTGCAATTCACCATTCTTCACAAATAATTTACCAGGCCGTTGCAGGAACCCTTCGCGCAGGCCTGCAACAGATGTGTTTTTCAATATCTGCCAGTTCGCTATCGCAGCTGTGATCATATTATCTGCTTCCTGCAATTCTTTTTCATTGAGTTCAACAACTTTGTCAACAGGCTCTTCTAACGGGTATGCACATATGATTTTTGCGATAGTAAGATCATATTCCTGTGCTTCCGTTTCGCCGGTTGCCATAAAATGGATAAGATACAGCGCTTTGAGTCGCATGTAGTCACTTACAAATGCTCCTTCGTTCACATAACCAAGTATTTTAAAAAAGGAATTCAAAAAAGGATGAAGCAATATCACGCCAGCATTTTTGATATATATTTCATCGTTCCCTATGGCAGTTATAAAATCATTTTGCCTTTGATTACCTCCGGTAACTGGTATTTTTATTTTATCTTCTGATTCCAAACCATGCAAAGTATTTTTTTGAGGTATCGCCGGTCTTATTTCTACGTTTTCACTTTGCTGTTTTTTCTGAAGGCTTTTTTTTGTAACAATATCTTCTTTGTCAATTACTTTTTTATCAGCCGGTTTCTTCTCAATTCTCTCACTATCTGTGTTTGTAGGTTGGATTACACCAGTTTTGGAAATATGCTCTGAAGCACGAGCATCTTTTTTTGTTTGTACTTTCTTCAGTAATACTTTTTCCTGAAACGATTTCCCGTCTGTCGGCACAAAAAAATTATTTCCGGAGCTTTCTTGCTGACTGTCCGGATCATGATTTTTTTCTTCGAGTGCTTTTTTAAATGCCGTTAATGTTACCGGTAGTTTTGCACTAATCGGCTTTGATCTGAGAATGATCTCAACTTGTTGTTTACTGAAGAAAAATTTGATCAGGCGAATGATTATTTTGTAAGCATTGGATTCATTTGCAGAAACAGCAATATTTGCTACTGCTGAAATTTGATGCAGGATGTTTATCCATACACTTGTTTCAATAAAACGTTTGCTGACCGTAACATTTTTTTTTGTTTTCTTATGAAGAAATTCTGCGGCACTAAAAAATTCGCCTGCCACATCTGCAAGTTTATCCTGCTTTTCAGCAGTCAGCAATTCAACTAATGATATTAAAAAAGTAACTGCGTGCTGAAGAACAATTCGCTGAACTACAGTTTTATTATTCCCCAATTCAAGCCGAAGTTCATCTGCTATTTTATGCTCAGTAGCAATGGCCTCCAGCACCTGTGTATACCATGTATCATTGACCACGGATGAATTCCATGGCAAGTAGCCGTTTTGCATGCTGAACATCCACTGCCTGAAAATGCTGGTAGTTTTTGGCAGGCGCAAAAAGTTTTTTTTATTTTCCGGGGTTGCTGATATATTTTTTAATTGTTTTCGCAATTCCATCTCGATTATATCAGCCCAGTTATTTGAATTGATCTTTTTTAAAGAAATGTTACCAAGGTCTATTATCAATTTGTCAATATAAAGATTCTCGTCATCTGCAGATATCTCATCAAATACTTTTTGAAGAACAGAAATAATTTCCTGCTGATTATAGCTGCTGATACGGTGCTGCAATTCAAAAGCGTTTTGTTCTGCAGGCAGCGTTAAATCAAAAACCTGTTTTTTTACAATGTGATGCATGATTATTTAAGCAATTTTTCAATGTTGTTTATTTCCGCATCAGGCTTTATCAACTTTACTTCATCCGCATTCCATTCACCAAACTCAGGAGCAATCCTTGCTTTTTTCAGGTCATCGACCATTGACTGCAATTCGTTATTCAAACTATTCTTTTTGTTATCAAAGACCGCTCTGTCCAGGTAATAAAAAACACATGTTGATGTGAGTTTTTTTACCTGGTCAGTTGTAAGCGCCTGTTTTGATTTCGCTTTGGGTTTAACATTTTTCAGGATTGATTCTATCACGTTTTTCAAATCTGCGAGGGTAGCTGCACTTTGCAGAAATGATAAAACAGCAACAGCTATATTATTTTTTTCGGATGCAGTAACGATCGACCTTGCTTCATCCCTGTATTTGGTAAATCGCTCATCTATTTTATTCTCTGCATCAACATCACCATTATTATTTTTAGTTAAGGGTGTTGCTGCTTTTCCGGTTTTAACCTGATTGACTGTGTCTGTAGGCTCGTTATTTTTTTTTGTTCCCCCGCATTCCATGCCACCCCAACAAAAAATCTCACTCACCTGGTTCACGATATCATATTTGCCTGGCATTGCCTGTTCGTCGCAAGCAGCAGTAAAGCACGGAACAACTGAGGGTTTGTTTTCTTTACAAGGCAAGCACGTGACACAATCATCAAGACATTTGAATTCTTTTGTAAAAAGAAACTCAGAGAACTCGCATACTTTATAATCAAATTTGCAATGTTGATCCCATGTAAGCCAATGATTCCACCTCCTGAACCTCGATTCAAAACAACACAGGTCATGAGGTGTTAGCCAGAGAACACGTAAAAGCACATGTGCGGGGGCTTCTCTTTGCAACAGGTTTTCAATTATAGCATGGCTTTCATCTGAACGAAAACGTTGCGGCCATGCCGGCAAAGCAATAGTGGCAATAAATGAATATGGGTCGCTGCCGGGAACAAAACAAATTTCTTTAACGGGATTGTTGCATGGGTCGTTAATATCGCCTTCCTGCCATACAAACTTGCAGAGCGTTTCATTGCAGGTGCTTTTCAAACAATCGCAATCATCACAATCTTTGTTGCTGCGAGGCCTCAGCAATATATGCTCAACAACATGCAGCCCCTCTGCATTTATTAATTTTTTTGAACGGGAAATGGCATCACAAACTGCTCCATCTGTAATGTAAGATTGCGGGTTCACAGCAATAATGTCTTCTACTGAAATCAGTTCAATTCCAAAACCTTCACAATCGCAGTAAAATACAGAATGATAATTTTTATAGGTCCTTAATTTTCCAACCTCCGCAAAATAATATTCCAAAGCGCGGGCACAGGTATCAAAACAACATTTACTTTTCCAGGCAGAGAAACATTTGTCGTGGCCTTGTTTATGACCCTTACCGCATCCGCAAGGCTCGTCTGAGGCGATATCTTCTCCAAAATGATTAAAGTGCGGGAGCTTTATTTCAATACAGAATTTTTTATCTGAATTTTCAACAACAGGGAAATAATAGGAAAACTCAAGAAGTTTTAGTTTCCATTGTTCAATGTTATCGATGTTAACTGATTCCGCAACCTTTGCCTTTGATTTATTTAGCAGATAAAATTTATTGTTATCGTACAGATATTTTGCCTCGTCTGAAATTGTATCATCCAAAACAATTCTTATTACTTCAAAATACCATTCACAAATTGAATGATGCTTAGCTATAGGCTGTACCAGTTTTGCCAATTCATCGCCATTGATGTCATAAATCATTTCAGGGTTAACATCGGATAAAAATGGCAGCTTGTCATTTTTGTAATATTCTTTTATTGCCTCAAGCAGTGTGTCTTTTGACCTGTCTCTCTCATCTTCTGTTTCATATTTACAAGGATGGATAAATGTCGCGCCTTCGCATGCTACGAAAAATGAGTTGTTGCATAACAGGTGATTAAAATATGCATGAAAGCCATCTTTCGATTGAGCAACGCAAATAAATTTTTCTACTTCAGACCAGGCAGTTTTTTCATACTCAAACCTCACTCTGCTTTCTGCCAGCACTTCTCGTATACAGATTTCCCACGCACATGTACAATCGCTCGCATCTTCTTTGTAACAACGGCATAAACTTTCTTTGACCACATAATTGCCGGGATAGAAAAGCAGGCGAAAGAAAAAATAAAACCGGTTTCTTGCCTCGTCAGCAGTTTCATAATGCCGAACGCTTTGCCATATTTCTTGTCCGTTTTTATCAGTCAAAACATAATAATAATAGTTCACAGCAGAAGCTTTGGACGCACAATCATTTTTTACAGGTTTGTACACCGGCGGCTCACAAGGAAAACGATGTTCAAATTCTGCAGCATCGGTTTTGGCGTTAGTTATAAACCGAACAGGATATTTCTTCGCGATTTTAGTAAGTTCTTTTTTCAGATGATCTTCATTGTACCAACTGATGATCTCTTTTGTTTTATCCGGAATAAAAACGATGCTCTTTATTTCTTTATCAGGATCGGGAATATGAATAATCGTTTCTTTGAAACTGATAGCTGAACTATTGCCATATTTTTTTTCATCCATCGCTGCTCGAAATATTTGCAGATAATTGGAGTCAAACGCCTGTTGGGCATCTTCTTCGGAAACATAACCCTGCACGCTTTCAAAAAGAACAAGATCCTTTACAGAGAACAATGGGGTTCTTGATTTGATTTGATAATGGTACCATACCTGGCCTGATGCGTCTATACGTTCTTGAAAAATATCTCCACCAAGGCAAATGTCAACATAGTCGTAAACTGATGTATCCTGGAACAATTCCTTCTTTTTTGCTATTGCAGTTTCTTCTTTTTCATCGGTAATATCGTTTTTAACATACACGGCATGCAAGTGATTTTTGTCAACAAGCCTGTAAACAAATTTTTTCTCCTTATTTAAAATGTCGTTGTCGACGAATTTATTGAAGCTTGCCGGATCATTATTTTCATTTAGCAGAATGATCTCTTTTTTCATCTCCAGCAACTCATCAACTTCGCTTTTAATTTCTTTAAGGTTTGGTTTTGATTGTCCGCTGCTTTCAAAGGCTGCTGCATTTATTTTTTTTGAAGATGAAACAAGCTGTAATTCTTTGTTATTAATTTTTGCAGTTATTGTTTGAATGTTGTCAAAAAATATTTTACCATTTTCGTTCGCCTGATCTGCGCTTTCAAATTGATCAATACTGTTAAAAACAAATTCATTGCCTTTTTCGTTGTTAAGATAGAACTGGAATTTCCAGCGATAAGGCCTTTTTTCCACTGAAAGCAAATACAGTTGAGATATTACCAGCTTATTTACATTATTTATTGCATGCTGTGCCTGCAATTCACTTTCATACGCCGTCGATTCTGCAATGGCTTTGCCATCAGCCATTATCTGCAAAAAATATCTGTCCTGCCTTGCGTTATATGACACAGTGAAATGCCTGATATCAGCAAGCAGAATGATCAATCGCTTGCAACTTTCTTCAGCCTCATTATAAGATCCGAATTCCTGCAGCGATAAGAATTTAAAATTGTTTCCGTGATCCAGCAATGAAAAAGTGAATTTGTCAGGCTTCCCGACAATATCATCATCAATATCGATTTTAAAAGCGTTCAGGTTGACGAATTTAAGTTCTTCAGCATTGGTATTATCAAGATATATTTCCTGAAACAAAGGATGGTTCTTTTCGTGTTCATCCCAAAAAGAAATTTTCGTTATACTCTTCTCAATATTATTGTATCTGGCAACTGCTTTTTCATAATTCGGAAAGAATTGTTTTGAAGAAAAGATTTCTTTATGATCATCTTTCGCTTCCCTGATAATAATTTTAAAAACATATTCACTTACAAAGATGTCCTGTTCAACAGGCTCCACTGAAAAAATCCGTGCAAGAGCACTACTGATGTTGAGCATTTCCGTTTCGTTTGCATCAGAGCCGTCAAAAAATGCTTCTTTGTTATTTCCGTAAAATACTTTTAACGTATATGCATACCTGATCTTATCAAAATAAACCTGATAATTATCTTTTGACTGCAAAGCCGTTAGTATATCTTTTGCCGCCAATTTGGCTTGTTCATCGGAGTAAAATTTTTCGGGAGAGGTGAACAGAAGTTTATCGCCCAGTTTAATTCTTACTAAAAACCATTCTTCAAATTCTTCAACAACAAAATTGCATAATGTATTATTGCCACTGTCGAAACCGGCAAGGGCTGCCACTTTTTTTTCAAACCCTGACACAAATTCATCACCACGGTAATTTGTGCTGTAGTTGTACGCTTGTCCTCTTCCGCTGCTTAATTTATCATAGTTCGACAAAAATTTTTGTTTCTGCAAAAGCACTGAATCCTCAAGCGCTACAGGGCTCATAAAATTAAAAGACAATAACGCGTAGTCTGTAAATTGTTCTGCAAACCTCGCCAGCAGATGATCGAGGAAATCACTTTTGCGTTTGCGGTAAAGTGTTTTATTTTCTATGATCCGTTGCAGAAAATTTGCATACCCCATCAAGTTCGATCCTATATTAAAAGAAAATTTACCGTTGGCCGTTAAATAGCCCGTGCAGTTTTCCCTGAAGGTTGCGAGATACTTCATTGAGGTTAATGCCTGTTGCGCATCTGCCATTGTGTTGAAATTGCCTTTGCATACAATGGCAATATCTGCAGAAGATGTGAAGATGTAAAATATCCAGCACGAATCGTCACTTTGATCCCCAGCCTGAAAAAAATTATTGCTATAATCTTCGCCTGTACCGTCGGCAAAATCCGCATTCAATAAGTCTTCAGTTAATTGTTTGATCGCAACCTGCCTTTCGTTATCAGAAATAAAATCATAAGGCGTTGTTATTGCCTGGCTGAATGCAACTTCATCGAATGGTGTTTTCGCCAAAGCCTTCACTAAATTTTTTCTGCTTACCGGAATTCCTAAAGTGGCACCCGAGCCTTGCTGTATTATTCCCTGATCGTTTACAACATCCTGAAACCTTATTAATTTTTGCAGGTCCGGAACTGATTGTGGTTCCTGCAAAAAATAAGTTTGTTGTGCTGTATTTTCAGAGCCGGTGAGAGAAAACAATGAACGGATATTTTGCAATTGTGCCAGATAATTTGCAAACAATTGATCGAAGAACAACAGATATGCTTTGAATTGAAGTGCCTGTGCTTTTCTTTCATTTGATGCGCTTGTTGGAAGGCCACCGTCACCGATACCATACACACGTGGAAACTCATTCTGGATGGAGTAATAATTCCCCAGATCATTTCTGTAAATGCCTTGTGGAATTTCAGCATCAAGATAAGGCAATGCCTGAGTGTGCAGTATTCTTGCATTTGCGGAAAAATTTACATCAAGGAATTGATTGAATTTCGTAAGATCCTGAATGAGTATTTTTCCATTTTGTGAAAACTGAAAACCGGAACATGATAGTGAGAAATTCGGGATGAAGTTTTCAGGAAGCTGGAATTTCCAGTTTATCAATTCAGATTTATTGCTGCAATTTTGCAGTCGCAACCTTCGTACAGTTTTTATTCCAGGCACCTTAAAAATTTCCTGGTAAACATCTGAAAGATGGATCTCTTTTTTTAGTTCGATCTCTTCAAGCTCAGCAGTATCCACAAATCCATAGCTCTGTGTTAAATTGTAAGGCCTTCCTGCAAAAATATCTTCGATGGGTTTATTCTTATCAAGCAATTCCTGCAGTGTATAAAATTTAGGAGATGGCGAAAAAAACTGCTGCAACTGCACAATCATGTTTTTATAAACTTCTTCAGCGTCAGCATCATTGTTCAACTCTATATCTGCACATACGCCAATATCGAAACTGCACAAGATGGAAATATCAACAAAGTCTTCGCAAAGATTTCTGTGAGACATTAATGACTTTTTCACTTTGTCGAGAACAGCATCAGATTCTTCTTTTGTCGAATGCGGATTTTCAAGTTCAATTAAAACATGATACAACCCGTTCAAAAAAGTTTCACAGCTTGGGCTACTTTTTGCCGATTTCTTTTGCTTGTCATCCTTTCTGCACAAATCAATTTGCTTATCTGCCACTTTCAGCCATGCATTTTTTACTCCGTCAATATCGATCAGCATTTTTTTGTAATCGATAATTGTAAGCGGGTTGCAGGTTAATATTCGGGAAGGAGTAAAGAAATTACTGTCGGGCGAAATATCCGAAGGGTTTTTTGTAAAAATATCTTTCGTAGGGAAATTAGTGCGATAGCCAAGATCAAGCAATGCATAGCAAAACATTTCAATGGTCGTAATACCCGGGTCATGAAGGTTGTAATCAGTCCAGATCTTCCCGGTAAGATCTCCTAGATAATTAATGGCGTCTTCGCGAAGCGCATTAAAATCCAGGTAATCCGGGAAGCCCGAATCTGTTTGACTGATGGTTGTACTATTTACTCCGGTGTCGGCCATATCAAATTTCCATTTTATTTTTTATGATGGTCATTTATGCAGCACCATCTTATTTTCACAAGGTTGTTTTTTGGTATCCCATTGCTCACAACCATTATCAGGTTCAAGACAAACTTCAATATCGCCTGCAATCAAAATTGAACGAGGAGTTGCAGGACAAATCTGCAATGGTTCAACACAGGGATTTTTCAAATCATCTTCTCTTGTCATTTTTAATTGCAGTATATAATCAACATAATCTCTCGTTTCTAAGAACTGAATGATATCGGACCTGTTGACGCATTGCCCGAATGTGAGTTTATAATAATCTCCTACTGCCCAGGGCGCCATAAATGTTTGGATGTCTTCTGCAACTTGTTTTTGATAAAAGTTCCTGTCTTTTCCGGGCAGCAATTTTATTGTTATACAAAAGTGAATGGCTTCGTAACGCGGGTTCATTGCACGAAAGCGAACGAAAGGAGAAGTTCGGCTTTGCAAATATTTTTCTATCTCCTCAAGCATGCTGACCGGCGCTTTCGGCTGGAATGAATTGCCCGCTTTCAGTTTATTCAAATCAGGAATTACTGCAAGCAGCACATAACCCGGAGCAAACGGAAAATCGTTTTTATATTCATGTGCATTCAGTGCAAAACTGTGATTGATGCATTTCGTTTTGAATATTTGTGGGAATGCCTGTAATATCAATCTTTCGTAATCGAATTTTTGTATAGCCCTTCCTTTGTGGCGTAGCAATTCACTCACACGTACATAGTATTGAGATTGCAATTCAGGCACTGCTCCTCCAAAACTATCATAATGCTGATCTACCGTTTTAATATTTGCATCAGCAACTTGCAATTTTGAAACAGAGCCGGCTGGCAACGGGGTATTTAATCTTAGTTTATCGTTTGCATCATCGTTCGTGAATGTTGCGCTGATAGCCTGCGTATGGATACCGATTGTCTCACTCACATCACCGCTGTTTTTTGGAATACATGCTTTTATCCAAAAAAGATTTTTCGGCATGACAGTATTATCAGCAGAAATATTTTCAGGGAATGAGAATTTGATAATGCCTGATGTTGTGAGATTGTCTGTATCGTCATTGAGCACTTCAAATTTTTCGCGCAGCTGCTGCCATGAATTATTTACAAGATAAAACCAATACACATCCTGCGGATCAGTTTCCGAATCGGAGGTTGCTTCAGCAAGCTGAAAAAGAATGTTCACGTTTTCACCCGGAACAAGGTCTTTTAATCCTACGAACAAAGTGCCTTCATCACAGAAAGTGGGGAACAGGGTCGGATGAAGTTGAATTTCTTCCTGCATGTAAGTGCCGTCGTATGGATAAAGATGAATGAGATCGATGTCTTCGGCAATTGCAGTTGCTGTATAGTCGAGAGACATATTGCTTATGATCGGCGTCCATGGCTCTTTAGGAATTACAGCAGCAAAATGAGAAACATTTGCCAAATCATGGATCCCTTCTTTTACGGTGCCTACAATTGAGGCTACGTCTGCATTAAGACTAGGATCACCAGGGTGAGCTACACCTTCGGTACGCAATATTTTTATTATTTCAGCAGTATGAGTATGATGTATAGAATGCGGTGGCGGAGGAGTTGATCCTGAGTCACTATCTATTTTTTTTACATCCTTATCAATACGATTAGTAACAGCACTTAATTCATTGTAATGCTTCAACAAAGTATTTGTATCTACTACTACAAAATCACCAGTCACTGAATTATAATACACTGCGCCATCTATAGTTTCGGTAGGCAGTTTTCCAAGTGCAGTCGTCTGTCTTGCAAGGACAAATGGATATCGATCGTGCTGAAAGTCCTGACATTTCAGAATCAATTTAAAAAAGAAATTTCTCGTGTCACTATTTAATCTTTTCAGACCCAGAAAAGAAATTTTTTCAGAATGTTCTGAAGGTAGGCCAAATGTAGATGGTTTAATATTAAACTGATAGGCGTAAAACTTATCATCACAGTTAGGTGCATTAGCAGGTTTTGACTCAGGAAATAAAAGGTGATCAACATTCAATGGACCGCAATGTATATGCTTTTCGTACCACTTGCCATCTTGCAAAAATCCAAATTGCACCTTAAAAAGGTTATCAACAACCTTATTTTTCTCTCCTGTATGGAATGCATCCTGATATCCATTATAATAAGCTTCAAAAGGGCCTGAAAAAGAGCCCTTATGGGAAGGCAGGTCTTTCCAGTTAATATTAATCCACACGTCTTCCCATCGTTTCAGAAAAATTTCTTCTGAGCCAACAAAAAAGTTATTATTAACTTTTGGTCTTGTACAAAATGGATAAATAGGACTGTTCACATCCTGAACGCTCTCATCATTCTGCACAATAAAATTTTTAAGCCCGCATACCTGCACTTTGATCGTAGTATCATTTATAACTACGCTTCTGAAAAAATTGTATAAAGAAATTTCCTTACCGCAGAGATCAATATCTGCATCTAAACAACAATCGCTGCCGGATTTATTTAATCCAAGTACCTCAGATAATTCTTTACCCGAAACATCTTTAAAACTCAATGGGATTTTTATAAGATCGTCCAGTTCAATTTTTGCCAATGGCTGGGTGGTGTTGAAATCTTCCTTCAGGTTGTCTTTATTATAAAATGTAATTGCTTTTTGATCTGGCTTGATAGTAGCAATCATTGAAATAGAAAACACGCCGCTTACAATCGATGAGAGATTGATCTTCAAATCGCCGGGAGTTATATCAAAGTCAGGCACGATCCATTCCTTTTCTCCGCTGAATGAAATTTTTAATCCTTTGCGTGCCGGAAAAATATCTGCTAATATTTTTTTTGCATTTGCTTCACTGATCAAAGCCCAAAACTCATCCCACTCAGCAACTGCATCTTGCTTATAAAACTTTTTTGTTTTGCAGCATACAGATTCTTTGCAGCCATCTTTTAAATAATTATCGCGTATAGTATTTGTTTCATTAACCGGTATGCCTTTTTTCTCAGCCTGTTGTAATAAATCTTCAGTTATGTAAACAAATGTTTTTGACAAAAGAGTGCTAACGGAATTGTATAGCTTATCGGTTACAATAAAATCGGGGTAAGTTTCCAGGTCATTATTTGCGGATGCATTATTTGGGGGGCAGCAGGGATCTGTTTTTGGAGCAGCAACACTTATCGTCTTTCCGCAATTGTCTGCAAGTTTGCACGACAAAGTGATAGTGATGGTGCGTAATCCTTCATTAAGCAATAGCACAGGCGAAGCCAATATAAATCCAAGCCTTGCATTTGGATAAGGTTGAAAAAAATCTTTCCCCGGTGCAATGTATTTGCTCAACTGAGCGCCGACAGTCGGATAATTTTTTGGATCTGCAGCGAAATCTTTTGTAACACCATCTGCCTTTGTAGCATCGGGAGCCATGTATACGCCTTCGAAATAAGTAGTATTGTGTATGGTTTGATTGTTTAAGAATAAGGTGCGCACGTCAGCTACCTGAGTTCTGTTCACAACAATTTCATCATCCAGTGAAAATAAAATTTCCGCTTTGTTATTGTCTTTTCCATCTTTTAACTGCGTGCCTTTTTTAACCAGATATTGCTGAACCTGGTTTTGCAATTGCAATAAAATATTCGCTTTGTCAGGAACAGCGCCCTGTGGCTTCAATTGTAGCACATCCTGGTAAAAAAAATCAAGATGCTTTTTTGTAAACCCATTCAGGTCATCCGTAAGTTTTTCAAACATTTTAAGAAATACGAATATCAGGGCAAGATGAGGATCATGTTTTTTTTGGAAGTCTGCAAGCTCTTCAGCAGAAGTTGTTATGCTTGTCTGCAGGTCTTGCGCTGCTGCAATGCTTAGTGTTTTTAAAGCTTCTATTAAAACAGGCGATAATGCATTGAGGTCGCTTTGTAGTGCAAGAAGTTTTTTCCGGTTACTTCTGGTTTTTTGGAAAAAACTTCCTTTAATACCAATTTCAAACAGATCTGATTGCTGAATTCCCCAGGCAGGGTTGCTGAGAATGTCTGTAAAATCAATTTTTTTTACACAGTAATATTTTACTGCGGCATTCATCAGAGAAGCAAATTTTATAAAAGGCTGTTTAAGCTTGGTGGATATCAGTTTTGCGATAGTAAGTGCAATCGGCAGCTTGCTGTTCATGAATTGCAGATGCCATGTATTTATTTTTTTGAAAGTAACATAGTAGGTATAAAATAAATTCAGTTGCAGTGCAGATTGCGAAGGGTTTTTCGTCATCAGCTTGTTATAACAGATGAACTTTTCATCAATAACATCGGTTTTAGTTTTGATAATTGAGGCAAGTAAAAAAGGTAAGCTGTTGCTGAAAAAATTTTTCCAATCGGTTATTTGCAGGTCATCGTCATAAAAATTAATGTCTGATGCAATTTGCGAGAAGTAGTCCAGCAAGTCAGCAAGTGCGCGCTCATCAATATTTGGTGCGGTCGTCAAAAGGTCCGCCATTACCCGTTGGCTCTGGCTAACACCGGGATCATTTTGAAAAGGATGTATCAGTTTGCTGCAATCAATCATTCTTGAAAACTTTGATTTACTTTATCGATTAGCTATCATTCAGCGCTTCGTTCTTATAATAATCATACACATAATTGAATCGTGAATTGACGCCTGGTATGGAATAAGTAATGCTGATGGTAAATCGTCCTTCCAATAAATCAAGAGAACCGTCTGCTGTCACTTCCAGGTCTTCAACTGTAATTCGGGGCTCATAATAAAGTATGGCATTTGATACCAGGTTCTTGATAAATCCGATGGTAGTGCTGCTTAAAGGCTCAAATAAATAATTGGCAAGATTGCAGCCATAACCAGGTTGCATCACGCGTTCTCCGAGGCTTGTCGATAACAATATATTCAGGCTTTCCTCGATATCTGTTTCATCGCTCACAAGCACAACAGTTCCTACGTTCTTATCAAATGCGGGCGGAAAAGACCACCCAGTTCCTAAAAAAGATTTCGGCTTATCCATATTCATTTTATTATCCGCCTATCTGAACGGTTGGAAACCCGCCAACAATTACGCCGCCATGAGCAGTGATGTCCCCCTGTCTTGCCGCAGGCCTGCCGCCAATTAATACTGATGTGCTCCCTTTCACTATTACATCTGGCGGGCCTACGCATACACATAAATCGGAAACCACTGCTGCGGGTAAATTCCCGATCAGCACAGTTGGTACTGACGGTCCTGTTACCGGGCCACCAACATGAGGCACAGGCCCGTTCGACAAAGGGCAGGTATGCATATCCGTTATTCTTGCTGCTGATGGCATTTTGTTAATTTATTTTTACAATGGACCCGGTTATTTCGGTAATTCCCTGTGCAGATAATTTTGATATTGCACCCTCTATACTAACATCTGCATCTGCTTTCACAGACAGCGATACACCGCCGATTGACAGTGAAGCACCTGCAGAAAGAGTAAGATCGACTCCTGCTTTTACTTCAATATTCATGGGGCTTTCCAGTTTTATCCCCGATGTGTCCATTGTGATTTTATTGCTGCTCTGATCTTTTATTTCGATTTTCGTTCCTGACTCATCCAGCGTAATGCTGTTTCCTGCAGGGGTATCGATCGTTATTGTTTTGGTGTCGTCATTAAAACTTACATGCATTTTGCTGCGGGTAGTAAATCCTTTTTCATTATTTGCATCCTGTGCAGTGATCGGCGCAGCCTTAGCGCTGCTATGAAGCATTCCGAGCATTACTGCATGCCTTGGGTCATCATTTATGAATCCGATAATAACTTCATCATCAATTTCAGGCATGAAGAATGCGCCACGGTCATCACCCGCATCAAGGCTTGCAACTCTTGTCCATATACCTCTTGATGAATTATCGATAGTTGGCGTTTTTATTAATATGCGATTTTCACCGTCAGGGTCGTCCTGTAATTGAACCACTTTTCCTATCTGCAGGCCATGGATAGCACTTACTAATCCGGCAGACGGCATATCATTGATATCATCATTGTGCCTGATAGCATATTGCTGAGGGTCGAGCCCGAATTGAACATGAGTTTCCCACTTGCCATTTCCGACCTCATGTTTTACGGCTGTCACATATGCATTACCGTTAAAGCGATTTCCAACACCCGCAAGCTTTACCATAATGCCTGGTTTATAATCTGTGCTGCCGGTAAATTTTGCCCTGCCTCTTATTTTTGCCAGCCTGCTTCGCAGCATTGCACCATCAACCCAATCCTGCAATTCCTGCTCCAGCAAAAAACCGCTATGATGCAACTCATAATCAAATGTGTTGATTTTATCTGCCAGATCACTTCCATTGATATTTCCAAACTCGGTGAATTTTGCAGACGAAGTATTTGCTTTGTACAAATCCTGATCACTGTAATTCCAGGATTGAGCCACTACATTTTTCCATTGGTTACGAGAATCCATTTCAGCTTCAAATTCAAGTACAGTAGACCCAAATTCAAGTGTTAGTGCAGGATTTGCACTCGTATCCGGCTTTGCAATTACTATTTTGCCGTCATCTGTATTCACCAGCATTCCATTTGCTTCGGCACGCAGCAACATAAAATCCCAGTCGGAAATATGGTGCTGTACGATTTGTTTGTGTGTTAAAGTAGTTTCCTGCACATCGCTTGAAATATCAGATTGATAGTAACCAATTAAGTCATCAAACAATTCACTGTCTTTCAAATTTTCAAAATAGCGGTTATGGCGGCCAATAGACATTTTTACTGACGCATCCCTACATTCAATATGCAATTCACTGCTTCCATTCTCTTTTATTTTAATGGCGTGTTTTATGATAATTCCTTTGAACGCCTGTACATTTTTTCCGTCTGTGCCGATTTTTATTAATATTTTTTTCCCGGGAATGAACAGGTTTCCATTGCTGATCTCAAAATCTTTTTCCGCTGCATTGCCATCGCGTATAATCATTTTTGCAACAGAAATTTTATTCAATTCTTTGGAAATGGAAATAGATATGACCTGCAAACTATTGTCAAGTGCAGTGCCATCAACGGATATGTCGTATGAAGAAACACCTGAAAGGGCTGGCACAGAAGCTGAGGTAGTTTGCGGCATTATCCATTGTTTTTATCAAATGGTGGAAAATAGAGATCGCGCCCGGGCTTAATATTTCTGACACTACTCAGGCCATTTACTCTTCCGATCTGCAAAAAATATTTTGGGTCATTATAAATATTGTTGGTCATCAGATCAAGCCTGTCACCTTGTTTGCTGAGCTGGTAATGCGTAAGGTCAGGAGAGTTGCCCTGGCTTTGTTGCTGCTCCTTCTTATTCTTGTACTTTAAAAAAGTCGCGCTTACTTTAACACGAAGAGGCTTTCCATCAGATGTAAACAGTGTGTGATTAACATCAACATTGGAAAGCACGCATTTGAAGCTTAAGTAATCCCCGCCCCAAACGATGACCAGGAACCTTGGCCTGTGTGTCTCTGCATTAAGAGTATAGGTACAGTCGAGAAAATCGCTTAATTGGTCTTCCACAGGAGTGTCATAAACATATCCTTCCATAGTGCCTGTTCCGTCCAAAACAAAATCAAGTTTTAATTCCTCGGGTGGTGTTGATATATATTTTGGATTGGTGCCGCTTTTACCATGGCCTGTTGTTTTTTCCAACCCAACCTTGAAATTCTTTGTATAAGATTCGGGATTGATAGGCAAATAGAACCTTCTTTTTTCATCCTGAAAATCGTCTGTGTCATATGATTGAATTACTACTTTATCCATATCATCGTTCCTTTTTATTTTTTTCTATTTCAATCATCTTTTCAATACATTCATTAATTATCTCTTCTGCCGAGGTAAGCTCATTTGCAGACGTAGTACTCGCTTGTGTTCCTGAACTTGTTCCCTGAACAACTGTTGCTTTGATTATTAATTCACGAATTTCTACCGGCATTTTTTCTTTTTAATTTGTTTGCGCATCATCAAATGTCAGCTTGTTGTAATTGAGCTCAAGTGTTTCGATCAATACAGCTCCCTGCTCTGCATTCAGTTCACCAATCTTCCAGCCGATAGGCCAAACATTGGTAGCTTTCCAATGCATCAGCGGGTCATTAATGCCACCTTCTCCAATTAATGCGATAGTAACACTTGTCGGTTCTACTTTTTCGAGGTCAAAAGCCTTTTGTAACCATACTGTAATAATTTTTGATTGCGATGGACTAAGCAACCCCCTTTTCAAAACAAGAGGGCCGTATTTTCTTCTGACCGGGATGATATGTGTAAATCCATTCTCACCGCCTTCCTTTACCGATTCTGTTTCCAGAGTAGAGTCAAGCCCTGTCACAGATTGAAAACCTATTTCAGCACTACTCGTATCCAAATGGAAACTCACCAGAAAATGAAAATTTACAGTTTGATAACCTGCGGGTTTATTATTATCGTCTGCCATTTATTATGCATTTGCTTCAACAATCGACAAGCCTTCGTGAACAAGCGTCATTGTTTCAATAGCTACTTCATTACCGTCGGCTTTTAAATCGGTCGATTGTATTTTTGACGGCCATGCTTTTGAAACTGCCCAGGTAATGATTGGGTTGTGCTCTTCGTCCAGCAATTTGATGGTAATATCACGCCTGAATTTCGCAGCCCCTTCCTGATACATAAATGTATTCTTCCATAATTTGAAGTACTCAAAATCACCAAGAAATGTTCCTCGTTTCAGTGTAATGTCACTATACTTAGTCATGCCTGGTTGTTTTGTTTTATTATATGTTTTGCTGCTGCCTTCGCGGTATTCTATCGGTTGCGTTTCAAAATCAAGGCCACTCACTTCTGTAAAGCCAATACGGGTGCTTCCCCATTCAACCTGGAAATGAAATTTTGGTAGCGGATAATTTTTTTTTGGATCGTCTGCCATAATCAAAAATTTAAAGTTTAATAATTAGTTTTTTTCTATTTGCATTTGCCTGAATTGGCTACCGAGTTAATTGCATTGTTCAAGCCGTCGGAAAGTGCCTGCATGGCAGCTTTTCTTTCGTTTGCGTGATCGCTTTCTTTTTTTACTTCATAAACTTTTTTCTCCATATAGTCGCGGTGTTGTTTCAACTCAACAAAGTATTTGGACTTCTTGATCGGGAAAGTGATCAGCGGCCGGAGATCGCAGTGCTCACGCTCATCACACACTGATTTATTGTCATCGTCTGTTGACGATGTTTCTTCATCACAGCAGTTGAATTTGCCTTTCCAATATTCCACAACGGTTTTCAAACCATACTCATCAGAAATATTATCATGTAGTTCAAAAGAAAGCTGGATAGTCAAAACCACTTTTGCAATAAGATCATCTCTTGTATTAATTACCGCGGTCAGTTTAACGCCATAATCGTCCAGGCATGTCCTTACTCCGCCTGATTCGAGCTCGGGTGCCTTCAAACATTTAATGCACTTGTACAATTCGTCATACTTCTCTTTGAGTTCGTCAACTTTGATGTACAATTCCTTAATCATACAGAAAAGTATAATGACTGCATCGGATGTTTTTTGAGTGATTTCTCCCACTTTGCAAAGGTGTTTATGAAATAACTCAAGGTTCCTGCACAAATCATCAGCATACTTGTCAACAGCTTCCCAGTCATCGCACCATCTTTTTAGAGTAGTGCACCATTCCGTTTTAGATGTCAGTTCTTTTTGTTTGTGATCTGCACGGGTTGTTATTTTTTGCAGTTTTGTATCTGTTTCAGTTTTGTCTGTTTGCCAAACATCCTGGCAGCAATCTCCGGTACCCGGGTTCGGGTCGGGGTCTGGCTTGCAACATTGTTCAAATTTTTCCGGATGCTCAACGGGTTTGTATGGTAGAAACATTTTGATATGATTTAAGTGTTTTTAATTTTTTTTTCTGTGATCTATGCGGGTTGTTTCTCGCTTGTTTCTTTTTTAAATATCTCAGGAATGATCTCACATATCTCACATATTTTGCATTTGCATTTCTTGAAATCATCTTCATCACAAATGCAGTCGCAAGGAAGATGGCATAAAAATTCTTTCACTCCATTATCAACATCTATATCGATTCTGGAATTATACAATTGATAGCCGCCGTCAGTAAGCGCTTTGATAGAGTCTGACAAAGCAGTTTGGGCTGCAGTTAACTCTGTAGCGCCTGCAGTGATTTTGGAATTGATAAAACCATCCAGGTCGGTTGCATTTTTTTTGATAGCCGGAAAAAATGTTTGCGAAAGTGATGAAATATTTGAGAAGGTTTGTATTCCGACAATATCAACAGCGGAAGAAAGAACTGAATCGATGCCCATGCATAAATGGGCGGGCTTTTTAATGAGTTCGTGAATTATTTCCCCTGCACACTTGCAATCATCAGGGCGATGCTGCGGATGAGCAGGTGTGTCTTTTTTATCTTTACAATCATCATGTCTTTCTCCTGTCAGTATTGTCATTTGGGTGCGGTTACAGCTATCCTTAGTGCAAGCTTCAAGTTTGCTTGCGCTGTCACGCAGGTCAGAAAATTTTGATTTGGCAGTTTTTGCAGCTTGTACCACAGCACCTAAGGCAGTTACCAGGCTTGTGTTGTAGCCAACATAGGTTGTTATATTATTATTGAGACTGTCCAGCGCTTTTACCAATTCTATTCCAACAGACAATTCAAGGTTCCTGTAAATACGATAATTTTTTTCTGTTTTAACGAAGCGGCACTTCCTGTGTTCATAATTTATAGTGAGGCCTTTGCAATTTTCAGAGCTGCTGTTTAAATTGCCCAGTTTGGTTTTAATTGACTGACAAAAAATTTCTTTTTGTGCCTTAATGGTTTTGATTGTCGGCAAATCCGGATGATGTTTTTCCGGAGTCTTTGTTTGATTTTCGGCTTGAGGAGAATATGCCATATAATTATTTTTAATTGGTTAATAATTTGGGTTATGATTCTGAAAGCATTTTATGCATGAATTGAAGAATGATGAACTCTGCAGGACGAACAACGGCAAGGCCTATCTGAACGATCAATCTTCCGTTCCATATATCATCTTCCGTCATCGTTTGGCCAAGGCCAACATGTACAAAAAAAGCTTCTTTGGTTGATGAACCCATTAATGCTCCCGCTTTCCATTGCTGAGTGAGATATATCTCGATCATTGATCGTATGCGCAGCCATGTATGTTGGTCGTTAGGTTCAAAAACAAATTGCTCTGTGGCATTTTTTATCGATTGTTCTGCCATGATAAAAAACCTACGGACAGAAATATACCTCCACTCGTTGCTATTGCCGGAAAGTGTTCTTGCGCCCCACACAATAGCTGGGCCTCTTCCCGGAAATGACCTGATTACATTCACAGATTTCCCTGCGTCCGCATCTACATTAAGCCCGTCTTGCAGAGTATTGGTAATAGAAATTTCAGGCTGAACAGCATTTATTATTTCTTCGTTTGCCGGAGCTTTCCACACGCCGCGACTATCATCGACGCGGGCATAAATTCCCAAAATAGATGTTGACGCCGGCATCAAAACATAAAAACTCTGTTGAAGTTGGTTTACGGCTAGATAATAATAACTGCTCGCAGAACCTTTGGCCCCGTTTAATTTGCCATCATAATTTTTTCCGTTAGGCTCATTTGTAATCTTCAATGATGTATTGGCTTCATCATACACATATCCAACCTGCGCGTATATTCGGGGATAATAAACTGCTGCATATTTAAGGTCATCAAGATCCTGGTACAAAGCTGCACTTCTTAAAGTTTGAACATTATCTGGCGGAGGATTGCCTGGCTGAGGAGGGGTGTCGTCAATCCAAACATCCATCACTGTGAACCGGTCTTGCAATTTTACACATTGCGCAATGGCAAGGCTATGCAGGTTGTAATAACTTGTAGCATCCATATTCACCGCATCAGGAAAAGAGATCAGGGTTACGTCTCTTATTTTTTCAATTTCCTGCAGCCCATTTTTTAAATCGTTTTCTGAAATTATTCCATTTGCTGAGTAATCTCCTACAGAAACTATATAACACTCACCACCTCCATTTGCATAAAACATTTGCAACGCATAGTACATCAGGTATGTTGGTTTTTTGGAGGTCTTGGTGGTAGTAATAGCAGGGTTAACAGGCTGTGTGCTATCAAATGCAATGGTTATTGATATATCAGTCTCTTCGAACCCACTTCCGTAATACTGCTGATATTCGAATATGGAAGAAATCTTAGTGGGTTTCTTAACTACTGCACCGGGCTCAATGAGGCTGGGTGCAATTTCGGTATAACCTATAAAAGCAGGAATGGCTGTAGGGACCGATGCAATAGAAGGCGGCAGATGAGGTATTTCGTCAATATAAACCCCAGGCGTTTTGATTTGGTTATAATCCATAAAATTTATTTTTATTTTTAATTGATTTTAATGACTGATTAAGAATTAAGCAACAGGGAACAGATCTGATTTCGGCACAACCACATTTATACAAATTCTTTTCTTCTCATCTTTTTTTAGCATATATGAAACAGGGTTTGGAAAATATTTATGATTGATTGTAATGTTATTTTGCGCATTCTGTACATTATCCGGGATCATGAAATAATATTTCGACAATGGTGTTGGTATGTTAGAAATGAGCTGCGCCGGCTTACTGTTTTCTACCAGTGAAAGATAAGCCTGCAGGTCATTTTGCAGTTGCAGTGAACCTCCGGCATTGTTTGCATACCTGTAATTACTGAACCGGCTTTTAACTGGCAGCAAAAAAATTGCCGGCAAATCACCATCAACATTCACTGCATTGTTTCCTGCATTTAAAAACCCGTCACTGGAAATAAGATCGAAATCAGTATTGCTCGTTTTTGTTTTTATCTGAACGATCCCCCAATTTGAAGTACTATAAAAAGCATCGGCAAAAAATATGTTGCTGCTTTCAGAAAAACCATTGTTGGCATTTACCTGGAAAGAGAATACACCGGACAAACTCAGTTTATCTGGTTCATCTGGTTTATACGAAAAGTCCAGTGTTGTTTTTGAAATCGGCTGCGGCGAGGTAACAGAAATTGATTTGACTGTGTTGCCGGATTTATCTTTCACTTCAAAAGTAGCTTGTGTAGGATTGTTGCCATTCATAAATGTGTAATCGAATTTCAGGGGAAGCAACATGCGGTCATTTTCGTTCGAGAAAGATTTTATTTTGGAATTAATAAAATTTTCGGCAAGGTTTCCTTCATTGTCATAATAATATTCAATAAGATTATTTGAGCTGTCTAAAACAAGTTCACCTTGTTCGTATATGTACCCGGATTTGACGCCACTAATATCGTTTACGATGAAAGGGAAAGTTTTGGCATCAGGTACACTATCGTTGGAAAAAAAATATAAAGACTGCACTGACCTTATCATCCTTGAGTTTGTATAAGTATCAATGAGATCATTATTTTTTGATATAGCAATGAAAATATTCAGGTCATCAGGCAGAGCTGTGAATGGCTGATATTTTATTGAATTGTCGGGCATTGTTATTTTGTTGACTCTTACAAAAACTTTGCAACCTGAATAAGAAGGGATAATCCTGAGATGAAATCCGTTGTACATTTCTTTGAATTCATCAGGAAAATCAAAACTTACATCTCTGTTTATGGATTCGTGATCGTTCATGTAATCATTCATTAAAAAAATTTCTCTGTCAGTTGCATTGGCTTCGTTAAAAATGGGATTGCCACTTTCATTAATAAAAAAAAACTCATGCAGCAATCTTATTTCAAACAGTGTTTTATAAATAAGGTCCATAATTCAATTTTTCGCAATCACGTCAACGTTGGTTTCAATTTCTTCGATCAGTGGAACTTGCCGCAAAACAGACCTGTCAGATATTGATACAAGCCTCAGTTTGTACATGACGAAAGGCACCTGCCTGCCACCAAGCGATCCCCACAAATGATTGATCTGTTCAAATGTTAGTGTGTATAATTCAAGTGTGAATTTTAAGCTGGCAATGTCTGTGTTGGAAAGATCAAAACCTGCAGCGCCACTACCACTGTCGGGCAATGCCGGAGACGAAGAAGCTGAAAACAAATTTTTGCTTTGCAAAAACTGGATAACGTAACCAAGCCTTTTCAATGCATCAGGGTAAGCGCCGGAAAAATTACAAGTGAAAAGAACATACAGGTTCAGGTAAACAGGAGGATTTTGATAAGTTGCCGAACTGCTAATAAAAGGCCTTTTAACAGCCGCTTGATTTTTCAAAGCACTTTCTTCTTCAACATTCACCAATGAAATAATTATATTGTTATTGAGATTCGTTGAATTCGATGTTTCCAGCATACCGATATTTTCCACGATAACTGTTCCTGAGCCGTCAACTTTATTAATAAAGTTTTGCAGTTCACTTTGAAGCAATAAAAGAGCAGTATCAATCATGCTGTTTTATTTTGATTACTTGAAAAATATCACCGGGTTCTCTTACTGTTTTTAACAAGCTGCTCAGATTCATATTTTTTTTCTACTGCAGGAAAAATATAATTGTTGAACAATCTTTTGTTGATATTGCGCCAACCGGAAGAACCATTGCCACCACAAACCTCACAAGCAGGATCATCTCCCCAGCATTGATGACAACTTCCTACTGCATCAGACAATGACCTGTTTAATTTTGCTAGTTGATTAAATTTCACCGTGAGTTCATTTTTGTCTGCTTTATATTTTTTTACTTCGGTTTTCAAAAACTGCAATTGTTCTAATAATTTTTTATTTTGAATCTTTAATCTTCTTGCTATTTCATTCACCGATTTTTTTTGTTTCCTGTAAAACTCATTGCCAGATTTTTCAGATGTGCCTGATCCTGATGGCTGCATCTCTTTGTTGAAATTTTTTAATAGTGCCATTAATAATTCGCTCTGACTTTTATAATCAAGTTTCCCACGTTTCATTAAGAAATTTTTATTAGCGAAAGAGCAGTAACGAACGATGATCAGCAGCAGATAGTAACATGAAATAAAAGTAAGCAGGAAAAGAGGCGGAGACAATCCTCATTTGCGTCTGATTTCTGATGATTTTTTGGACATCAATCTGAAAGTATACCACTTTCCGGTATCATTATTTTTGATGATATCTATAATTTAACACCCAATAAATTAAGAATTTTGGTAATTTACTCATGCAAAACCAGGTCCTATGTAAAAAGCATGTTGGTGGGTTGTTGTAGCTTAAAGTTCTCGGTTATTATCAACACTAACTTTTAAATCAAGTCTCATGATTTACGAAAAAACACTATTCTTTGAAAAAATAAATTCAATCATTTCGAAAAAATGGAACAGGAAAACATCGTCAGTATTTAATCTGTCTTCACAAAATGAACCGGTTCATGCAACTAATTACAGGCAGTCAATCTCTTCACTTCAAACGGATATTGTAGAACGATTGGAAGAAAGAATAAAAAAGTTGGAGGTACAAAATATCCAGCTTGCTGATTTCATTGATTTTCTAATTGAACACCTCCCTGATCTTATACAAAATTTTCTTCAACACGAAGACAACAAAGCCCTTGATAATTTTTCATTTTCTGATGCAACCAATGATTCGCCTGCAGATAAAAAGCTGAAATACGACTGCTGTCCAACCCGAAGAGAAATGGAAGTGCTCGAATACCTGATAAAAGGATTATGCGCAAAAGAAATTGCATCTAAGCTTTTGATCAGCGAAACGACAGTAATCACGCACAAAAAAAACCTCAAGGAAAAATTTAAGGCTAAAAACACTGCCGAAATGATTTCAAAAGCGCAAGGTTATTTGCCTAAAAATTCATTATCTGGCGTGTGAGTTTCTTTGTATACATATTTTATCTGTTATGGAAAATGTCGACTTAGACAATGGCATAGCAAGTTGACTATGTAAGACAATTCAAAAATCAAAATATCCAATCAAAATAATTCATGCCCGCATAAGCAGGGCTTTATTCTTTATTAAATTCCTATTGGATCATGTGCGAAGCTCTCACAGAATTTATCTCATCCAAATAGCGCCAACTCCCGCTTCAAAAAACCTTTTGTTCAATGCAGGCATGTCTTTTTCCAGAATTTCTGTTCCTCTGCTTTTAAGCACAGCCCATTGCGCATTCAGTTCGTTCATCCTGTCAATGGAAGGTTGGTTCACTCGTGGTATTTCACTTTCAGTCTGGTTGATAAGGAACAAATAATTGGCGGTGAATTTTGCAGGGAAATTATCTGCATCATCATACACTTTTGCTCTTCGGTCTACCATATCCAAATCCCAGGCTTTCATTTTTCTTGCCAATGAATCAGCATCTTTTCTCAATGCGTCATTATTGCTGTCCTTCCATGTTTTAAGCAGCGATTCAAGCTGCAGCCTTTTTTCATTCATTGTATTTACCATAACATGCATGGCAGCAAGATCCTTTTCCATTGCGGTCATGGTATTATCATATTCTTTATAAGTAGCCGCACTCGTTCCATATAGCGGGTTGGAAAGTATTTCTGCAGTTGTTGAAACTTTCTTATCACCGTACATTAATGTGACTGTGTATTTGCCTGGTATTGCTTTATGCCCGCTGAAGCCGGCTTCAATATAAACATCAGGAATTCCCGGCATGGTTTGATATCGCATGTCCCACACAAAACGATTAAGCCCTTTTGATTTTGACAATGTTTGTTCAGGAGGAGGGCCGCCATCCCATCTGCTATAAGTACTGTCTCTTTTTGAGCTGTATATATGAACAGTATTACCGGAAGCATCTTTTATTTCCATTTTCAATTCATCTGTTTCTTTTAATGTGGGGAGCTGATAATACATGACGATACCAGTTGCCGGATTTATGCCGTGACTTGTAGCGGCTCCTTTAAACTCATTGCTATTTCCATTCAGTTCGCTTCCGCCACTGACAGTATAAGCAGGCGAAGGCGTAAATAAATTAAAAGACGAATCTTTTTTATATTGCTCAATCAGGTTTATATCATCCAACACCCAAAATGCGCGACCTGATGTAGCAGCAATTAAATTTCCTTTATGAAATTTTAAATCTGTGATTGGGCACACTGGCAAATTCAATTGAAATGGTTCCCAGTTTTTTCCACCATTCCATGAAATATAAAGCCCGGTTTCTGTGCCTGCATATAATAAATCTTTTCGTGAAGGATCTTCTCTCACCACTCTTGTGAAAGCACCGACAGGAATACCATTATTTATATTAGTCCATGTTTTTCCGTAGTCGGTGGACTTGTACAATCCCGGCGTTTTGTCATTGAATTTGTATCGTGTTGTCGCAATATAAACTGTGGCTTTATCAAATGGCGATACTTCAATGGCATTGATCAAACACTCTTGCAAACCGGTTGGTGTAATGTTCTGCCATGTTTTGCAATTATCTTTTGTTATGTAAACCAGCCCGCAATCACTGCCAGTATAAATCACTCCTTTTTCGAGGGGGGATTCCATGATGTAAGAAAGCAGGTTATAATTTTCTGCACCAACTGCTTCATTGGTAAATGGCACACCTGGTGTTCCTTGTTTTGCTTTTTCATTTCTTGTAAGATCAGGTGAAGCTTCTGTCCATGTTCTTCCCGTATCTGCTGTTCTTAATAAAAACTGAGAGCCATGATAAAATACATTAGGCTCATGCTGGCTCCAGATAATTGGTGCATTCCAATCGAAACGATATTTCATATCTTTTGCATCGCGTGAAAGATATTGAATAGGAGCAGCCATGATGTTGGTGCTGGAATTGGCTTTTGTATTCAGCACTTCAATGGTTCCCTGATAACTTCCACCCAAAACATATTGAGGATGGTCGGGATCAAACGCAAGAAAAGCACTTTCACCTCCTGCAGAGGCTGACCAATTGGTGTTGTTGATGCCATACGACCCCAAAGCCCTGCTTGCAATTTTTACTGAAGAATTATCCTGCTGGCCTGCATAAATATTATAAGGAAAATCATTGTCAACATTAATGCGATAGAATTGTGCGGTAGGTTGATTGTTCTGGCTGCTCCATGATTTGCCCGAATTAAAAGTAATAGCCGAACCACCATCGTCGGAGATGATCATGTTGCTTGAATTATTCGGGTTGATCCAAAGATTATGATGGTCGCCATGCGTAGATGAAACATCATTCCATGTTTTGCCTCCATCAATAGATTTAAGTGCAGGAGAACTCATCACATACAAAACATTGTCATTGTTCGGGTCGGGAAACAATTCAATATAATACCATGCACGTTGAATGAGATGATGATCGGAAGTAATATGGCTCCACGTTGCGCCTGCATCTTCTGAAGCATATATGCCGCCAGCTTCTTTGCTGAAATCGCTTTCAATTAATGCATATACTTTTTCCGAATTACTTCTGCAAACAGCGATTGCCATTTTACCCATTCCTTCCGGCAATCCGTTTTTCATTTTTTCCCAATGCTCGCCACCATCAGTTGATTTATACAGACCACTTCCAGGGCCGCCGCTGATTACCTGCCAAGGTTTGCGGCCATGTTCCCACATGGCAGCATACAAAATGGAAGGATTGTTCATGTCCATAGACAATTCAGAACAACCAGTCATATCATTTACAAACAAAACATTTTTCCAGGTGACGCCCCCGTCAGTTGATTTATAAATTCCTCTTTCTTTTGTTTTCCCATAGATTGCTCCCTGTGCCGCAACAAACACAATGTTGGGGTCTTTTGGATTGATAACGATCCTCGCAATTTGCTGAGTAGCATCGAGACCCATCTTCTTCCATGTTTTACCTGCATCAGTTGATTTATAAACACCATCACCATAAGATGTCATCACTCCGCGAATGGCATGCTCGCCCATGCCAACATACACTACATTCGGATCGCTTTCTGCAACAGCTACTGCACCAACTGATCCTGTTTTAAAATATCCATCAGAAATATTTCTCCATGTAATGCCTGCATCATCTGTTTTCCAAACACCGCCGCCGGTTGAACCCTGATAATAAACTTGTGGATTGCCAACAACACCTGTTGCGCAAACGGAGCGACCTCCGCGAAAAGGCCCGATGTTCCGCCATTTTACTGCCTTGAAATAATCATTGATGCTGCTGCTGTCTTTTGTTTGCGCATTCACAAATAAACAGGTGAATAGTATTGAAGGAATAAAAAGTTGTTTAAGCATGAGGGGAAATTTATGCGGAAATATAAAGATTATTTTATTGTAAAGACGGGTAGATATTGTATTGATTTGAATTTGTGCAATGAAAAACATTTTTCGCATGACAATTGCAGGCTTCTAATAGCAGCAATTTGAACTTAGTTATTGAGGAGCTAAAAAAATTGAGACAAGTGTTGTTAACAAATCAGATCGACTTGTATTAGGGAATTAATTTATTCTTTGCAATATTTTAAAAAATTTGCGATTGGCTTTAAATTTTCCTTATTAAATTGTGCGTATTAAAACCATTCAGGAAATGGGTGCTTCTTCCTTAATTGTTCTCATCATCGCTGCGATTGCTTTTTCTGCCGGAGGCATTGCCGTGGCAAAAATTTTAGTGAAGGGTACAAAGAACCCTCAAAAAGGGCAGGCTTATGAATGTGGCATTCCTACAGATGGTTCTCCCTGGAACCAGTTTAACATCGGTTATTATCTGTTCGCTCTCATTTTTCTCATCTTCGATGTCGAATTAGTTTTTTTATATCCCTGGGCAGTTGTGGTAAAAAAAATCGGGATGGGCGCGTTTGTTGAAATCGTCATATTTCTTTTTATACTTTTTATGGGTTTTTTATATGCGCACAAAAAAGGAGCGCTGAAGTGGATGTAGGAAAGTGATCAGCGATAAGTTTTAAGCTGTAAGTAAATGACAGAAGAAAAAAATATTTCTCAATCAGAATTTCCCGGGCAGGTTCACTCAACAGCAGGGGGTGGGATATTGGTTACCAAACTCGATGAAGTAATCAATTGGGCACGTGCCAATTCATTATGGCCATTGGTTTTTGGAACCAGTTGCTGCGCTATTGAAATGATGTCAACCGCTGCTGCAAAATACGATTGGTCAAGATTCGGTTTTGAAGTAGCAAGAGCAACTCCGCGTCAGGCAGATGTAATTATAATTGCAGGAACCATCGTAAATAAAATGGCGCCGGTATTAAAAAGATTGTATGATCAGATGGCAGACCCAAAATATGTAGTTGCCATGGGCGCATGTGCAACAAGCGGAGGACCTTTTTTCTATAATACATATTCAGTTGTGAAAGGCGCAGATCATGTGATCCCTGTTGACGTATACATTGCAGGTTGCCCGCCAAGACCTGAAGCATTATTGCATGCATTAATAACATTACAGGAAAAAATAAAAAGCGGTGCGACGAGGGAGCAGATAAAAAGTGATAAGTAGTAAGTAATAAGCAGGGTTTAGAGATTAGGAGTTAGGAATTAGGTTTTATGCGATGGATATTGTGCCAATAAATGATTGTATGACCAATGAAGAATTGAAAATAAAAGTTACAGAGTTTTTGCCTTCCTCAACTTTTGGAGAAGGAGGAGAGTGGACAACATTTTTTGTTGAATCATTGAATTGGAAAAGCATTGCACAACAATTTCGCTATTCCGAAGACCTTGATTTTGATTTTTTATTTTGCCTGACTTGTGTAGACTGGAAAACACACTTCACGATGGTGTATCATCTGACTTCAACAAAATTTCACCACACACTAGTTGTGAAATCGAAGCTCGATAGAAATAATCCGGAGATAGAAACAGTATCAGATATCTGGCGCACTGCAGAATTTCATGAGCGCGAAGTGTATGATTTATTTGGCGTGAAATTTTTGCATCACCCGGATTTGAGAAGATTATTTATGACCGATGATTGGAATGGATTTCCATTGAGAAAAGATTATGAAGATCCGATCAATATGATAAAATTATAAAACCAATTCGCGAAAATTCGCACCAATTCGTGTACAGAGAAACGCAAATAATAAATGATCCCTCGAAAGCAGCTTCCTTAGTTGGTGGAGAAGACGTCGATACTGGTGATCTTGTTATCAATGTTGGCCCGCAGCACCCCTCTACGCATGGCGTTTTGCATCTTGTTATTACACTGAATGGTGAAACAATCAAAAATGTAGAACCGCATCTTGGCTATATTCATCGCTCAATAGAAAAAATGTGCGAGAGCCTTACTTACCGGCAGTTTATTTATGTAACAAGCCGCATGGATTATCTTTCTTCACACATCAATAATCATGGATGCGCTTTGTGTGTAGAAAAAGGTTTGCAGATAGAAGTTCCACCTCGTGCAAAAGTAATTCGTGTGCTGATGGATGAATTGACAAGGCTGGCATCACATCAACTTTGGTGGGGAGCGTTAGCAATGGATGTCGGTGCACTCACTCCTTTTTTTCATGCGTTCAGAGAGCGGGAGGCTATCAATGATATTATGGAAGAAACCTGCGGTGCAAGATTAACGATGAACTATATGGTGCCCGGCGGCGTGATGGCTGACCTTCATCCGGATTTTCAAAAGAAAGTAAAAGATTTTATCAAGCTTTTCAAATCAAAAATTGATGAGTATGATGAATTGGTAACCTGCAATATCATTTTTCAAAACAGAATGAAAGATGTTGGCTACATCTCAAAAGAAGATGCAATCTCTTATGGCTGCACTGGACCAACAGCCAGAGGAAGTGGTGTGAGTTGTGATATTAGAAAATTATATCCTTATGAAGTTTACAGTGAACTGAAATTTGATGAAGTCATTGAAACCGGCGGCGATTGTTTCGCGAGATATTTAGTGCGCATGCAGGAAATGCGGCAATCGCTTTCCATCATTGAACAACTGATTGATAATATTCCCGAAGGAGATTTTCAGGCAAAGACAAAAGCGGTTTTGAAATTACCGAAGGGAGAATTTTATTCAAGGATCGAAACAGCACGTGGAGAGTTTGGTGTGTATATAATTAGCGAAGGTGCAACAACACCATACAGAATTAAATTTCGTTCGCCGGGTTTTTCAAATCTCTCTGCGCTTAACCACATGGCGAAGGGACATAAGATTGGAGACCTTGTAGCAATCATGGGGACATTGGATTTGGTGATACCGGATATTGATAGATAGAAGTTTCGAGTTTGTAGTTTTGAGTTTATAGTTCTTTTATTCAAACTTTAAAAGAAAATATAAAAACATTAATGATAAAATTGATAAACACTTTTGCCATACAGAACTGGAAACTCAAAACTGGAAACTGGAAACTATGCTAAGTCTCGAAAGCATAACAAATTCTATTCAAACATGGTTGAACAGCACATTCAACCCAACGCTTGCATTGTTAATTGAATTTATGATCATCGGGATTTGTGCAATAAGTTTTTTCGCAGTGCTAGGTTTAGTATTGGTATTGATGGAAAGAAAAGTTTCTGCATACATGCAAATCCGTCTCGGGCCAAATCGCGTTGGGTATGGAGGTTCATTGCAAACTGTTGCAGACACATTAAAGCTCGCGATGAAAGAAGGGCTAACGCCTGATGGTGCAGATAAATTTTTATTCAACCTCGCACCATATATTGTTATTATTATTTCAATGCTCATTCTCGCACCCATTCCTTTTGCAAAAGGTTTTCAGATCTGGGATATGAACATTGGTGTTTTATATGTGAGTGCAGTTTCTTCCGTTTCTATTATTGGTATTTTGATGGCCGGATGGGCAAGCAATAATAAATATTCTTTGCTTGGTGCTATGCGCAGCGGCGCACAAATTGTGAGCTATGAATTATCTGCCGGGCTTTCTGTCATTTCAATCGTTGTTCTTACCGGCAGTTTAAAAATTTCAGATATTATTTCGTCTCAGCAAAATGGTTGGTGGATTTTTAAAGGGCACATTCCGGCAATCATCGCCTTTGTGATTTTTATTATTGCAGTAACTGCAGAAACTAACCGTGCACCATTCGATCTGGCAGAAGCAGAAAGCGAGCTTACTGCAGGTTTTCACACTGAATATTCAGGAATGAAATTCGCGTTGTTCTTCCTCGCTGAATATGTGAATATATTTATTGCATGTTCCGTTGGCGCTATTTTATTTTTGGGAGGATGGATGCCATTTCATATTGGCAACTGGAGCGCGTTCAACCACATCATGGATTTTATTCCATCGTCCATTTGGTTCATCAGTAAAGTTTTTTTTCTGATATTCGTCATCATGTGGTTTCGCTGGACATTTCCGCGCCTTCGTGTTGATCAGTTATTAAATCTTGAATGGAAATATTTGTTGCCGATAAGTATGTTCAATTTATTATTGATTACGTTGGTGGCGATAATGGGATGGCACTTTTGAGATTGCGAAAGGCGGATTTTAGATTGCGAATTAAGCTTATCACTATGACTTCGGATGAATTAAAATTGCGAACAAAAAAGTTTGCGCTGAGAGTAATTAAGTTATATAGAAGTTTGCCAAAGGAAAAAGATGCTCATGTTTTAGGGCTCAGATGTTAAGATCGGGAACATCAGTCGGAGCGAATTATCGGGCAGCTTGCAGAGCACGTTCACAAGCTGACTTTATTTCTAAAATAACAATCGTTGAGGAAGAAGCAGATGAGACATCGTATTGGATTGAATTATTAATTGAATCAGGAATTATGAAAAAACAATTGCTTGAAAGTCTGTTGAAAGAATCGAACGAACTGACTGCCATTTTTACTTCTTCCGGCAGAACGGCGAAGTCGAAGCTCAGCAATCTGCAATCAAAAATCCGAAATCCGAAATAATCCCAATGTTTTTAAAAGATTACATATCCGATATTTTCAACGCAACAAAATCTCTCCTCAAAGGCATGAGGCGAACGGGATATTATTTCACGCACCACAAACAAATCATTACGCAGCAATATCCTGATGTCAAGCAAGTGTTGCCTGAACGCTTTCGTGGTGAGGTAGTGATGACACATGATGAGAATAATGAGCATGCATGCACGGGATGTACGGCGTGCGAACTTGCTTGCCCGAACGCTACAATAAAAATTATTACAAAGTTTGATATCATGCCGGATGGCAAAAAGAAAAAAGCAATCGACACTTTTATTTATCACTTGGAATTGTGCACGATGTGCAATTTGTGTATACAGGCCTGCCCGACTGACGCGATAAAAATGGCGCAGAGTTTTGAGCACAGCGTGTATGACCGCAGCCAACTGACAAAAAAACTAAATAAACCTGATTCCAAAATAAGAGAAGGGGTAGAATAGTTTCCGGTTTGAAATTTATAGTTGTATTAAATTATAACAATGATATTGACCATTCACCATTCACCATTCACCCAAAAGCCAATCCATTGACTGCTGCACAGATAATATTTTATATCATCTCCGCTTTTATTTTGGGAACAGGCTTGCTTGCTGTCACGACAAGAAAAATATTTCGTTCAGCTATCTGGTTATTATTTTCACTGATAGGCATAGCCGCATTATTTTTCTGGATGCAACTGGAGTTTATAGCAGCTGTTCAGGTTATCGTGTATGTTGGCGGCATTGTAGTGCTCATCATTTTTTCCATTTTCCTTACTCAAAAATCAGGCAGTGAAATGGCGAAGCCTGTAAAAAGCCGGGCCATCTTTGCAGCACTTGCTGTGCTATTTGGATTTATCCTCAGCTATATGCTGATTTCTAAATATGATTTTAAACCGCCAACTAATCAAGCATTGGATGCAGGCGTGAGCAATATAGGCAGCCAATTGCTGAGCACAACCGAACACGGTTATGCATTGCCGTTTGAAGCAGTGAGCATTTTATTATTAGCTGCAATGATTGGCTGCATTGTGATTGCAATGAAAAGCAATAAGGGACAAGAGACAAGTATCAAGGCTCAAGAAACAATGAGCAAGCAAGAAAATAATTCTAATTCATGAACACTGTTCCGATAACACATATTTTATTTGTAAGTACTGCTTTGTTCTTTATTGGCATGTATGGTTTGTTCACAAGACGGAACATGATCACCATGCTCATGTCAATCGAGCTAATGCTGAATAGCGTGAATATTAATTTCGTGGCATTCAATAAATATTTATATCCTGATCAGTTGAACGGAATATTCTTTACGATTTTTATTATCACTATTGCTGCTGCAGAAGCTGCTGTCGGCATTGCGATCATCATTAATTTGTACAGAAGCCATCATTCGATTGATGTAGAAGATGCGGGAGAAATGAAATGGTGAGGATAAGAGACAAGAAACAAGATTCAAGGAACAACGGGCAAGAAACAAAACAGATTTGAACGAGATATGAATTATGCGTCATATATATTATGGATTCCGCTGCTGCCGCTGGCTTGTTTTGTATTGCTCGGTTTGTGCGGAAGGAACTATTTTAAAAATTCTTCTGGCATTATTGGAACGATTGTTTTGCTTGCCATTACAGTTCTTTCGCTGATAACTGCTTATCATTATTTTTTTATTGATGGAAAAGTGAATGGTGTTTATCAATCAATAATCCCTTTGCAATACACATGGCTTCAGTTCTCGCCAAATGTTTCTATTGATTTGGGAATTGTTCTTGATCCCATTTCCGTGATGATGCTGGTTGTGGTAACATTTGTTTCGTTGATGGTGCACATTTTTAGTTTGGGTTACATGAAAGGCGAAGAAAGATTTTCTACCTATTATGCTTTTCTCTCTTTGTTCACATTCTCAATGCTTGGCCTTGTTGTTTCTACAAACATTTTTCAGATATATATTTTCTGGGAACTGGTTGGTATTTCTTCTTATTTATTGATTGGCTTTTATTATGACAAACCATCTGCAGTTGCCGCTTCTAAAAAAGCATTCATCGTTACACGCTTCGCAGACCTAGGCTTTTTGATTGGCATTTTAATTCTTTCTTTTCATGCGGAGACATTGGATTTTCATATACTCATTACAAGACTAACGACGACGCAGTCGCCACAATTTATCAATATAACAACAAGCTCATTTCTTGGTGCATCCGTGCTCACATGGGGATTGATGTTAGTGTTCATCGGCGGCGCAGGAAAATCTGCGATGTTCCCATTGCATATCTGGCTGCCCGATGCGATGGAAGGCCCGACACCTGTTTCTGCATTGATACATGCTGCAACAATGGTTGTTGCCGGAGTATATCTTGTTGCCAGGTTATTTCCTGTTTTTTCTCTGGATTTAACGGTGATGAATATTGTTGCTTACATAGGAATACTTTCTGCGTTAATCGCAGCAATCATTGCCTGCACACAAACAGATATCAAACGCGTGCTGGCATATTCCACGATGTCGCAGATCGGTTACATGATGTTTGCATTGGGTGTTTCAATTTATAAGAGCGATATTTTTATTGCTTCTTCGAGCATTGGTTACACAGCATCTATGTTTCACTTGTTCACGCATGCGTTTTTCAAATCATTATTGTTCTTGTGTGCAGGTGCTGTTATTCATGCAGTGCGTAGCAATGATATGAGTGATATGGGTGGATTGAGAAAACAAATGCCAATTACGCATATTGCGTTTTTAATCGCATGTCTTGCAATTGCAGGCATTCCACCTTTTTCAGGTTTCTTTAGTAAGGAAGAAATTTTATCGGCGGCTTATCAGTCCAATAAGTTGATTTATTTTATTGGCGTACTAACGTCAATGCTCACTGCATTTTATATGTTCCGCCTTTACTTCAATATTTTTCACAATAAAGAGTCTCGCAAGGATTTGCATCATGGAGAAGGAACATTTTCAATGAAAATGCCTTTGATTATTTTAACCATTTGTGCTGCACTGGCTGGCTTTGTTCCTTTTTCTTCATTTGTTACGTCAACAGGCAAGCCTTTTGAATCGCATGTTGATATTGTATTTTCCATCCTTCCTGTTTCTCTTGCTGTTATCGCAATTTTATTTGCAGCGAGATTATATCGCAAGCAAAATGATTTGCCAGATAGAATTGCAAATTCAATGGGAGGAATTTATCGTTCAGCATATAAGAAATTTTACATTGATGAAATTTATCTCTTCATAACAAAAAAAATTATTTTCAATTTAATAGGAAGACCGGCAGCATGGATTGATAAAAATATTGTAGATGGCTTTATGAATCTGCTGGCAACCATCACTGCAAAAATTTCTGAACTGATAAAAAAATTACAATCAGGAAAAGTGCAGAACTATGCTTTGTATTTTTTTGGAGGAGTTATTGGATTGGCTGTGGTGTTTATTTATTGGTTGAAATAAAAAAGAAAAATAGGAATGAACTTATCGTTGCTCATATTTATCCCATTACTAACTGCAATTGCCATTTTATTTTGCAATGGTTTGAAACAGGTTCGCATCCTTGCATTGTTAGGTGCAGTCACTCAACTTGCAGCTACATTTTTTTTATTTTATGCTTATTGGCAGGAACGTTCAACAGGCAATAATGCGCAAATGCTTTTTGAATATAATCAAAACTGGTTTACTCCTCTTAACATTAATTACCATATCGGTGTTGACGGAATTTCCATTGCAATGATATTGCTCACTTCGTCAGTTGTTCTCGCCGGCATTTTGGTTTCATGGAATATGGAAAAACTGAGCAGAGAATTTTTCTTCCTTCTTATATTCCTGAGCCTTGGGGCTTACGGTTGTTTTATTTCGCTTGATCTCTTCACACTTTTTTTCTTTTTGGAAATTGCTGTGATACCAAAATTTTTGTTGATAGGAATCTGGGGCAGCGGCAAAAAAGAATACAGTGCCATGAAATTGGCATTGATGCTGATGGGCGGCTCTGCTTTGGTGCTTGTTGGATTACTGGGATTATATTTCAATACGAATACCGGAGACGGTTCACACACATTCGATCTCTTGCAGATTGCGCAAATGCACATCCCTGTTGAAGTGCAAAAGATATTTTTCCCATTTGCGTTTGTTGGCTTCGGGATTTTCGGTGCATTGTTCCCTTTTCACACATGGGTGCCTGATGGACATTCATCAGCGCCAACAGCAGCATCTATGTTTCTCGCAGGCATCTCTATGAAGCTTGGTGGCTATGGCTGTTTGCGTGTTGCTACTTATTTGATGCCCGATGCTGCACATGCTTATTCTCCAATCATTATTGTTCTCGCGACTATTGCGATTATCTATGGCGCGTTCGCTACAATGATGCAAAAAGATTTGAAATACATCAATGCATATTCTTCCGTCAGTCATTGCGGGTTTGTTTTGCTTGGTATTGGAATGATGACGCAGACATCCATCAACGGTGCTGTGATGCAAATGGTTTCTCACGGGTTAATGACGGCACTTTTCTTCGCTGCCATTGGAATGATATATGATCGCACGCACACGAGGATGGCTGCACAGCTTGGAGGTTTGTTGAAAATAATGCCTTTTATTTCTACTGTCTTTGTGCTCGCGGGCTTGTGTTCATTAGGCTTGCCCGGACTCAGCGGCTTCGTTGCTGAGATGACGGTCTTTATGGGCTCATGGCAAAACCCTGATTCATTATATCGCATAGCAACAATTTTATCCTGTGCATCTATTGTTGTAACTGCAGTGTATATTTTGAGAGCAGTCGGACAAGCAATCATGGGGCCTGTTACCAATGCACATTATAATAAACTGACTGATGCAACATGGAACGAAAAATTTGCTGCAGCGATATTATTAATCGGGATTATCGCAATTGGCATCGCGCCGTTTTGGTTAAGCAATCTGATTACGCCCGGAACTAAAACTATCATTCAACACAGCATCACAACTGTATCGCTGAAATGATCTGAAAATTATGACGACTGATTTTTTTATTTTATTGAAATCTGAACTGATAGTTGCTATCATCATTTTCATTTTGCTTTTTTTAAAAGTTGGAAGCAATGAATGGAAAAATGAGACTGTATTGAATGTTGTAAATGTTTTATTGCTCATCAATTTTATCGCCGGATTTTTTATGAATGCAGATGGATCTTTATTTGGCGATATGTTCAGGACAAATAAATTAATACAATTAGAAAAGAATATTCTAAACCTCGGCACATTAATCATTTCAGCACAAGCTTATTCCTGGTTGAAAAACCATAGACATGTTCTGGAATTCTATATGCTGCTTTTATCAACTTTGCTTGGTATGTTTTTTATGATCTCAGCAGGAAATTTTCTGATGTTTTATCTGGGATTGGAATTATCAACCATACCGCTTGCTGCCATTTGCAATTTTGACCTGGAAAAAAGACAATCATCCGAAGCTGCAATGAAACTTATTATTTCATCTGCCTTTTCTTCCGGCTTATTATTGTTTGGTATCTCTCTTGTTTATGGAACTACGGGTACGTTGAATTTTTCAGAATTATCACAACACTTTTCGGGGAATTCATTGCAATTATTTGCTTTCATTTTATTGCTCGCCGGATTTGCTTTCAAAATTTCTGTTGTTCCTTTTCATTTGTGGACAGCAGATGTTTATGAAGGTTCTCCGGTTTCAGTTACTTCTTATTTATCGGTTATTTCAAAGGCTGCATTTCTTTTTGTCTTCGTTTTTGTTCTTTATAATGTTTTCAAACCAATTGCAGAGACATGGTACAACATGCTTTTTTTATTAAGTGTGCTCACAATGATTATCGGAAATTTATTTGCAATCCGGCAAAATAATCTCAAACGATTTCTCGCATTTTCTTCCATCACACAAATGGGTTTTATTTTGGTTGGCATTTCAGGCAGCAGCCAAATGGGTTCAGCGTCTGTAATTTATTTTCTGCTTGTGTATATTTTTTCAAACCTTGGAGCATTTGGTGTAATTGCGTTTGTGAGTGCAGTAACAGGCAAAGAAAATATGAATGATTATAAAGGCTTTTATAAAACAAATCCTTTCTTAACATGGGTGCTGACCATTTCATTATTTTCATTGGCAGGTATTCCTCCGACAGCAGGTTTTTTTGGCAAGTTCTTTTTAATCATGTCAGGTGCCGGGAAAGGTAATTATGCACTCATTGTAATCGCAGCGTTGAACATGATCATTTCGTTGTACTATTATCTAAAAGTGGTGAAGGCAATGTTTATGGATGCAAATGATCAGCCGATTGAAAAATTATCTGTTAACACTTTGCCCAAACTTGCAATGTTGATTTGTGTCGCAGGGATTGTTGTTGCTGGATTTGTGCCTGCTGTTTATCATTATATTTATTCTTTAAGTTTTGGTTTCTAACTCTAAACTGCAAACTCAAAACTGTAAACTGATCACATGGCTATCAATCAAAATCATTTGTTCGAAGAATTGAATGGAGTGAAATGTGCCATTGCAGAAAAGAATGCATCAAAAGAAAGAGTGGATTTTTTGAAAAAGATTTTAGAATACAATCATTACACAGTTATTGTGAGTGCAAGCCCTCCGCCGAAAGCTGCGCCCGCGAAACCAGCTCCTGCCGCAGTTCCTGGCGCAGAGGCAACAACTGAATCTGCAACACCAATCCCTGTACCCGCTCCACCTGAAACTTTTACTGTTGGCGTAACAGACGTGATGTTCAATCCAGTCAACGCGATATTTGGAAGGTTATTAAAATTGCCGGGCGGGCATATCGTCACACTTGCCTACTGGCAACAGAAGGAAAGTGAATCCCGTGATGATGTGCCGTATTTTGAGCAATCAAAGTAAAATGAAACTTGCATCGCCTGCTCCAAAAGCTTCAAAAAATTATTGTTATTGTCTTTCAAACAACCAATCGGCTGTGTTTACATTATTATAGTTAATCGCTGTTTTGAGAATATTTGATGCGATGCATAAATAACCACCGGTAACGGCATTGCGTAACCGAAATGCACCTGAAGTTAAGGAAGGCTCAAGCATCCACTTGCATGCATCGCTCGAGTAATTGTTTGTCAGAGAAAGGTTGCCATTATCGATGCTGATATAATTTTCTTTCCACCTGTTTTTGATGTTCACATAATTGCTTCCTGCAATAGGAACGACCAACCATTGTGCGCTCCACCAACCATCAGTAATTGCTGAAAATGTTAAAGGACCTTGCTGGTTGTTGATGTAGCTGTTTGACTGGTTCAGGTTTTTGATTTTGTAAAAAACATTTGCGTCAACACCATTATTGAATACAGGCTGAGATGGTTGGTTCACAATCGGAGATTGCGACAAATAAGACGCATTGCCGATTATTTTCGCATTCATGTTTGGGTATAATGTGGCCTGCACAACTGGCTTCTCATTCAATGGCACAATAACAATGGCATTTGTTTTAATGGTTTCGTTTGGCTTGATCCAATAACCAACCTGCACGAATTGCTTATTGCGCTGTGGCTTGTTGTTCTGGTCTTTCCCATCAACAAGGCCAAGCACATTACAAGCTGCCATTTGCAGTTGCACTGATTTCGATGTGAGCCTTGCACCGGTTGCGTTCAGGCAATCAAACTGTATAATGTACGGCGACACATCGTTGAAGATCTGAATGCCCTGATTGTACAAAAATATTTTTGCTTCGCCCGATACATTAGTAATAAAAAACTGAATGCTGTATCTGCTGAAATTTCCTTTATCACCTACTTCTTTTTCCTTCTCTGAATTGATATGAAAACCAAATGCAAGCCCATCAGCTACCATGGCAGAATCTGCTGCTTGCAAGGAAAACTGACTGTTCAAAAAACTAGATTGAGCAGATGATTGCAACGCATATAACATGATGCATCCAATCAACATTATTTTTTTGTACATGAGAATTTTTTATGAACGCCAATATATGCTCTATTTTCTTTTATAAATAAAATTAATTGCGCAGATTACGTTTGTGTTATTTTATGAGGTGGAAAACAATATCATACTTTTTGGGTAAGGGAATGTCTTTACAGGTGTGCATTGTGAGAACTGCAATTTCGTTTTCTGCTTTATTCCAGTTAATAAATTCAAAATACTTATCACCTTTATCTTTATTAACCATAAAAGCTATAACATCAGCCTTGATTTTCTTAATCATTTTTTCAGAGAAGACATACCCGCAAAGCAGGTATCGGCCTGAATAATTTCTATCTGTTTTTGTATTCATTTTTAAGCGTTGAACTATGTTGCACATGCTGCACCGATGCAGGCAAAATAAGTGATTGGATTTAGTTCCGGTGAATGAAATGCTAATAAGCAATTTTTTGTAATTTCAAATCATCTTCAATCAGGAATCAATTCAAATAATAAACTATAATAATGGAAGCAGACGGTTTTAAAATAACAATACACATGGTTTCGAGCCTTGATGGCATTATTGCTAAAAAGGACAACAGTGTTTCCTGGTTTGAAACATCTGACAATTATGAGAAAGGAGTTCAGATTTCAGAACAAGAGATAGGAGAATTTCTTAAATCAATAGATTGCTATGTGATGGGCTCGCGCACTTATGAGCATGCATTGGAACTCTCTAAATCTTATGGTTGGGCTTATGGAGATATACCAACTATCGTGCTAACGCACAGAAATCTTCCGGTAGAAAGAATGAATGTTGAACTTTATTCCGGCGATTTGAATAAATTGGTGAATGAAAAATTGAAACCAAACTATAAAAATGTGTGGCTGGTAGGTGGTGCCGATCTTTCCAAAGATTTTATCAGGTTAAATTTAGCAGATGAAATCAGATTATCTATGCTGCCAATTATTTTAGGCGAAGGAAAATTATTTTTCGATCAGGTTGGTAAAGAAAATGCATTGCACCTGAAAAATGTGACAGCTTATAAAAGCGGGATGGTTGAACTATGGTATGAAATAAAGAAAGGATAGGAGCGTATTGTAAGGATTGATTCAATTCAGTAAAATAATATGGAAGTTCATCAGCTTTGCCCCATTCTCTGGACTAAAGATTTACAGAAAACCATTTCGTTTTATGAAACGGTTTTACGATTTAAAGGCAAAAGCAATTTTCCGAATTTCGTTTCGCTATCAAGAGGAAATATTGAGATTATGTTTGTTGTTCCGCAAGATGAGCCGGAAGACTGCAAAGACCCAAACGACAGAACTGAATTTTTCCCGAAGCCCGTTTTAACTGGCAGCCTCTACTTTTTTGCAGAAAATATGGATGAGCTTTGGAAATCAGTGAAGAACAAAGCTGAAGCAAAAACTCCGATTGCAGATTGGGGATATATGATGCGTGACTTCTCGATTTATGATAACAACGGCTACGAATTGGTTTTCGGACATGATATCAGTAAACAATGACAAACCTGAATTTCATATCACCATTTTTTATTGTTGCAAACCTGCAGGATTCAGTTTCGTTCTATGTCGATAAACTTGGGTTTGAAACCCTGTATATTGGTCCTGAAGGCGATCCTTATTGGGCTATGATTGGCCGCGATAATATTTCCATCATGCTTAAGGCAATTGTTCCTGATGTGAAGCCTATTCCCAATCACACACGTCATGAATGGGCGCTCTGGGATGCATATATTTCAACTACTGATCCTGACAAATTGTTTGAAGAGTTCTCCTCACGTGATCTTTCTTTTAGCAAACCGCTTCATAATAACAGTGACAATTTGCGCGGATTTGAAGTGGCTGATGTCGATGGATATATTTTGTTTTTCGGAAGGCCTAACCATTAAAATAATTACAATGTCATTTTGTAGCTTATAATATATGCTTAATAAATTTTTGAAAGCTCAGTGGAGAATAATATTTATTGTATCAGGAATTGTATGTTCACAATGCAATTCTCCGGCTGCGCAAAAACCATTAGCGCAAAAGCAGGATAAAAAAGCAATTTTAAAATATTTGTCAGCGCTTCCTCACAAAAACTCCGGCAGGGTCATATCCGGTCAGTTTGAAAGTTGGGGATCATCTGTGAAGCCTTTGGATGACAAAGAAAATTGCCTGAATATTATACATCAAAAAACCGGGAAATGGGTTGGGCTGGTAGGAGCAGAATATCATAATGGCCGGCAGGTTAATTATGAGTTAGCCAATCAGTTATTTGAAGAGCACTGTGGCAATGGTGGATTTTGCCAGTTGTATTTAATAATGACCAACCCCGCAGACCCTTCATCATTCAACGGAGGAGGCAAGTGCG
Source organism: Puia sp. (assembly GCA_035295505.1). Taxonomy (GTDB): domain Bacteria; phylum Bacteroidota; class Bacteroidia; order Chitinophagales; family Chitinophagaceae; genus Puia. Next base: position 13,488 of record DATGIX010000019.1, on the reverse strand, counting down.
ATATCCCATCTGTTTTAAACCCGGATCATAGCTATAATAAATATTTTTATAATGAACTTGACGAAGTGGCTGCCGGTTTAAAAGAACTGCAGAAGAAAGGCGTGGTTGTTTTTTTAAATCCTTTTGCGGAGGCGACTGCTAATTGGTTTTGGTGGGGAGGGACTAATCCAAGAGATTTTATTGCTCTTTACCGAAGCACTTATGATTATCTTGTAACAAAAAAAGGCCTTGATAATTTGATATTTATTTACGAACCATCATGCAGCAACTCTACTGCGCTGCAATATTATCCCGGAGACAAATATGTTGATATTATCGGCTTTTCTTTATTTGTTGACTATAACAAAGAACTGGATTCATTAGCCATACAAAATTATCAGGAACTGAAAAAACTTGGTAAGCCCATGGGCATTAGTCAGTGGGGGCCGCGAAGGGGACGAGATCAGACCGGCTCGACAGACCAACCTCCCGGAGACAACCTGAAACTGATAAGAGGGATACAAAAATACTTTCCTGAAATAGTGTGGTGGATGAACTGGAACTATGCTTATTCCATTTGCAGCGAGGTTAACTCCAATTATAATAGTGCTGAACTATTAAATCATTCCTGGGTAATTAACCGGGACGGAATTCAGGCGCATTAAACTTCGTCGTTATTAATGAAGTTAGGGTTCTAAAAACACAGTTTGCAGAGCCATCTTCAAAATGCAGCTTACAGCTCAAATAAATTTATTTTCACAAACCCTGTAACGAATTTACCTTTTGCAAGTAATCAATATAGAAAGCTTTAATCACATTGAGTGCAGGAACTAACTGATGAAATAATAATGGGCCGTGTTAAGGACGGGCAGTTGCCCGAACTGGCAGTGCTATTCAATCGCTATCATGTGCGGTTATATAATTTTTTTCTCAGGTTGACAATGGATAAAGCATTAAGCGAAGACCTGACACAAAATGTTTTTTACAGGATCATAAAGTATAAGCATACATATAATAGCGATACGTTTTCTTTCAAATCATGGATATATAAGTTAGCGAGGAATATTTATTTCGATCATTGCAAGCAACAAAAGAAAATTACTGATCAATTTAAAAAGCTGGATGATGAGCATGAAAATATCAGCATCAATCATCAGTCGCGAAATGAGGAAGAATTTGAAAGGCTAAGTCTTGCATTACAGCAGTTGCAACCGGAGCATCGGGAACTGATTATGCTGAACCGTTTCAGCGGACTGAAATATGAAGAGATATCAGCGATGCAAGGGAAATCAGCTCTTTCCATTCGTGTGCAGGTGCACCGAGCCATCAAGCATTTAAGAAAAATATATTTCAAACAACAACAAGAGGAAAAGATATGAACTGTGAAGAAATAAAAAACCTGTTGCCTGATTTTGATGAAGGCGCTCTTAGCCCCATCACCGTGTATGCGATGCAGGATCATTTGAAGACATGCGAATCATGTACGCAGGAACTCGAACAGATCAGGGAATTATATCGCGCATTATCAGACAATAACCTTCAGCAGCCATCCGCTTCTTTAAGAGAGAATTTTAATAAAATGCTTGATGAAGAAATGGAAAAGCAAAAAACCGATCCTGAAAAAAAAGTGAAGGCCAAGATAATTTCGATGCCCTGGAGATCTTATACATGGCGGGCTGCAGCAGCAATCGCAATATTTTCTCTGGGAATATTTTTCGGGAAAAAATGGAAGCATGGTGCAGATAAGCCGGATTCAAATGAGATTGCGAGTTTGAAAAAAGATGTGAATGAAGTGAAGGAAATGCTTATGTTCAATCAGCTTAAAGAAGAATCTGCAAGTGCAAGGATCAAAGCAGTGAATTATGTGGATGAAATGCCGAACCCGAATCAAAAAGTGCTGAATGCGCTCATCAACACACTCAACTATGATAAGAATGTGAACGTACGATTGGCTTCATTATATTCTCTTGCAAAATTTACTGACCTGCCTTTGGTGCGTGATTCATTGGTGAGTTCTTTGAGCAAGCAGACAGAGCCAGTAATACAGGTCGTGCTCATTAATCTTCTTTCAGAAAAGAAAGAAACAAAAGCAATAAAACCTATTCAGGATATTATTTCAAACAGCAACACTTTAAAAGAAGTGAAAGCAGTTGCAGTGAAAAGCCTGAAGTCATTATAAAAAATTATCAGATCTGATGATAAAACTAAACAGGCAGATACCGGTGCTGTCTGTTCATTACTCCATCAACATAAATAAAAACAAATGAAGACACGCAATTTTATATTTACCATGTTCGCTCTGATTTTTTCTGCAGGAACCTTGTCTGCACAAGAACACAAAATTTCTGTACAGAACTCGAAAGAAAACACGCTCTCACTAAAAGATTTTTATGATGAACTTCCCATCGAAGGTTATGCCGGCAATGAAATCATTATTACAAGCACTGATGATCGCTTCGCCAACGTGCCTGCACAGGCAAAGGGATTGAAACCGATTTATGCAGCGGGGACAGATAACACAGGCATGGCATTGAGCGTGCAACAAAACGGAAATGAAATAGTGGTACGCTGTTTATTGCCGATTGAAAAAGGTGGTGCAAGATACAAGATCAAAGTTCCTGAGAACCTCGCACTTCGCATTAAGAGCGACTGCTCACGGAACAATTCTGTGGATATAAAAAATATGAAAGGCGAAGTTGAGGTGAATGTTTGTCAATCCATCAAACTGAAAAATGTATCAGGGCCTTTGGTATTATCTACCATCAGCGGAAATATTGATATTAACTTCGCTGACCTCAATAATAACAAACCGATTTCCATAGCAAATATCAGTGGAGAAATAGATGTCACGCTTCCTGCAAAAGCCGCAGTGAACCTGGAAATGAAAACAATTTCAGGAAACATCTATTCTGATTTTGATTTCAATGCTGGAAAGAAAGAAATGCAGCAGGTTGGCGGCAACACGATAAAGTCTGCACTGAATGGGGGAGGAACAGACCTGAAGATCACCAATATTTCCGGAAATATTTATCTCCGCAAAGGTTAAGGATTATAGTTTCTATTCTTAATAAACAAAATGATTTTGTCATGAAAAATATATTGGCAACAATAATTCTATGCGCATTATTGCAGCCGCTCACGGCCCAAAAAATAATCGAAAAACATTTTTCTTCTGCTCAGAGCAAGGTTGTTTCCATGAACATCCAGATCGCTGATTCCATCAATGTGATTACATGGAACAAAAATGAAGTGTATGTGAAAGCATCTATTGATGTGAACGATAATAAAAACAACGACGCATATAAAGTGAATTTCGATGAGTCAAATAGCTCCATTTCAATAAAGTCGAAATTTGAATTTGAAAAAGGGAAAAACTGTTGTGGCACTGACGAGAACTGCCACTGCAATTGCAACTGTAATTCTCATATCACATGCGTGGTGTATATTCCTGAGAACACCGATTTTTCTGTGGAAACAATTGATGGCAACATCAGCATTTCCGGAAAAACATCCCAGATAAGAGCGCATACGATCAGCGGTTTCATCGACATCAGTCTTAATCCTGAAACAAAAGCAGGGCTGAGAATGAAAACAATCTCGGGAACGATGTATAGCGACTTTGATTTCCAATCCGACAAAGGATTACGTCACAGAGGTGGCAGTGCTATTGAAACATTATTAAATGGTGGTGGAGATAAATCAATAGATCTTGAAACCATCAGTGGTGACATCTTTTTCAGGAAACAATCCTGATGAAAGCAAAAGTTTTTTATCTATATACGCTGAGCATTTTTTGAATGGTTGAAAAATGTTCAAAGGGGTTGTGTCTACAATCCCTTTTATATATGTGATTTGAAATTATTGAAAACTGAAAATTGATTACGATGCTACAAAATTATTTCAAAGCTGCTTTTCGCAATCTTAGAAAAAATAAGATGCATTCATTCATCAACATTGCCGGCTTGTCAGTCGGACTGGCGGTGACATTATTGATCAGCCTCTGGATCAGTGATGAATTATCTTTTGACAAATACCACAAGGATTATAATAATATTGCCCAGGTGATGCAGCATCAGACACTGAATGAACAGGTATATACCCAAACTGCTATTCCAATGCCGCTGGGCAATGAATTAAGAACTACTTATGGAAGCCTGTTCAGCAAGATAGTCATGTCATCTAATAACGGAAGGCACATATTAGCATCAGGCAATAATCATTTTGTAAAAACCGGGAATTACATGGAGGAAGGCGCACCCTCTCTATTTTCATTGAAGATGTTAAGTGGATCTGGCAACGGCTTAAAAGACCCATACTCCATTTTGTTATCACAGACTATTGCGACTGCTATTTTTGGAAATCAGGATCCGATAAATAAAATCGTAAAATTTGATGACACAGCGAGCCTGAAAGTCACAGGTGTCTATGAAGATCTTCCTGTGAATACTACATTACACGATCTTGAATTTATTGTGCCATGGGAATTACAAGGAAACAAGGTAAAAGAGAATATTCAAAACTGGGGCAATAATGGATGGCAAATTTATGTACGTGTCGCAGATCATGTTGATATGAATAAAGCTTCTGCAAACATTAAGAATGCAAAATATGCTAAAGCTGACAATGGCGACCAGCGATTTAAACCGGTCATTTTTCTTCATCCCATGAGCAAATGGCATTTGTATTCTGAATTTAAAAACGGAGTCAACATTGGCGGGCGCATACAATATATATGGCTGTTCGGTACCATCGGATTATTTGTGCTGTTGCTGGCTTGCATCAATTTCATGAATCTTGCTACAGCAAAAAGCGAGAAGCGTGCGAAAGAAGTAGGCATCAGAAAAGCGATCGGATCCATGAGAAGGCAATTGATATATCAGTTTTTCAGTGAGTCATTGCTCATGGCATTCATGAGTTTTATCCTTTGTTTATTATTGACATTTTTGTTGCTTCCTTTCTTTAATGAAGTGTCTGGCAAAAACATGCGCCTTCCTTTATTAAATCCATTATTTTGGGTTGCCGGTATTGGGTTTACAATTGTTGCAGGTTTGATTGCCGGCAGTTATCCGGCGCTTTATCTTTCATCTTTTCAGCCCGTGAAAGTATTGAAGGGAACTTATAAAGCAGGAAAGCTTGCAGCCATGCCGCGCAAAGTGCTTGTTGTTTTACAGTTCACCGCATCCATTGCGCTCATTATATGCACGATCGTTGTTTTTCGACAGATACAATTTGCAAAAGAGCGCCCGGTTGGTTACAACAGAGAAGGATTGATCACTGTTGAATCACTTACGCCGGATATCAAATCACATTATGATGCTTTTCATAGTGATCTGATGAATACCGGTACAGTGTCAGGCGTTGCATGGTCTTCTACACCTGTTACTGAAACAAACAACTCGCAAGCTAATTTTGATTGGGCAGGGAGAGATAAAAACGGCACACAAAATTTTGCAACGGTGGGCATTTCTATGGAGTATGGAAAAACGATTGGCTGGCAGTTTACCAGTGGAAGAGATTACAGAACAGAAACAGGAAAGGCTGATGGGTTTGCTTTTGTATTAAATGAATCTGCTGCTAAAATGATGCGCTTTAAAAACCCTATTGGAGAAACCGTGCATTGGTATGGTTACGATTTTCATATTATCGGAATTGTAAAAGACATGGTGATGAATTCTCCATTTAGCCCTACGGAGCCAACTATCTTTTATATGGCTCCATGGAGGCTGAAGGTTTTAAATATAAAAATGAAACCAGGCACAAGTGTTAAGGATGCGCTTGCGAAGATCGGGAAGGTATACACGCAATATAATCCGGGACAACCTTTCGAATACAAGTTCGCAGACGAGGAATACGGGAAAAAATTTGCTGTAGAAGAAAGGGTAGGTAAGCTTGCCACTTTCTTTGCTGCACTTGCGATATTCATTTCCTGCCTGGGCATATTCGGTATGGCTTCATTTATTGCCGAGCAGCGTGTAAAAGAAATCGGTGTAAGAAAAGTGTTGGGCGCTTCCGTGTTCAATCTTTGGAAACTGCTATCAAAAGATTTTGTGTTGCTTGTTTTTATTTCTTTGCTGATTGCTTCGCCACTTGCATTTTATTGCATGCAAAAATGGCTGCAGAATTATGATTACCGATCAAATATATCCTGGTGGATTTTTGCTGCAGCAGGCGTTGGCGCATTGGTGCTGACGATCATAACAGTCAGCTTTCAGGCAATCAAAGCAGCCATGGCAAACCCGGTGAAAAGTTTAAGAACGGAATAGAGAGTCTGCAGTTGTCGGTCAATAGTCGTCAGCAAATAATTTTGATGGTTGTTTGGACTAGCTCCGGCCTTCAGGCCGGAGAAATAGGAAATTATTTTTTACGAAATTGTTTGTGTTGAGTGTAGCCAATTGCGTTAGCTTGTATTTTCATCCCTTGCTCCTATCATTCTTTTGCTCTTCTCGCCAAGTCATCTTAATTTGAACATTGTTTGTTCCATTCAAATTAACTGACATGACGAAAGCCTGCTTATTCACCCTGTTTTTCTTTTTAATAATAATTTCATTTGTTACAGCACAACCTTATGCTTCGTGGACACAGCATGAACTGAAACTGAACAACGGAATCGTAGAAAGGACAATTCAATTGCCCGATGGCAATGGGAATTTTATTACGTCGGTATATAAGCCAGTGCAAGGAAGCTTTAATTATTTCCAACCCCTGAATCCTGATTTTCAATTTGAAGCAGATCATGTTGTTTATTCGGGAAAGGGAAACTGGGCTCTAAAAAACATCGCGCAACATGCCGATGCATTGCAGGGAGATGGTGTTTCTGCGACGCTGATAAGCGCTGATAAAAAAATTGAGCTTACGATAGAATATTTGCTTTATCCTGAATTGCCTGTCATCAGAAAAAACCTAATCATAAAAAATATTTCTCAGCAAGCTATCATCCTCGAATCGGTGGATGTAGAAAAATTCTTTGTTGCTGATTTCACATATAGCTGGATCAGCCACGATTATGGAAGAAGGCGTTCCCTCGGCCAATATGATGGCAATGTGCAGGATGCGCTCATTGCAGTTCATAATATGGATTGGATGCAAGGAATTATTATTGGCAACGAAGCGCCCGGTGTTGTGAAACATACATCTGTTTCCTGGAATGAACCTTCTGTTTGTATTGGTCTTACGCATAAGGATGCACGTTATCCTTTCCGGAAATATATTGCAAGTGGAGAATCATTCACTACGCCACAGGTTTTCACAATGGTTTATAACAATCGTCAGGAACCTGATGAGATATTGAATACGGCTTTGCCGGAATTTATTCGTGAGCACATGGGCATCCGCCTTTCTCAATTGGAAAAGAAGCCCACATTTGTTTACAACACATGGGTGCCTTTTTACAAAGACATTAATGAGAAATTGGTGATGGAGGTGGCAAAGTCTGCTGCTGATGCAGGCATGAAAGAATTTGTGATCGACGACGGATGGCAGGAGAACTATGGCGATTGGGTGATCGATAAAAAGAAATTCCCTAATGGGCTGAAGCCTGTTTTTGATTATATAAAATCCCTGGGAATGAAACCGGGGCTGTGGGTGAGCGTTGGCAGTGCAGCATCAACAAGCAATGTTTTTAAAACACACCCTGAATGGTTTGTGCGGGATGAAAAGCAAGACTTTTTCAATCTTCATATCAATGATGCATCCATGCGCACTGCTTGTTTTGGAACGGGTTGGTATGATTATATTAAAGGTGTGTTGTCGAAGCTGGCTCTTGAGTATGGGCTTGAATATATGAAGCTTGATTTCACGGTTGTCACAAGCCCTTACCTATTCAATGATAAAGAAACCGGCTGCTATGCCAAAGATCATGCAGGGCATAAAGATCACAACGAATCTTTATTCACCAACTATGAGCAAGTCTGGAAATTATTTGATGAACTGCACGCAGCAAAGCCAAATCTTTTTATTGACTGCACATTTGAGACGATGGGAGCGTTGCAATTGATCGATTATGCGATGCTGAAACATGCGGAAGGAGACTGGCTTTCTAATTTTGAAGGCGATGAAAAAAAAGTGGATCTGCGCGTTCGCAATATGGCATGGTGGCGCTCGCCTGCCATACCCGCTACCGCATTGGTGATCGGCAACCCTGCTATGGAAGATGCTGATTGGGATATGCATATCAAATCACTTGCAGGTTCATTGCCAATCATGCTGGGTGACCCAAGAAAATTATCTGCTGCTGATTTTAAAAGATACAGAAGCTTTGCTGATTGGTTGCAGTTGATGGAAAACAAATATCAGATCATGAGCTATCGGCAGGACCTGCCGGGATTTGGCGAGCCTGCGCAGGGAATGTGGGACGGATTCCAGCGCATCAATACCAAAACAAAAACGGGAGGCATTATTGGCGTGTTCAGGCATGCGGCTGTAGAAACAAAGCGCATCGTTACTGTTCAATATCTTGATGCTGATAAAATATATGAAGTGAAACAAATGAATGGAAGAACAATCATTGCTCAAACAGGTAAGGAATTAAGTGAGAAAGGATTTGAAGTAGCCCTTAATAAATTATATGATGGAGAATTGTTTGAGATCAGTGAAAAAAAGTAAAAGGAAATTAGCAAAATAAATATAATTGTTAACTGAAGCTGAATGATAATTTGCCACTGATTGCTCCTGAGTCTGCCAGCATTGCGGCAAGCCTGATGTTGGTGGCAGTTTTTTATTGCATTTCTTTTAACCATTCTTTTGTTATGTCTGGAGCTAAATGCTTTAAAAGTGAAATCCCATCTATTTGTTTACCGCCGGACTTATAATTATCGAGAACCGCTTTTATTAGATTTGTTTTGAGTTGGGGGTATAGTTTGAAACCAAGCTCTGCAAACTTGCTTTGATACCAATGATAGTTCGCAGGACCAACACCGCCGTAAAATTTTTGAAAGTCTTCAAGTGTTTTGTGCGCAACAGGGTAATCGGCTTTCAGTTCTTTGTCAAGGTTAGGTTCTAGGTTTTCTGCTTTCAGATAGCATATCAAAAAATACGTTGCCAGAAACTCGTTGAACCATTTTTCTTTATTGATATTATTTAGTGTAAAGAAAAAGTAATGCCCGAGTTCGTGTAAAGGCTGATAATCTAAACCAGTTAAAACACTGTCAGAGCTATTTGATAAATCTTTCAATCCCGTTAGCTTCGCTAATGCATTTTTTTCTGAGGCAATAACTAAAATATCATAATCAGGATTGTAAAATGGCATGCCGTACGGCTGTTCAAAGTGAGACTTTTCCCAGTCAGCTTTGTTTAATAAATACAAATGGACTAAAAATGTTTCTTTGGGAAAAATATTTTCATAAAACTCTGCGCAGCCGTTTATCAATTTTTGAACAGTCTTAGCCCGCATATCGAAACCCGAACTGTAAAAAGTGTTTGGATTGCCGTTCAATGGAATCAGGTTCTCGCTTGATAATACAGAATCAATAATTTTTTTGCTTCTTTTTATGCTATCTGTTTGTTGTCCATAGACAGAAAGGTTTCCGGTAAAGAAAATTAACGCAACCCACAAAATAGGAGAAAAATATTTTTTTGTCTTCATGAAATTGAGTTTTAATTGCAACCAACGACCGAGGCTTGTCGCAGTGCTGGGATTTTATATCCGTTCGCCGATTGCTGAAGCCAGTCTATGATTTAATGATGAAGTTAATACAAATTCTGAATAGAATAATTTCCGCCGCTGTTAGTGTTGTGTTCTGATTTTGAGCAAAGCATAGCCAACAGCAAGTTGTTAAGTTAAGTTGTTGGTGAAGCTAAAGTGCATGGATATACGCAACACCAACAACGGCGGAAGGTATTTGCAGTTGTAAAAAAAACACCTTGTATCAACGAATTACTGTTCAGCTAAACCATAAAAATAGTTGAATTTTTATTTGATTTTTTACACAGTTCATGTTGGCTGCCGTTTTATTCTTTCTACCTTATAAAAAATTCAATTCTAATTCCACTTGGGTCATCTAACCAAATCTTCTCTTTTCCACTATGTTTGTCAATATGAATACCGCTGTGCTTTATATTGTTTGTTGTCAAATCGTCTGATACATTTTTAAGTATGCTTATGTCGTTAATACCAAAAGCCAAATGTTCAAGTCCGATTTGTTGTGGATTGAATTTTGATTGAAACGTTTTGTCTTGTTGTTGAACTAAAAAAAGTTTAGTATTTCCTACAAAATACATGACTGACTCTTCGTCTTCATATTCATTGTCGCCCAATATTTTTGAGTAAAATTCTTTGGAAACGTCCAAGTTTGCAACTGTCAAAACAATGTGGTCAATGTAAATGCTATCTTTTATTTCCTGTATCAGCATAATTTTTTATTGTTACGAAATTACTTACTTGCCCTGAAAGAATTGATTGAAAAGAAGCAATTATCAATAAAAATGTTTTATCAAAGTGTCAGTCAAAGCGCTTTATCTGACCTTCTCGTTTTGGAATAGGAGCGCCGTTCCAAAATGGCTGGTAACGAACAGGGCTTGCCGCAATGCTGGAATTTTATTTCCGTCCGCCGATTGCTGAAGCCCGGTCAATGATTTTATGATGAAGTTAATAATAAATGCTGATAGTTATTCGTCAGCCGGAACTGAAGCTGGGATTTGCAAATTGCCGATGTTACAATGCCCGGCCCTGCTATTGCAAATACTCATGTTGTACGTTCGTGCTGCCATTTAATAAGAAATTTTTTTTAATTAAATAATTTCCGCTTCCTTTACAGGAAATTATTTTACTTATTATAATTTCCTCGTTGATCCATGAAGGAAGAAATCCTGCAAAAGTCTCTCGAATTTTTTTTAAAACATGGCACTCGTGAAATGTCAAATAACAAGCTTGTTGAGTTATTGGGCATTTCAACTAAAACGGTGTATAAACATTTTGCAAACAAAGAAGAATTGTTAGAAGGGGTTTTGTATCTCTATCATAATATGCAGTATGAAAAACTGCAAAATCTTCCCGTTGACCAGAATGCTGCTTGTTTGTTTTTTGATGTCTGGCAATTAGCAGTAGAAACAGAGTACAAGGTAAACAAAGTGTTTTACGACGATATTAGTTATTACTATCCGCGACTGGAGAAAAAAGTGGAAAAAGCCATTGGTAAGAAGTTTGAAAAGTTTTTTCTTTCTATTATCAAAAAAGGTATAAAAGAAGGAAGTTTTAGAAAAGAAATACATCCGGAAATTGCCTTACAAAGTGTATTGGTGTTGCATAGGGCAGCAGTGAGGAACGAACGGTTTAAAAAATTTCGGTTATCTGCAAACGATTTATTGTTAGATACAACAGCGGTTTATATCAGGGGGCTTTGCACCGATAAAGGCATTCTTGCGCTGGATAAGCATATTAAAAGGCATCAATCTGCAAAATTCAATATAAAACATAAACAATGAATTTCATTACAAAATATACCTGTATACGCACTGTCAACGTGCTTAAGTGCTTTTTTTCCCTTGCTGTTATCTATTCAACAGTACTCCATGCACAGACCAATTCAGCTTCGCTAAATAAAGACTTTACTAAAGACTTCGTAACAAAAGACACCTTGTTTGAAGCGCCTTATATAGATATGGATGAATGGCGGGATAAACCGGTACGCCACCACTATGTGCATGGAGGATTCAAGGGAAACGGGACTCGTTTTTCATTTTACTTTCCGCCAAAAGAGGCTTACAAAGGTCACTTCTTTCAATACATTACTCCTTTCCCTGATAATGAGAATATTTCGCAAGGCGCCTCCGGCGAAGAAGATAAAATCGGGTTTGCTGTTTCCCACGGGGCGTATTTCATAGAAACAAACGAAGGCGGAGCAATAGACTTTTCAAGACCACAGGCAGGTGATGCGACGATTGCTGCCTACCGTGCGAATGCAGCTGCTGCACAATTTTCACGGGTGATTGCAAAACAAATTTATGGAGGTGGTCGTCCGTTTGGTTATGCTTTTGGCGGGAGTGGCGGTGCTTACCGTACGGTGGGAGGCTTTGAAAGCACCGATGGTGTATGGGATGGAGTTGTCCCCTATGTGCTGGGCTCACCGGAAGCTATACCGAATGTCTTTACTGTTCGTATGTATGCGATGCGGATTTTAAAAGATAAATTTCCACAAATAATTGATGCACTGGAACCGGGCGGAAGCGGAGACATGTATGCAGGCTTAAACCAGGAAGAAAAAGAAGCGCTGCAGGAAGTAACCAACATGGGCTTTCCACCGCAATCCTGGTTTGGGTACAAGCGAATGGGCATTCATGGTTTTTTGGTTTTATACCAGGGTGTTGTAAGTGCTGACAGGCAATATTTTGATCATGATTTTTGGAACGTTCCCGGTTATCTCGGTTACAATCCGCCGCCTTCACTTTTAAAAGCACGTGTGCAAAAAGTAAGTGAAATAAAAAAAGGTATATCTGTTGATGAAGCCGTAAGCGCCGGGTTAACGGAACCTATGTCACCACAAGAGCGTGGTACTGCTGCCTCTGCATGGAAGGCATTGGGTGGTGCGGAAGGAACCATGCCGGTTGCTTTTCAACTAAATGACATATTGCCCGACGTCGACTTTATGGGTGGTGATTTAATCATCAAAAGTGGTGCAGCTGCCGGAAAGGTTTTACAACTTGGTAAGATTGCAGGCGATAAAGTGGTGCTTGCCATTCCCGATAAGTCGGTACTTGTTTTAATAAAGCCAGGCGATACCGTGCAGGTGGATAATTCTAATTTTCTTGCGGTACAAACTTATCACCGTCACCAGGTGCCCGGCAAAGAATACTACGTATGGGACCAGTTCCGCGATAAAGACGGCAAACCCATTTATCCGCAACGTCCTATGTTGCTCGGACCACTCTTTACCAGGGGTGCTGCGGGTATATTGCCAACCGGTAAGTTCAAAGGGAAGATGATTTTGCTTGAATCGCGCTGGGACAGAGAAGCTTTTCCCTGGCAGGCAGACTGGTACCGGTCCAGGGTAATCGAAAACTTGCGTGATAGTACAAACAATTATTTCAGGCTGTGGTACACCGACCATGCACTTCATGGCGATATTTCCCTGGAAGATGACCCAACGCATACTGTCAGCTATTTAGGCGTGCTGCAACAGGCATTGCTTGACCTGAGTGACTGGTGTGAAAAAGGAATTGCGCCGGCAGCTACTACCAATTATAAAATAGTGGATGGACAAGTGGTAATACCACCAACAGCCAATGAACGAAAAGGCATTCAACCTTTGGTAACGGTGAAAGCCAACGGCAGCAAACGTGCTGATGTGAAAGTAGGAGAGCCTGTGACCTTTACTGCACAAGTTGAAGTGCCGGAAGGTATGGGCAAAGTGGTTACTGCTGTATGGAACTTCGAGGGGTTAACTGATGATTTCGAAAAAAATTATTTCCATACATGGAACTTTGCAACATCGAATGCCTTCCCGGTGAAAGCAACGTTTACGCCTGCAAATAAAACGGGTTCAACTGTAACTGTAAAGACTACTTACACCTTTACTA
>DATGIX010000018.1:0-30206 GCA_035295505.1 Puia sp. | reverse complement strand
GCGTATGGGGCTCATTCATTCACGTTGGCGAAAACATTTTGAAAGATGGAAGAATGGGCTTTTTGAATAGAATTATTTTAACACCGTCGCATCATCGTGTTCATCACGCACGTAACCCGATATACATGGATACTAATTTTTGCAACCTGCTTAGTATTTGGGACAGGGCTTTCGGAACATTCATCAATGAAAAAAAAGAAATGCCCATTGAGTATGGCATCTCACGAAAAATGAACCCGAATAGTTTTTGGGATGTTTATTTCGGAGAGATTGTAGCACTTGGAAGAGATATGAAGAATGCGCCTGGCATCAAGAATAAGTTCCTTTATATGATTATGCCGCCTGGCTGGAACCATACCGGAGAACACAAAACTGCAAGTATTGTGAAGAAAGAGTTTTTAGAGAAATCAAAATCGGTAAAAAGCTGATAGCTTTATTAGAATTATCTCTCTGCCGCAGTTCATTTCTTTACATGAACTGTTTCCTTGTCAGCTAAAATTTCCTGGAAGTTTAATAAATATTTTTCAGTAATCTCTCTGTCGTTCAAATAAACATATTGACCAACTTCACTATAAATTCCTGCATAAGATTTCCCGGGATTATTCACAAAGCCTGAGATTTTTACTTCGTCAAGAAATATAAATTGTGTTGGTGTGAAATTAAATGTGGTTACAAAAACTTTATCATCAATAATGATGTATTTGCTATGCACATTTTCATTCACTGAATACTGAATGTTCTTTTTGTCTTTAATAGAGTCATAAAAATTAATAAACGCATTTTTATTTGCTGGCATCCTGAATTTTTTATTCAATAAGCTATCGTTGCTTGCAAAGGTTTGAGACAAAACCTGAATTTTTATTCCGGCAGATGCAGATACGAGCAGTTCTTTCAAGAAGCCTTCCCGTTTTATTGTCGGATTGTTTTTATATGCTGAATGAAATCTTCCTTCAAAAGTATTATCAACCGGACAAACATGTTGCGCAACTATTATGATTTTTTCTTTTGCCAACAAAATTTCTTTCTTCAAGATATCTTCAACTATGAAGGGCGAATTATAATAAAATGGGGAGATAAAGCCAGCTTTTAAGTCTGGGATGATTCTTTTTACGTCGAAATGATATGTTGTGTAATCTGCCTTAAAATCGAATTTGTCGATCTTCAGTGATCGTTCAAATAAATCATTGAAAAATTCTTCGACAGGCTTTGCATATTCGGGTTCATCTTTGATGATCAATAAATTTTCTTCTTTCACAAGATCTCTCACTGCAAAATTTGAGGAAGAAATGCAAATGTCCATTTCCCCATTTTTCTTTTTGATAAGAAAGGATTTTGAATGCAGTGAATAGGGCATATTGCCGCGAGCAAATTTTTTGACCCTATCCGACCTCACATACAAATGAGGAAAGAAATAGAGATTAAAATTTTTGATTGGAGCTTTGTAATGAACAGCAAATATTTTTTTCGCAAGATCATATTTGGTTGAATTCGCTACAATATTTCCAGTCTCAATATCGATGATGTCTTTTGGATTTGAAGTGTCATAGCCTTCGGGCGGTATGGTTGATACATTGACAACAACTCCTTTGCCACATAATCTGGTCAGTAAATCATTTAATTGTTCATTGTTGAAAAGGTATAGCGCAACATTAATCTCCTGAATTTCTTCTTCAATACTATTCAGGTATGCAATGAATTTTTTTAATAAAAACGGGCTTGATCCAATTGAATAAAAATCAAATTTGCTTTTATAATAATTGGGTCTGTCGAAATAGACTTCACAATTCATTTCTGAGGAAAGGTTTAAAATCTGCAATGGAAAATCAAATTGGCTAATCCGGCAATATTTTCTGAGATATGCAGCTACTTTAAAATTTTAATAAGATATTATTTGCTTGAACCCTTAATAATAATATTTGTTTTCGGATCAGGTGAAAAGCTCCTTGCAAATTCCATCTTGATATTCTTATCGTCAAAGCTGCAGGTGATCGTTTCAGTGTGCGGGCTTTCGATATAACGGAGGACAAGTTCCAGTGTATGCTCGTCCTTCCAGGTGTATTCGCCTGCAATTTTAAATGGAGGCAATCCTGTGAGATTTGCTTTTGCAACAGCAACAAGATATGGCCCATGCATTGTTGTTGATCCGTTTTGCCATTTGCCTGATCCAAAATTCAATTCAAATTGAGCAGTGTCTGTTTTAAATGTGACTTCGCAAATATTATTTTTAAATTGAAAAGATGCTGATTGAATATTTTTTTCATTTTGGTCTAAGGAAAATTCTTTTCCATTAATACTATTTTCAGCAGCAGCAATATCATTTTTTTTCAACTGAGGCAGTGATAAAGAAGCCAGCCTTTGTTTTAATACAGCTTCGGTATTATGATTAGCAGAAGCCTTATCATTCTTCAGTGCAGGTAATAAATATTCCCACACAAGATCCAGCTCTCCTTGCATATTTATAGTTTCCGAAGTGATAGCAATCACTGCATCCTGATCCGGCATCACAATAATATATTGACCGAAAGCGCCATCACCACGAAAAGCGTTATGACGGCAGCGCCACATTTGATAACAATATCCCTGCTCCCAGTCGCTCGAATCGCGTTTAGCCTGTGAATAATCCGGGTGCTGAATTATTTTTGTTGTGCTGGCATCTTCCACCCATTCGGCAGGCAGAATTTGTTTGCCATTCCATTTCCCTTTTTGCAAAAACAATTGCCCGAATTTTGCCATGTCTTCAGTTTTCAATCGCAAGCCCCAGCCTCCGGTGTTGATGCCGCGTGAATCTGTTTCCCAATCTATTCCTCCGATGCCTAATGGCTCAAACAATCTTGGCATCAGGTAATCGATCACTTTTTTCCCTGTCACTTTCTGAACAATGGCAGACAACATATAAGTACCTGCTGAATTATATAAAAAAGTTGAACCAGGTTCATGAACAATAGGCAATGCTAAAAATGATTTCACCCAATTGTCTGTTGGAGCAACAATAGCTGTGGGATCTGGTTCCTGGCCATCAGACATCATCAGCACATCTTTTACTGTGAGCTCAGCTAAATATTTTGAAACAGTGTCGGGCAACTCGTTCGGAAAAAAAGAAATCACTTTGTCATTTACATTAAGCAAATGTTCGCTCACTGCAAAACCAACTGCCGTTGCTGTGAAACTTTTGCTGCACGAATACATGGTGTGCTTAATATCCGGTCTATATGGATTCCACCAGCCTTCAGCAACCACTTTACCATGCTTCATGATCATGATGCTGTGAAATTCATGTTTTGTTTTTGCTGCTGCATCTAAAAAATCAATGATGCCTTGCGAAGAAACGCCTTCAGCATTCGGGGTGCTTCGCGGCAATACATTTGTTTTTTGTGGATATGCCGGTTTGCAGATAATCAGAAATAAAAAACAAATTGAAGGAAGAATTTTTTTTGCTGTCATTTTTATAAAATAAAAATTGTTAGAGAAGTTTTTCAATTCTATATATGAATATAATCAAAAGAAACGAAGATGGATTTATTTGGCCAACTAAGAACATCTATTGAACATCCTTGCGTTCGCTGCGACAGATCATCTTTTGTTTTATAGTGAGCTTCTGCTTCAATTTTCAATTTCAGTTTTAGAAATTTATTAGGAAAAATCAATTTAAGAGCGATGTGTTTTTGTTTCTCAACATTTAAAACGTGTATGCTTATGCGCACTAATACTCTTGTATATAGCAAATCAACGCAAACACAGTATGGACAACCACTATAGGGCTTTTACGAACGCAGGATTTTGGAATGAATATTGCTATATTAATGAACAGGACTTGAATTATTTTTTCAACATTTAAATTCGTTACTATGAAAACAATCTTACAATCTTCAGCAACAAAAGCTACCAAAGGAATTTCTAACGCAGTCGCATTCGTTGTTGCGCTTTCCCTTGCACTTGGATTAGGATGTTTAGTTGTATTCGTGAGCTAAGAAAGAAAAGGACATTTTCTTTAAATGAAGGCTGATGCTTATTGTATCAAGCATCGCTTACAATAAATATTTTGTTTTCACGCGAATCTTTGCGCCATTCAATAAATTGTTTAAGCAGAGATTCGCGTGGAATCAGATTTTATTCTTTCAGGCTTTTCAGATAATAAATGTTCAGCAGTATTTTCTTCATCACATTATTTTTCATCTTTAATAGAATAATTTGCTCTCGGATTTTTTGCCTCCCTTAAAATATTTGGCAAATCAATTTCTTCTCCGTCAGGGTGAAGCTTCTTTTTCCGGCCATGGAACTCTGCAAATTTTTTCTTAGTTCCTTTATTACATTTTCCAAACCAGGCGGTTTCAGCACTTGTGATATTTTAATAAATAATAGAGCTTGATGTAAAAACATTTGGAACTTCGGGTGATCAAGTATTATCATGAATATAAATAATAAAGAAGCCTGCGAAACTAATTCGCAGGCTCTTTTTTGAACCCTGATATTGAATTTAATATATTAAGAGAATAGCCCGCCTTTTCTTAATTCTTTTATTCCCTCTCCAATCTTATATCCGTTGTGATAAATTTCTATTTTGTAAAATCCTTTCTCGAAACCATTTGGTTGCTTCCATGAAAAAGATACTGGTTTTACTTTTCCTGCTTCAATTTCAACAGGCACTTTTGAGGTAAACATTTTATCACCTTCGTCACGAGATGTGAAAGTTCCTGATCCCATAGAAGAATCAGTGATCAATTTGCCATCAGGTCCTGTAATTGCTACATATACATCAGTTTGACCGCTTGCTGCAATTCTGTTTGTTACATCAAAGGAAATTTTCAGCTTATCCACTTTTTTTGCTTTGTCAGTTATCTTTTCTTCGCCATTCTTTTTATCCTGCACACCAACAACCATAATATTATTTGCAAATAGAGTAGATGCTATATCTACCTTTTTAGCAAGCTCATCTTTCTGTGTTGTTGTAGTCAACAAATCAGATGTAAGTTTGGTAGTGTCCTGAGATAACTGAGCGTTGTCCTGTTTCAAGCCATCATTAGCTTGTGTGAGCCTCGCTACATCCTGCTCCATGCCGCTGATCTTATCATTCAATTGTGCAATCAATTCGTCTGCTTTTTTCTTTTCAACTATTGTTAGATTTTGTTTATTAAGAATACTGCGTATCTGCATTTTTAATTTCGCAATATCTTTTTGTCTGCCGGATAAATCATTTTGTAGTTTGTTATTAAAGCCTGTCAGGGAATCAAGACGAGCTAATGCGTTATCGAAATTTTGTTGCACCTGTCCTTTTTCTTCGCTGATTTTTGCTATTTGTGTTTGCTCCTGCTGATAAACCTGCTGATGATTATTATTTGAAAAAACAGCATAGCCTGCGCTTGCTACTAAACCTAATACAAGAAGCCCGATAATTAAACCTCTTGAATCTTTTTTGGGCGACTCATAATTTGGAGTCTCATTCGGATAGTTACTGGTGTCCATTGTGCTCATATTTTAATTTTTAAAAAATTAATAAATAGAAAATCTGTCTTGTGGGGTACTTGAAGATTAAATCCGAAAGGATAGGTTAAGAAGATTTAGAACAGCTGTAATATGCAATTATTCTAAAACCATGCCAAAGGAAAACCAGGAATTGAGGTGAAGATTTGTTTTAAGTAATTTTTGCGCATAATAAGAGTGGTAATATAAAGAGGAGTGCATGGATTGTATTTAACTGTTCTCATTTTGTGGAAAAATCTTCTCATTATTTATTTACTTCGAAATAAATTGTTGCAATTCAAATAAAAGATATTTTAGCGTGAAACTTTTATTTGCCTGGTTAAGTCATCTTTTAGTACAAGCAAATCACCCAAAGCATTTGCAGTTCTGACAAGATTAACAGAAGTGTTCTTGAGGGCAACAGAAATTTCAGCAAGCTCATTATTGATGGGGAGAAGAACATCAAAATATGTTTTCAATTTATCTTCTGGCTCAAGCGCGATCTTTCCGGCAAAACCGATGACTGAGATATTTTCTTTTTTTGCACGAACTGCAACGCCAAACGGTGCTTTTCCATGCAATGTTTGTTCATCAATGCTTCCTTCGCCTGTAATAACTATATCTGCTTTTTTCAGTGACTCTTCAAAATGAGTGAAGTCTATAAAATAATCAATTCCATTCACCAGTTTTGCACCTGTGAAAGTTGCTAATCCCGCAGCTACTCCGCCTGCAGCACCACCATGCTTTAATGCATTCATATCTTTTCCAGTGTGATGAAATGCAACATCTCTGAATCTTGCAAGACATGCTTCCAGTTTTTCAATATCATTACTACTTGCTCCTTTCTGCGGGCCGAAAACAACAGCGGCTCCATTTTTTCCCAGTAAATTATTTTCAACATCACAAAGAATAATCAGTTCTGTTTCTTTAATGCGACTGTCAAGTTGCGAAGTGTCTATTTTTTCGAGATGCGAAAGGCTTTCTGGCATGCCCGTTAATCCTTGGTTTTTTTTATCAAGAAATTTTATTCCTAATGATTGAAGTATTCCTATTCCTCCATCCACTGTGCAACTGCCGCCAATGCAAAGCAAAATTCGTTTTGCTTTTTTGTTGAGCGCATCAATGATCAATTCTCCTGCCCCTGATGTGGATGCATGCAATGGATCGAGTTCATCAGGCTTCATTAATTTTAGCCCGGCAACATCGGCGAGTTCTATAATTGCGGTATAGTCATCAGTTAATCCGAACGAAGCATTTATCTTTCTTCCCAACGGATCTTTGACATATATATTAATAACTCTTGCATTTGATTTTTGAATCAACAATTTCCCTGTTCCATCTCCGCCATCGCCAACCGGAAAATTTTCAGCAGTAAATTTCAATTTGCTTTTTGATAATCCTTCATGAATATATTTTGCAGCATCATCAGCAGAGAGGGCATTTTTAAAAGCATTTGGGGCGATGAGGATGTGCATGAAAAGTTTTAAGATTTAATGAGAAAGAAACAAAGATAAAATACAAACCATGCCGAATGAAACGAGACCCATCCATAAAGTAGCAAGCGAATACATCCTGAACATCGGTTTGATTGCTAATGAAGAGAATTTTGCAATCACCCAGAAATAGGCATCATTTGCATGCGAGATAATCATGGAGCCGGCGCCCATACTAAGCAAGCAAAGCAAACGGCCGTTTTCCGAATCCAGATGAAGAGCAGGCAATAACGGCTGCACCAGCGATGCCGCAGTAATGATGGCGACTGTTGATGAGCCTTGTGCTGTTTTTAAAAGTGATGTAACTAAGAATGGAAATAATATTCCCATGCTTGCTAATGGAAATATTTTGCTAAAGTGCTGTCCAAAATGCATAGCAGTTAGTATAGCGCCGAATGCTCCGCCTGCCCCTATGATCACTAATATGCCTCCCGCTTTTTCCGTTGCTTCGCCAAGCAATGCAGTGACGGTTTTTATTTTCTTGTTTTTCCAAATCGTCAGTGCCATCAAAATACCAATAGCAAGTGCGACTACAGGCTCGCCCAGTGCAGAAAAAATATTTTGCCAAATTCCGGAAGATGATTTTCCCCACGTAGAAAATGATCGAGCAGACATCAATAACACAGGAACAGCAATCGGAAGAAATGATTGAAAAGGAGATGGCTGAGATGAAGAAAAAATTTTTTCATTTTCATTTTTAATTGATTGACCCTGAAACTTTCTTCCTGCATATATTGCCCAAAAATATCCGGCTAATGAAGCAGGGATTGCTATCAGTGTCCCGATCAATAATAATTTTCCGAAGTCAACTTCTAACAATGCGGCAGCAGCAGATGCTCCGGGATGCGGAGGAATTAAGCAATGCACAGAAAGCAAACCTGTTGCCAGCGAAACACTTGTTATATAAGGAGAGATGGCTGTTCGCAGTGATATTGATTTATTAAGGCTGCTTAATATAATGAAACCCGAATCGCAGAAAACAGGCATGCCCACAATGAAGCCAATGATATTCATTGACAGCACAATATATTTCTCTCCCATTTTTCTGATGATAAAATCGGATAGCACTGCAATGCTGCCATTGTGTTCGAGCACGGCTCCGAGCGTCGTGCCCAACACAATAATAAACCCCAGTGATTTCATCACATTCCCAAACCCCTCTTTCATGGTGTTAAGAATGTCACTCAGGGGCATTTGTGCCCCAAGCCCCACTAAAAAGCAAGCGGATGACAAAGCGAAAAAAGCAGGGATCTTATATTTTGCTGTTAGTAGTATAATGAAAATAATGCCTCCCAGCAACCATATAAATAAATAAATGAAAGAATGATCCATTGTTAGTTGCTCTTTGATAACCTAAAATAAGAAATATTAAACGGCATTGTGAATAATTTTAAAAAGAGCGTTTGACATTAATTTACGTATATACATTAGCGTTAAATACGAAACTTTAGCAAAATAGTGCTCATTTTTTTGACAGAATGTAATAAGCAATTTTAATAGCAAAGTCTGCTAGAAAACCTGCATAATAATTTTGGGTGATAAAAAATTGAATTGTCAAAAAAACATTTATTTTTTTGAGCAGGATCAAAGAAGAACAGTGAGCAAAAAAATCCACATTTTCCTTAATGATTTTTGTGTAGAGTTTATCCTTGTTGGCATCATATTTGTAAAAACCTGAGTCATATAGAAATTGATTTTAGCTAGTTCATTTCTATTCAGCCCTCCCCAATCGTTGATCTTCCCTTAAAATAATGGTGTGATAATTTATTGATTTAAATTATTTCCCCTGTATCGAGCAGTTTCTGATACAAAGTATCCTTTTGTTTCCAATGAAAAAATGAACATCTCAATGTTTTGAGATGAGTGCTATGCCTATCGGGCAAATTTAAAAATTGCCAGAATGGGATTGCTATGAGTGTGTGATCAATGAATATGTGATAGTGAAAATGCTTAATAGTGCTGTCACCCTATTGATAAAACAATTATCTGACTCTTTAAAATTGATAGAAGTTATTCTTTAATGTTCGTATCACTGAAAAAATTCAATACAGCTATGAAAGTATCTATTTACCCTTTTATCAGGAAGACATTTTTCTCTTCTCAGATTTCTTTCCGTTCTTTATTATTATTGTTTTCTTTTTTTGCTTTTATTAATGCCAATGCAAAAACAGTTGTTATTGGCAGTGGTAGCGGAAGCATTTCACAAACATCTATGAGTGGCCTGAGCTCGGGAGATGTTCTTGCAATTGCTCCGGGAACTTATAGTGGCGCAACTTTCTCCAATCTCAATAATATTTCCATTGTCAATAATGGCGGAGTGGTAACTTTTACCGGAAGGGTCACACTTGGGTCAAGTCTTGTGAATGTAGTGATCTCAGGAACCGGCGCATCAGGAACAACTTACGGTTTTCAATTCGGAAAACCTGGAACGACATTTAATGATATTGCTATTTCTTTAACAGGAGTTAATACTCAAGGATTGAGGATTTATAACTGTGAATTTTGGAATGTTACCAACAACATAGTTGATGGCAGCGGATACAGCACGACCTATACAGGTGATATTTCAACTTTAAAATTATACAAATGCACATTTGATCATTGGCATACGCATTCGAGTGGAATGATCTATCAGGGATCTTATGGATCAGCGAATCAGTTTTTAGTGCCGGTGGATAGCATAACAGTTTCAAATATGATTATTGATACTGTTTATAGCAATGGCACTCTTTTCAATGGCGGTGGAATTTACAGAGTGAACCTTCACGACTGGAAAGTGAATGCTTATTGCCTGAACCCAAGTGGTGATGTAGGTATGATCACTGTTAATGGCAATGGCAATATCAATAATATTTACAGGCACGGAGGACGAGGTTACATTGCAAGAGTTTGGGGTTGTGGATTAAATGGCCCTGGCGTCACCAATATTTATAATGTGATAGATGTTGCATCGAATGCGTATGGAACAGTGGATGCAAGGGTTGATACTACTTATCTCACTTCTTCTAAAACAGTGCCTGCTGTTTGGGGCTCTGATTTTCATATCCTCAACAACACAAGCGGAAATAAAACTGATGTGAATGGTTACGTGTGCCCGGTTGTTATTGTCGGCACTTATCTTTCTTACAAAATGGAAATCAGGAATAATTTTGCTTTCAATAACCAATATGGTGCCAATACTATCATCAACAACAATACAAGCGGGGGTAACACCATTAAAGATACAAGCAACAATTATTATTTAACGGCAAGCCAGGTTTTAAGTGCGTTATCAGATACAGTAAATTGTTATCTTAAGTCCGGTTCTCCTTTGATTGATAAAGGATATGCATCAACGTTAGTAACCACAGATATTGCAGGCATATCAAGACCGCAGGGAAGCGGATATGATGTCGGCGCCAGGGAATATTCATCAACCGGAAGTTCTGTAACTGCGAATGCTGGTAGCAGCCAGACTATCACGCTTCCATTAGATTCTGTAAATCTTAGCGCTTCTGCTTCTACTGTTGTGAACTCTACTATATCATCTTATAAATGGTTGCAGACATCCGGACCAAACACTGCAACATTGTCTTCTTCAACAACAGTAAGCACAAAGGCAACAAAACTTATTGTGGGTACTTATGTTTTTAGCGTGCAAGTAAAAGATGCAAAGAACGATTCTTCAACAGCAAGTGTAACTATTGTTGTGAATCCAGCCAGCCAGTCGATGACTTTAAGCGCAGGGTCAAATCAAACCATTACGTTGCCGACAAGTTCTGCGACACTAACAGGAACAGTTACAGATAATGCAGCTATCAGTTCTTATGCATGGACACAAACAACAGGGCCAAACACGGCAACAATCGCAACACCTAAAGCAGTGAGCACAACAGTGAGCGGATTGATTGCAGGTGCGTATGTTTTTTCCTTGAAAGTAACAGACGCAAATAATTATTCACTGACATCTACTGTGACAATCACTGTTAAAGCTGCAGCATTGCAATCACCTGTAGTCAGCGCGGGTTCAAATCAAACGATAACATTGCCGACTAGTTCTGTGACATTAACCGGGACAGCCACAGATGCATCAGGAACAATCAAGACTTATGCATGGACACAAACTTCCGGACCGAATACTGCAACCATAGCTTCGGCATCAGCCATTCAAACCAATGTTACAGGATTGATTGCAGGCACTTATGTTTTTCAATTGAAAGCAACTGATAATAATAGTTTGTCAGGTAGCGGAACAGTAACAGTAACTGTAAATGCAGCATCTACTTCCACCAAAACTACTGTAGTAACCGTTGCGGCAACAGCAAGTCCTTCAACATTGACTTTGCCAACAAGTTCAACAACGCTAACAGCAACAGTTTCCGATCCCAAAATCAGCAATCCATCTTTCACAACATGGTGGAGCCAGCAATCAGGGCCTAATTCTGCCAAAATCACCAGCCAGCCAAAATCTGTTACGACAGTTACGGGTTTAGTTGCCGGCACTTATGTTTTTTATGTTTCAATAACAGACCCGAACGCTAGTGCGAACACAACCGTGACTGTGAAAGTAAATAGTGCGGCTACCAGTGCCGTTGTTGCGCAAGCAACGCCTATTGAAAATATTTCTGCTGATACTTCCGCTGTTACAGTGGTCAACGACACAGCAGTTTCCAAGATGGATAGTTCGAGTGTTTCGGTAATCGATGATTTGAATGCTTCTTCAGGTAAGTCTATATTATTATATCCGAATCCGACAAGTGGCCCGCTGAATGTGCAGTTAAGCAGCAAAACAACAGGAGCTTTGTGGTTATTTGTTTATGATGTCAAAGGAAACATTGTATTCATGCATCAGTATAGCAAACCTTCAGGATATTTCAGCACACCGATTGATTTATCGAAACTGATTCACGGCACTTATATCTTACAAGTAATCATTGATAATAAAACAATGATGAACACAAAGTTTATAAGGCTATAACATAAATTTATTTGTAAACAATATCCCAGGAAATATTTTTTGCTGTGGGTGCAAGCTCAATGATTCTCATGTTTCCTATTTTTTTGTTTTCAATCAGCTTAGCATCTTTCAGATGAACTGTTGAAAATATAAATTGCGGAGGTTCGTAGATATAGAGCAAATAATTTTCAGACTCAATAATTTCAGAGTTGCCGCTAAGCATTTTATTATTCCATTGCAAACTTTTGATCTCGGGCGCACCACCACTGATATGACGGTTGGTTGCTAACAGTTGCGGGTAACCGCTTTTTTCACGGATGATAAAAGTCTGACAGCGATAATTTGAATCAATCATTCCGGGTTGAAAAGAACCAGAAAATATTCCTTTTAATTTTTTCTGCCAGAACTCAAACACTGCATATTCTTTTTTATCTGATAATCCCAGCTCACTGAATGGAATGGTATTGTCTCTTTCATCAAGCCTTCCCAGAACATTCCATGATTCATAAGGCATATTGATTTCAAGCTGAAACAATCCGGTGGTGGTTGTAGAGCTTGCATCAAATTGTCTCGGCCCTGAGCCGGATGTTTCTATATCTGCCCTTGCTATTAATGCAGAACGGCTTGGATCAACATCATATACTTGTCCGGGCAAAGTTTGTAAAACCGGAATGGATCGTCGTGCAGCGTCAATCAATTTTGAATTATTATACACGTCAGGTTTATCTGTCAGCATAAAAAGTGAACCGGTGAGCGAAGTTGCAACACATGAACGCCATGCTTCTTTTGGAGTAAGCTCAATATGATCAGGATCATTTCGCCAGATTACATTGTTATAGGAATTGAATTGCGCCAGGCCTGCAAAACTATATCCGTCATTTCCGATTCTGCAACCATCGATCATGCCTGTGAGCTCGGGGCGAATTCCCCAGCATCCCAGTAAAAAATTTTCTTTGCCGATGGATTGCCTCACCTGCGATACAATATTCCTGAATGCCTCTGTTCTGTCTGTGTTTTTTGTTTTAAAATAATTGGCGTATGTATTATAACCTTCATATTTCAAATGGCGGAGCGCATCTAATTTAAAATATTGCCAGCCTTGTTTACGCAATTCATCATACACAGGTTTTATCAATTGTTCAACAGCAGCTTTATTGCTTCCGTCCATCGGATAACCAATCCAGTTGCCTTTTGCGGGCATTTCATTTTTATCTTTCACGAACAAATCAGCATGTGCAGCTGCATCTTTATCACTGGCAAAAGAAACATTCGTCCATATAGCCGGAGTTAATTGTTTTGATTGTATGTAAGCAGCAACATGCGCCATCCCATCAGGAAATTTTTTATTAGCTGTAAGCCATGTGTCAGGCATTCCGATGGGCGTTTGCTGATAGCCGTCATCAATCTGCAGATATTGCAATCCATAAGGCACTAATTTTTCAGAAAGCATATCTGCAGTTTTTTTGATGTCAGCTTCAGTCACTTTATCAAGATATGCATACCATGAGCACCAGCCTACAACGGGTTTTTGCCATACCTGATATTCCCATGGCCTGAAATAGGTGAGGCTGCGATGCAAGCGATAATAATTTGGCCTGAAGCGGATGACCAATTCCCATGTCGATGCGCTGAGTGAATAATGACTATTGTCAACAGGCTTAATAATTGGATGCGCATAAATATTATCTATAGAGATGAGCCAGTCATTATTGCGATTATAGATTGCATTATTTTTCAGGCTATGACTTTGACCAACTACATGGCGGACAATTTTCATTGCTTTATCCGTTGGTTCTGATTCGCAGGCGAAAGAAGTTTCATGAGCGGAAACAAATGCATTCAAATTGACATTTCCTTCTGAGGCTCGAATGATAATTGTTTGAAAACATTTTCCATCGATAAAGCCGTGATTATTTGAAAAACTCCAGCTTGCATTTTTTTCGGAGACATCTATTTTCCCGCTTAATATCATTTGCCCTTCATAGCTGATAAAAATGGAATCAGGTTTTTGAAAAATTTCTGCCGGTCCATTTAAAGGATCGTTTTGTGCATTGGTTGTGCAATAAGAAATGAAGAATGAAATAAAAAGCGCAAAATATTTTTTAATGATATGCATGAATGGTTGCTATTAATTTTCAAAGCCAAAATAGTACAAAATTATTCGTCACGAACAATTATAAATGTCTGTTGGATTTAAATAGATAAAGATTTGAAATTTCAGGATGATCTTTAAATTAAAGGGAGCTTCGACAGTTATTATTAAAACCAAAGCCCCAGCTAAGAATAACCGGGGCTTTAATGTTACATATCATTGAAAGCACAAACCTATATTGTTTGCTTTTTTTTGAAACAGGTATATGTACGGGAATTTGAAAGTATTATTTCTGAATTTAAATGTAATGAGTTGACACCTTTTCAAAAGGTGTCAACTCTTCAAAACAAAAAACCCTGAAAACATTTCAGGGCGTTTTTATTGGGTACGGGTTTGGGATTAATTATTTGTCTTTTGAATCACCGCCAATCAAAGCAACTGCGTTTCTTGAAGGCTCATCATCTTCATCATTGCCATCCTGCAAAAGCACATCAGCTTTTGTGTTCAAAGCATAGCCATGCTGGTTTGCAGAATACATTCTCACTTTAAATGAAGTAGCAGTGCTGCTTACTATATCAAGCTTTACATTTTTATAATCTGCATTATAAATTTTTCCTTTTAAAGGAATATTTGATATTGCTACAGGAACTGAAGTACCTGCTTTCACAAACTGAATGTTAAACTGCACATATCCCCAACAGTGAGGCGCAACCGTAAATGCAGGTTGAAGTTCTGCTGCAAAACCAGGTGCAGAAATATCAAATGAGTCAAGTGATGCACTGCTGGTAAGTTTGTCGATGGTTATGATAGC
The DNA here is from genome assembly GCA_035295505.1 of Puia sp. Classification (GTDB taxonomy): domain Bacteria; phylum Bacteroidota; class Bacteroidia; order Chitinophagales; family Chitinophagaceae; genus Puia. Next base: position 15,417 of record DATGIX010000018.1, on the reverse strand, counting down.
ATCAACATCAGGCTTCACTGAGGAGAACCGATAAACAGCTCCCTGTTTTTTCTCAGTTCCTGAAACAAGCATATACTTATTGAAACTGTAATTTGTTTGTGCAGAAACCAGAACTGTCACAGAAACTGCAAACAGTGCAAGTATCGCTTTTTTGATGTTCTTTGTTTTCATGCTGAAAATAATTTAAAGGGTATAGAATGATTTGTGAGAACATAATTTCCAACATCATGCCAGTGCCATAAGCCTTTAATAATCAGTTTCTAAAAAATATCATGTTATGAAATTATATCCCATTTCGGGAAATGAGGATTTGAAATTTTTATTTCGCAATTCACTTTTTGCTCAGGAAGATTATATTGACAGTACTTGAAATTGCCGTAACTTAAAACGACAACCTGTAACATATAAAGACCTGCAAAAAAGAAGATATTGCTTTTGCCATGATTATTACGTTTATATAATCAGATATTCGTAAGCGATTTTGAAGAAGGAAACCATCTCACTGCTTTCACAGATGATCAGAAAAATAAAAAATATATCAGCGCTGAGAATTCAAACTATATTTCTTGTTATCAGCTTTATTTTCTGTTCAAATATTTCTGCGCAGATCATCACTACTATTGCGGGTGGGAGTAATTATGGATATTCAGGAGATGGAGGTCCGGCAATCAATGCTGCATTCAGCAATCCGATCAGTGTGGCATTAGATGCTTTTGGCAATATGTATGTGTCGGACTATTTTAATCATCGTGTCCGGAAAATTGATAAGGTAACAGGCATTGTTAAAACTATTGCAGGTACAGGAATCCCGGGTTTTTCGGGCGATGGCGGTCTCGCTGTGAATGCACAAATCAATAGTCCGGGTGATTTATGTGCAGATGCAACAGGAAATATTTATTTTATCGACAACCAGAATTTCAGGGTCAGGAAAATAGATGCATCCGGCATTATCACAACCATTGTCGGAAATGGAAATACAAATTATGCGGGAGAAACTATTCCGGCTATCAATGCAGGTATTGATTACCCGAATGGCATTGCTGTAAGCGAAAAATATCTTTATCTGTCATTGTTTTCTTTGCACAGGATATGCGCCATCAATCTGTCGACAGACATCATTACTGGCATCGGAGGAATAGGAGTGAATGGTTTTTCCGGTGATGGCGGTGCTGCTGTGAATGCAGCTTTTGGATATCCTGCAGGTTTGTCGGTTACAGCTAACGGTGAAGTATATGTTGCAGATTTTGCCAATAACAGAATCAGAAAAATTGATGTTAATGGAATAGTTACTACTGTAGTTGGAAATGGAGCAGCTGTATATGCAGGCGATGGAGGCTTACCTTTATCTGCTTCTCTTAATTCGCCCACCGGGGTGTTTGTTGATGCCATCGGAAATATTTTTATTGCTGACAGAAGCAATCAGGTTATCAGAAAAGTTGAAGCATCGACTGGTATTATTTCAACGGTAGCCGGTAGCGGCAACTATGGCTATGGAGGGGACGGAGGATTAGCAACTTCGCCTTGTGTTAAATTCGCTGATCCGCATAATGTGCGTGAAGATGCCGATGGCAATCTTTTTATTTCTGATCAAAGCAATAATTGCATCCGCAAAGTGGATACATCACATCGTATTACATTAATACCTTCAATCACCATTTCTACAATCAGCACAAATATTTGCAGCGGCGCTTCAGTTACATTCAACGCTGCCGTATCAAATGCAGGAATCAATCCCTTTTTTCAATGGAAAATTAACGGGCTGAATGTCGGGAAGGACAGTTTATCATTTACTACTTCATCATTAAATAATGATGACATAATCACATGTGATATGACCGCAAATATTGGTTGCAATTCATCATCAGTCATAAGCAATTCAATTACGGTAACAGTTTCACAAGGCATTGAACCAACAATATCCGTTCACGCAAGTGCTGATTCAATTTGCCCGGGAGATAATATTATTTTCACGGCTACCGCAAGCAACGCAGGCACCTCTCCGTCTTTTCAATGGAAAATAAACGGAGCGGACATTGGCTCAGATAACTCGGTGTATTCTGGGAATAATTTTGTAAATAAAGATCAGGTAGCTTGTGTGCTCACAGCAGATGACGTGGCTTGTCAATCACTCGTTTCATCAAACATCGTTGTCATAAATGTCAGGGATTCATCTGTAATATCCATTAGCCCATACGACACCTCAGTTATTACGGGGTCACAAGTGCAATTAAGAGTTGCAGTGAATGGTTCTGTTGTATCCTTTCATTGGATGCCGTCAGAATTATTACAGAACGCAACTGCTTTTTCTCCGACAACAAAGCCACTAACCTCAACAAATATTTTTGCACTTACGTTGACAAATACCGACGGATGCACTTCACATGCTTCGGCAATCATACATGTTAAGAAGCCATTGCTAATGCCATCTGCGTTCACGCCAAATAACGATGGGAAAAACGATGTTTTCAGAATCCCTTCAGGAACGCTGCTTACTCTGATTGATTTTTCAATCTATGACAGATGGGGGAGTAAAGTTTTTTCAACAAAAGATATATCAAAAGGATGGGATGGAAGGGTTGCCGGAAAATTATTGCCTGCGGGAAGTTTTGTATATAGCATCAGCGGGACATCGGAAAATAAAAAAGTGTTTTTTAAAGGCACAGTTATTTTGATACGGTAATTAATTTTTTCGTTACATCAAAATTGCTCCCATTCATTAATAACATCGTTATATTTACTTTTCATTATCATGCAAAAAATTTCTCAGATAAAGTAATGGGAAGCTTCACTGAATTTTCAGAAAAAATTAAAAAATTTATTGGCATTTTGGGGCCTGGAATCGTGACCGGCGCAAGTGATGATGATCCTTCCGGTATTGCTACTTATTCTCAGGCAGGTTCGCAATTCGGTCTCGCTACTTTATGGACTGCTTTATTCACTTTCCCATTAATGGCAACCATTCAGGGCATGTGTGCAAGAATTGGGATGGTCACTTCTCAAGGGTTGACTGTAACATTAAAACAACATTATTCAAAGCCTTTGCTTTATACTATGTTATTGTTCAGTTTTCCTGCAATCACTTTAAATATCGGTGCTGATATACAAGGAATGGGCGCTGTTGCCAACATGATTTTTCCCGCTATCCCTGTTCCTGTTTTTTGTATTGCCTTCACTGCAATTTTATTGTTTGTGATTATTAAATATCCGTATCAAAAAATTGCCATGATCTTAAAATGGCTTTGTGTGTCACTGTTATTATATGTTATTGTTCCTTTTATGGTGAAACAGGATTGGGGTGCCATTGCAAAAAATACTTTCATCCCGCATATTCAATTCAACAAAGATTATATGTCAATCATTGTTGCGATACTTGGCACCACCATTTCTCCTTATTTATTTTTCTGGCAGGCAACGATGGAAGCAGAAGATATTGCCCACAGCAGAAAACAAGTGATTGTTGATAAAAGATTACTGAATGATATGAAAACCGATATCAACACCGGCATGCTTTTATCCAACCTCGTGATGTTTTTTATTATACTCACTGCAGGCAGTGTTTTATTTCCGGCGGGCATCAGGCAAATAGACACAGTAGATCAGGCTGCAAAAGCACTAGAGCCATTAACCGGAAAACTAACCTATCTTATTTTTGCGCTTGGAGTATTGGGGACAGGTCTTTTGGCAATACCTGTTTTAGCAGGATCACAATCATATATGCTTGCGGAAACATTTGGCTGGCAGGCCGGGCTTGATAAAAAATTTTCGCAAGCGAAACCATTTTATGTTTCCATCATCATTTCTCTGTTGGTTGGTTTGTCTCTGAATTTTTTCGGCGTCAGTCCTATCAAGGCATTGCTCTACACTGCGATTTCATACGGACTTACGGCCCCGGTACTGATTGCCATCATCCTGCATATCGGCAACAACAAAAAAATAATGAAGGAAAACACCAATTCAAAACTTTCAAACACGCTTGGCTTTATCACCTTATTGTTGATGACGGTTGCTGCCGTTGGATTGGTTTACTTTTTATTCGTATCATAAATACGAAATGCGATTCTTAAAATTGTTCTAAATATATTTTCGGTTGTTTATGAACGTTATTATTTATTTCGAAGCGAAAACGGATCCGTATATTTCCACATGCGGAACAAAACAATCAAAGGGAAAATGACCCAAGCAGCATTGGCAAGAAGCACGCGAAAGAGTTCTGGCGAGGCGTGTTCTCCATTTATTTCTTCAAACAATATAATGCTGACATTGGTGAGCATCACAGATGCCCACATAATGCTCATCAACCTTATCCATTTCAAACCTTTTGCATAGGCGTAGATGGCGAAAACATAAAAAGGTCCAAAGAACAATGCATCAATCCATATAGTTGCACGCCACCATGCCGGTCTTGCAATCAGCACCGGATCGAAATGCTTGCCATACCAATGCACCAGATCAACCATTTTTGCAGGTGGCCATAATGGGTATTGAAAATTGTTGGCATCGGTAATCACCAATTGTTCCAGATCGATAATGTATGTGATGAAACAAAGATTGATGATAAAAAAGATAATGATCGCAATATCAACAGGACGTTTCCGCAATGGCAAAGAAGCAGGTTGCATATTTTTTTTGTAGCAACTAATCTATTGAAAATTTGTAAGGAGGCAAACTTATTTATCAGCTCATGAATATTCAGACGTAAAAGATTTCACACCCATAAAAGATTTTGAAATCATTGATTGAAAATGAAAGCATTGCCAACGATCAAAAATTAAAACAGGTAATTGGCATTCTCCTTGCATCATAAAACTGATGTATTAATAACCCTAAAGATATTGTTATGAAAAAGATCCTTTCCATCGGTTTGTTGTTATCTATCACTTCTGTTGCAATGAGTCAGGTTATAGGCACAGTTGAGAAAAAGACCAAAGAATTTTATATCAAGTCGAATCAGAATAAAGAATACAGAGTGTTTGGATATGCTTATCCAAATGTTGCCTCACAAAAACTGATTTGCTTTTCATCTTATGCCGGTGATGTGACAGCCAATGCGAATGGATGCCCATTAGGTGCATATTATGATACCGGAAGAATGAAAATTACAGATAAAATTACCTATATCGCGACACTTGGAAATTTTGGAAAGATGCTGTTCACGTCAAGCAGTGGCAAGAAAGCAATTTTCTACCTGCCGAAATCAAGCTTTGTGATAAAATAATAATTATTACCACAGCTCCAATCCCAATAGCTTTTTACCTAAGCCAGTTAAAACAGCTTTTTCATATTTTGTTTGCTCCCAATTTCTGGGGTCGCCAGGAAATGCATAACCTTCAGGTGAGATCCTATCTTTCCATGAATTGATTCTCCATGATCTTAAATTTTCATTGTCTTCTTCTGCAGGCATCATCGAAATATATTGAGCTATCCTTACTTTGTTTTCACTTCTGTTAGCTCTTATTCCATGCGGCTGTGTGCTGTTGAAAATGAGAAGGTCTCCTGCTTCTAATTTTACTTTTGTGGGAGTGAAACCGGTTGTGTCTGGTTTGAATCTGTCTCTGTCTGAAGGCTGCGTCAGCTTCCATGTGTCGTAATTTCTGAACAATTCAGGTATGCACTGAAAGCCGCCCATATTCTCATCAGTCTGATCAGCTAATGCCAATACCCCCTGAACATTCACAGGCTTTGTTTCCGGATCATAATCCCAATGAATAAAGGCTTTGTATTCATGGCCAGGCCTTATGGGAAAATTTAAGTTTGCTCTGTCAATCGTTACCCATAATTTTTCAGTGCCCCAGATGTCGACGAATGCATCATACACTTTTTGCATTTGCCTGTTGTTCCATAAATGTTGATTGTTATAACACTCAACCATCCCTGTATTAGTGAGTTCTTTCATTTTCATTTCAGCTCTCGGAGCAGTGTACCATGTGTTCATATCGTCAGGATCTTTTTCTTCAAACTCCCAAATGAATTTTGCAGTCTCCTGCGCTTGTTCTCTTGGCACAGCATTTTTGATCACGATATAACCATTGGTGATCCAGAAATTCCAATCGTCTTGGCTTAACACTCTTAATGCTTTTCCATTCGATCTGTCATTTAATTTCAAAGCACTGCTTTTTGCGGTCGAAGGATTTCCCGGAATATCTAAATGAGCATTTTGGGGAGCCATTGTAGGCGCCATTGTAGGCGCCATTGTTTGCTGTTGCATAATTATATTTTTTGAAGATTAAATAATTGCGATGATTGTGATAAAGGACAAATGCTTTTTGTTCGCTTGCAAAACCCATTTGACAATTGATGTTTGCAATGATGATTTAGATGTTTCAAGTTATTGCAAGCTTTTCTTTCATCACCACTTTTGGTTTGAGAAGAAACTGCAGCTATTGATTGATGGATATTTTCATGAAGCATAGCAATTCGTTTTTTGTAATACAAAATTCAATCTATTGCCAACTTTATAAAACGTCGTTATTGACTAATTTTTGACCTGTATTGATATTTTTTCTGTTCAAGCGACCCTATTATGTTATTTTAGTATCAATGAAACTCAAGTTGGAATCCATAAAGCCAGATTCAGGAAGCTCTTTTAAAATACTTCTCACTCCGAACCTGAATAATATTTTTTACTGGCATTTCCACTCTGAAATTGAGATCGTATATGTAGAAGCTGAAAAAGGGATCAGGCATATTGGCGAGCATATTTCAGTGTATGAGAAAAGCGATCTTGCATTGATCGGTTCATATATCCCACACCTGAATTTTGATTATGGTGCAAAAACAACTGTGGAGACTGTTGTTGTTCAGTTGCGCCAGGATTTTTTTGAAAGCGGGCTGGAAATTTTTCCCGAGCTTAATCATATTGTAGAATTATTTGAGCGAGCAAAAACAGGCATTGCATTTTATGGCAACACAAAAGATATCGCAGGAAACAGATTAAAGAAACTTATTTCTTTAGAAAAGTTTGAACAATTTTTTGAGCTGCTCAGCATTTTCCAATTTCTCGCAAAGAGCAATGAATATGTTCCTCTGAAAGTCAGAGCAATATCAAGCAATGGTTTAATCAAGCATCAGGAACGGATCCATAAAATATATCAGTATGTGGAAGAAAATTTTAAAGAGACCATCAATACTAATGACATTGCAAAAAAAGTGAACTTATCAGTTCCTGCTTTTTGCAGGTATTTCAAGAATGCGACAAATCTTACATATACTGATTTTGTGAACAAGTATCGTATTAATCATGCGAAAAAATTATTGTTGCAGGACATCAATGTAGGAGAAGCTTGTTTTGAATCAGGCTTTGAAAATATTTCTTATTTCAACAGAGCCTTCAAAAAAATAGCTGGGGAGAGCCCATCTTCCTTTAAAAAAAGAAACCTGGATTTATAATCAGCTATAGGTTGATATGCTTTATTGTTGTGGTGTGCTCAGGTCGATATTATTTTCTTCGGATTTTTCTTTTTTGATCTGCAATTTTCCAAACTTCCATGTCAGATTAATTCCTACTGACTGATAAGGAACCTGACGAAGTCCATTTGTCTGAAAGCCCGGGCCATACAATTCAGTTCGCTGATTCACATATTTGCTGAAGAAATTATTTGCTGTAAGCGCAATGCTTGCTTTCTTATTCCAGAATGTTTTTCTGAAAGCCAGACTGTAGGATGTGAATGACGGATAATACCCCTGTGCTTCATGATGGCGTGAATTGAAGCTTCCAAAAAATTCTGCGGCAAAAGATCCCGAGAACAGATAAGAAGCATTTGCAGTGAAGCGGGATATAGTGGTGCTTGAGTTGTATCCGGGGTCAACCTGATTAATGGTGTGCCTGTAGAAAAAAATAATATTGGACCGTATGTTGAATTTATTGTTTACATGAAAATCAAAGAACAGATTTGTTCCTGCATTTTTTTCAATCCCAATATTTTCTCTGACGCTGACGGCGGCGTTTGTGTAGGTGGTGTCACCGACCTGAATGCTTGGATAATAAACAATGAAAGGCTGTATGTCGCCGTTGCTTTGCCTGTAAAATAATGTGATCATGAATGACCCGATCTTGCCAAGATCATTGTTGTATGATGCTTCATAACGATCCCATATTTCAGGTTTTAAATATGGATTGCCTGTGGAGATGTTTTTTGGATCACTTGCATTGATATATGGATTCAGGTCAAAATATTCCGGTCGATTTATTCTGATGGTGAAACTTAATTTGACAGTTTGATTTTCGCCAATTTTTTTCAATAGAAAAACAGACGGGATAAAAGTATTATAACCATTCTGGATTTTCTGTTGTGCATTCGAATAAAATGCATTCACTTCGGTGCGCTCGTAGCGTGTCCCTAATCTTGCCTCTAATAATTTCGCCACCGGGAAATTTAGTTCAGCGTAGGCGGCATACACTTTTTGGTGATAGTTCAGATTATTAGATAAGGAAGAACTAAATAAATACGAATTAGCATAAGGATCCCAGACAAGCGCATTGGCTGTGCTGGTGATATCGTATCCCGCAAATTTTCCTCCGACTCCAAGATTAACATCTTTGTGCAAAGGATGCACATAATCTGCTTTTATTTCGTATTCACTTTCTTTGCCCGGGTTGTTGTTTCTTGTTCCATATATCAATGAATCCTGAGGCAGCAGGTATTGATCGTTGCCTGATGAAATGTGACTGTGCGCAAAACTTCCGTCAGCCATGATCTCCAGTTCCTGCTCCTTATTTTTAAAAGTTCTTTTATAATTCAGGCTGGGATCAAGACTGTGTTCATTAAACGAACTATTTGTGTTGTTGACAGAGCTCACATTTGTGAATGCTCCACCAGAATCAGTTTGAGTTTGCTCCATTTGATTGAGGAAGCCTTTTGACATGGTTCCAAAATTGTGGTAAGCCAATGCACCTGAAAAACTGTTGCGGTCATCAGCGCTCCAATCGAACCCGATGCCCGACTGAAACCCATGCCGGTTGAAATTGCTGCTTCCGTTTTGTTGAAGCATACTGTTTGTTTTTGTGGCAGTATCTGTCGAAACCCGATTAAAGTCTGTGATCGTTTTTGTGGTGAGCCTTGCGTTGCCATTTGCAAAAAGGTTCATCCCGAATTTCCCTTTTCGTGCATTGATATTGAGAGAGCCGTTTTGAACAATCGTTCCTGTTGTTAACGACACATTCCCATTGATTCCCTGCACTGTGTTGTGCTTTAAAATAATATTGATGATGCCACCTGTTCCCTGTGCATCATATTTTGCACCGGGGTTGGTAATTACTTCAATGCTTTTTATCTGGTTGGCGGGAATGGCCTGCAACACATCTGCAATATTGCTCCCGAGTATGGTTGAAGGTTTTCCATTGATCAGAAAAAGAATATTTGAACTTCCCTGCAGCTCTACATTTCCGTCTACATCTACTGAAACCTGTGGTACTTTTTTCAGAATATCTGTTGCCACTCCGGTTTGAGAGGTAATATCTTTTTCTGCGTTAAATATCATCTTGTCAATTTTATTATCGACCAGTTTTGCAGGAGCAGTTACTACAACAGATTGCAGAGCGGCAGATTTTCTGATGAGCAAAATCCGGTTCAGGCTGACTGCTTCATTTTTCTGACTGACAATAATATTTTTTAAGGTGATGTTGCGAAAACCTACAAATGCAATGATGATATCATAATTACCCGGAGAAACTTTAGTGATGATGAAACTGCCACTCGAATCGGAAGTGGTGCCATTTAATGCGTTGCCTTTTCCGGTACGGTAGAGCGTTACACTGGCATATTCAATAGGATGCTGTGTAGTTGAATCCAGAATCTTTCCGGAAATATTACCGCCTGTGTTTTCATTGATCTTTTCCTGTCCAAATAATATAAGTGCTAAAAACAAATACAGAGCTGTGAGAATTCCTTTCTTCATGCGGCTGATTGATAATTTGCGCAAAATTGAAATATAATTCTGAGGAAAAACTGTATTTGAAGCCTGATTATTATTTTGCTATCAAAAGAACGCTTTAGAGGTTATTCGTATTCAAAAAACCTGCATGAGATTTCTGATTTATACGCTCACAGCGCTTATGAAAGCGCATCGTATCTGTGAAGAACAATGCGCCGGCCGCAACTGTTAACGACCAATCAAATTAAGAAAAGCACAATGCTTTTCATACTTCCGAAGTTTTTAAAACTTCGGAAGTCTTAGCAATTTTGCTGCGGAGCCCGGCGGAAGACCCCGCTGAGGCGCAATCATACTGCAACGCCTCGGTTCCTGTCTCCACAAACCGAAACTAAAACTTATAAATAATATATGTACGATTATGCTCGCTTAAAAAAGCATTGGTTTGTTGTAAATGATAGTTCATGAGCACACGAATCAAGGCAGCAGAAACCTGGGGCGACTATTTTATTGTATATTCGACCATATCATATTATTTATGCGACGCATCATTTTATTTGCCACCACTTTTCTTTTCTTCACCTCCCTCAGCAATGTCAGGGCGCAAAGCGCTGCACAAGCCGTCACGCGGTTTATCAAATTGCTCGATAGCAATCAACAAGCCGAAACCGTTTTTCCGTTTGATATCGGTGAACGATATAATTTTCATTTTGTGCCCATGCCAAGAAAAGGCATCACATTTAACGAAATGAATGACGCGCAAAAAAATGCAGCGCTCGGCCTGGTGAAAATTTGCCTTAGCGAAAATGCGTTTAAAAAAACACAGCAGATCATGCAGCTCGATGCCGTGTTAAAAATACTGGAACAAAGAAGGCCGGATGATCATTTCCGTGATACCGGTAATTATCATATCACTGTTTTCGGTGTGCCCTCTGATGAAACCATCTGGGGCTGGCGTTTTGAAGGCCATCACATCTCATTCACTTTTTCATTTGATAAACAAAAAATGGTGGCAGCCACACCCGGTTTCCTCGGAAGCAACCCGGCAATTGTGATGGAGGGACCGCAAAAGGGAGAACAGGTTTTGAAAGATGAGACTGAAGCCGGTTTCGTTTTATTGCATGCGCTCGATGAGGCACAGTTGAAGAAAGCAATTGCAGATACCGCCACTCCGGCCGACATCTTCACTTTTGATAAAAGAGCGGCGATGATCGAAGCAACGAACGGGATTCATTATGGAGAGCTTGCGCCATCACAACAACAGCTCCTTTTGCAGTTGATTAATCTCTATGTTCACCGCTACACAAAATTATTTGCTGATGATATGCTGAAGGAAATACAAAAAGCAGGGCTTGAAAATTTGCGTTTTGTATGGATGGGCCACACAAAACCGGGTTTGGGCAACCCGCATTATTACCGCGTGCAGGGCCCGACATTTATTATTGAATATGACAACACGCAAAACAATGCGAACCATGTTCACACCGTGCTCCGCGATCTGAAGCATGATTTCGGCGGCGATGAATTGCTTGAACATTACAAAGCTGCACATACTAATTAATAACTCATTCTTCAAAGTTGCAGCTATTGTTGCTGCTCCTCACCTACAACTTTAGTTTCTCCGGCGAGCCTCTACCGAACGAACAATATATTTTCATCTTAGCATGGTCTTCGACTCCGGGCATTGTACGAAAGTTGAGACCCTGCGAGCAATAGAATTTTATGTATTCAGGTGTTTTCACCGTTTTTCAAATGCATGCAATTCATTAATTTTCCTTTTAAACATCTGCCATGCGAACTACAGCAATTATTTTTAACAAAGCCTGGGAGCTTGAGCCGGCCTTAGCAGCTCTGTGCAGCCCTGAATTCAGGCCTATTGGCCTTCCATTCCCTACTACATTATTGTCGTTAAAAGACCGCAGGCCCAACAGCACATATACGAGCACCGACCCCAGAGCAGTCTTCAGGTTCTATGAAAACAACAACCCTGATTCGCCCTTGCAGTATGAAGTAAGTATTTGGTGCATTCAGGATATGATGGACAAGGCCGTCAGCGGTTCTGATTCCGTTGAAAAATATCGCGTATTGCCTCCTGTGCTGGCAGCTTACAAACCAGACCTCGTGATGGCGGCAGGCACTGCAGGATATCCGATGGATTCGCCTGTTGCAGGATGCGTGGTTGCAGGTAGCAGGTTTTTTATTCATGATGGCCATCCGAACAATACTTCTCACTTAAACCTGTCGTGTTATGAAACCTTGTTTCCTCAGAATGTGAACCCGGCCATACTTGGGCTGTTCAATCCTCCGCTAAAGCAAGTAGCTGAGCCTTTATTTATAAAACCACCTGTTAACCCATGCGTCCGCCCTGCTTTGTTAGCTTCTCAGTATATGACTGCGGTTAGCTCCCTCAATGTGCTGGACTATGGTGAATATGCCTGGGTTGACAAAGAAGCGGCGGCATCCTTTCGGAAAGTAAATGATAGCCTCCCGATCGGGTCCATCGAAACCACGCATGCATTGATACGTCTGTCATCCGGCCAGCCATGCATGTTTGTTTCTGCGATCACCGATTCTGAAGGACGTTTTGATATCGAGGTGAACAATCCTCAAAATTATATTTGCTCCTTCAATGCTGGTGTGGCATTGGGAAACCTGATTGTTGCCATCAACAATCAATTAACCAAAACTCCCGGCTTGTCATTCGGCTTATAATAACAGATTCTTCGCTGTAGAGGATAGCACTACTTCGATTAAAAGACTTCCGAAGTTTTCAAAACTTCGGAAGTCTTTAACGGAATGAAGACATCAACCAGACGATAGAGGCCGAGAACTGATTAACCTCTATTTTTAGAACGGCGTTCTTTTCGCAGAAAACTGCAAGGGGCATTTTTTTTGCCTTGTTGTTCATCCATGTCAAAAATTGCTTTTTTGATAAGTGGCCCTTTTCTCCTTCTCGTATGTTATATATTGCTGAAATGCGAAACAGGCATTTGTCGCTATAAAACTCAGCACACTTGTCAGTAATCTTTTTAAAGAAATCAGTAAAACATAGCTACATGAAAAAGGAGTTCACTTTAATGCAGCGCTGCCTGAAAATTATTTCGTCAATGCCGCGTATGCTCAAATTTGTTTCTTTCTGCCTGCTGTTCTGTCTTGTTTTTGGTAAAGCTGCCTTGGCGCAGCAGCATACGAAGAAAGAATATGATATCAAAAAACTGGCAGAAGGTGTGTATAGCTTTACCTGGAAAGACCCTTTGCAAAACCCCATTGAGGGCAATTCATTATTTATTATTAATGAAAGCGATGTTGTAGTGGTGGATGCCTGCCAATGGCCATCATCTGCCCAAACAATGATCAATGAACTAAAAAAGCTTACTCCAAAGCCTGTGAGATATGTAATAAACAGCCACTGGCATGATGACCATGTGCAGGGAAATTTTTTATACAAACAGAACTGGCCCGATGTTGAGTTCATTGGCCATATTAATACAAGGACAGACCTCACTGAGCAAACCATCAATAAGTTCCCCACCATATTAAAGCGATTTAAAGATGAAAAGGCGGTTTACGAAAAGTGGATAAAAGACGGGAAAGACCCGAATGGCAAAGAGCTGGATTCTGCTAGAAAAAAAAGAATACAAGATGTAATAGATTTTTATGATGAAACGTATGATGAGTATAGTCATGTTAAGTATGTGCTGCCTGATCTTTTAATTTCTGATTCTATCGTATTATACAGAGGCGATAGAGTGATTAAGGTTTTATGGCTTGGCAGAGGCAATACGCGTGGTGATGTAGTTACTTTTCTGCCCAAAGAAAAAATTGCAGCAACCGGAGATCTTGTTGTGTACCCCATCCCATTTGCATTTGGGTCGTACTACAAGGAATGGATTGAAGCATTAGGCCGCCTGGAGGCGCTTGATGCAAACATTTATATGCCCGGTCATGGGTTTGTTGAATACGATAAAGGCTATGTGCGCCAGGTGAAAGATTTGCTTACAGATCTTCTTGGCGAAGTTAATCAATCAGTGAAGGAAGGAATGACGCTGGAAGAAACAAAAAAGAAAGTTTTGCTTCCGGATTGGAAGAAAAAATTTGCAGGAGACGATCTGACCAGACAGCGGGCGTTCGACGATTTCTTTTTGGCTCCGGGAGTTGAGGGAGCATGGCATCAGGCAAAAGGTGATAAAGAAGGTGAGTTACATGAAAGGTAAAAAGAATTGACTCTTGCAGGCATTCACATAAAAGGAGCAACAAAAATGTTGCTCCAATAGAGAACGGAATCAAAAGGGATGCGGGTAAGCACCATTCCGGACTCAGTGTTTGTAAAACAAATTTCTTGCCGACTCCTTTCATCATTGAATAATGGACCTATCATCTGAATCATTAGCATAACATTAGCAACCGCAGTTTTGAGATGCCGAACAGGTGACACTATTTTAAAAGCGTCACCTCTTCGGCTATTCATTCACATCTAATCTTTGATAGGTTTTGTGAGCGCATTCATCACGTTTGTGCAGCGCCGGATGTCTTCATCCCGGGCATCATAAAATATCATTGCCTTTTCTATATCTTTTTTCAGGTTGCAGATAAGGCCATGTTCTATTTCATCCTGATCAGGTTTCGACATGTCGCGTGTAATGAATGTTCTGTTCATAAGCCATTCCCCGTTATGAGAAATATCGCCCAGCAGGAAACCGTCAACAGATGTGCCGATCGTATATTTTCTCCCTTTTTTGGGGATGATAGAATACAGCGCATATGCTCCGCGCATAAAATATCTCTTCACAATATCAATCGGGTTTTGAAGCTGAAGGTTCATGCGCTCATTATAGCGGTTAAAGAAATGCGCACTATACACTTCAGTGAAACCTCCTGAGGAAAGGTGGAACACCTGCAGTCCTTTGCTGTTATAATAGTACGTCACGTAGGCGATGTTGATAGCATCTATCTCTTTGTATTTCTCAATGGCAGGAGCCTTGGATAAGAATAACAGCCATGTGTTTTTTGCAGCCGTTTTAATGGGATAGACTTTGGGATATGATTTTTTATGATCGACCTTGAGCTTTCTTCTCTCCCTGTCATATTCAGCAGCCAAACGGAGAGCGCTGGAGTTTCTGAGCTTATCAAAGTCTTTAAATATTTCGCGGCTTGTTTCAGCAACGCTCATGGTTTCAACGAGCATAGGAAAAGGTTTTAATAAACAGTTATAATATAAACTTACATTCCCTAAAAAATATTTTACCGGAGACCAATATTTTTAAGGCTGCTTTCTGTCTCCGCGGGTTCTCTGCGCTGTGTGTTTCCAGACTTCCGAAGTTTCTAAAACTTCAGAAGTCTTTGGCAATTTTGCTGTGGAATATAATCATCGTCATTGCGAGGAGCGAAGCGAAACTTTGCCATTTTTGGTGTTCAGATAGCCCTGTGCGCTGGCTGCACCAACAACCCAATCGCGATACTATTCACAAGGCATCAGCATCATTAATAAAAATCTGTGAAACCACTTGCAACAACCGGGAATGCATATTATTTTTATCTGTTAAATACCCC
>DATGIX010000017.1:0-17276 GCA_035295505.1 Puia sp. | reverse complement strand
ATGAAGCAATATTTTTTTGTGATGCTCACTTCAGGAGCAAATCGAAATCAGGATTCTGTAACAGCTGCGAAAATCCAGGATGGTCACATGGCGAATATCACACGCCTTTATAAAATGGGCAAAATTCTTGTCGCCGGCCCGTTTGGTGATGAAGGCAAATGGCGTGGCATTTTTATCTTCGATTGCAAAACAGAACAGGAAGTGAGAGATTATCTCAAAACTGACCCTGCTGTTGCAGCAGGAAGATTGGATTATGAAATACATCCGTGGTGGACTGCAAAAAACTCTGTGTTCAAATAAATTCTGATAATGCAAAATCAATTTGAGGCAACGTTTTCTTCTGCCAAACAGAATGACGAGCAAGATGCTCTGAAACATTTTCGTTCTGAATTTTATTTTCCTCAGCATCATGGAAAAGATGCCATTTATTTCTGTGGTAATTCTTTAGGTCTTCAATCTAAAAACGTAAATGATGCCATTCAACAGGAATTGAAAGACTGGCAGCAACTTGTCGTCGGCGGTTATCTGCACGCAAGAAATCCGTGGCTTTATTATCAGCACTACTTCTCAAAACCACTATCAAAAATTGTAGGCTGCAAAGAAAATGAAGTAACAGTGATGAATACACTTACTGTCAATCTTCATTTAATGATGTTGTCTTTTTATCACCCTACAAAACAGCGATACAAAATAATGATGGAAGCAGGTGCTTTTCCATCAGACCAATATGCGGTAGAAACACAGGTAAAGTTTCATGGATTTAATCCTGATGATGCGATTATAGAAATAGCTCCGAGAGAAGGAGAAAAAATTATTCGTGAAGAAGATATCATTGAAGCCATAGACAAAAATAAAGATTCGCTTGCATTGGTTCTGTTCGGCGGTATCAATTATTATAGCGGACAATTATTCGACATGAAAAAGATCACTGACGCTGCTCACAAAGCCGGAGCTGTTGCCGGTTTCGATTTAGCGCATGTTGCCGGAAATGTGCCGATGCAATTGCATGACTGGGATGTTGATTTTGCAGTCTGGTGCACATATAAGTATTTAAATGCCGGTCCCGGCGGTGCTGGCGGAGCGTATGTGCATGAACGTTATTCACAGGATATTTATCACACCAGATTAGCCGGCTGGTGGGGAAATGATGAAGCTACCCGGTTCAAAATGGAAAAAGGATTTATTGCAAAACCTGATGCGAGTGGGTGGAACATTAGCACAAATCAGGTTTTTAATATGGTGGCCTTAAAAGCATCGCTGGAATTATTTGAGAAAACCAGTATTCAAGAATTAAGGAACAAGAGCCAGGAGTTGACAGCATATCTCGAATTTTTATTGCATCAATTATACAATATCAACTTTGAAATCATAACACCTGCCGAGCCGGAAAGAAGAGGTGCACAGTTGTCATTATATTTCAAAGAAAGTGGCAAAGAAATTCATACTAAAATGGTTGAGTCAGGTATTATTGTTGATTATCGCGAACCTGGCGTGATTAGAGTTGCACCGGCGCCATTGTACAACTCTTTTGAAGATGTTTTCAGGTTCTATGAAATTTTAAAGAACTTCAAATAAAAACTTTGCCACAGAGCCCACTGAATCACAGAAAAATATTATTATCGTTCAAATGGAGAAAGCCAGAATCCCTAAACTATTTACGCACTTAACTTTTTATGTACTAGTTGCATTGGTTCTCGCTGTGCTTCTTGGATATTTTTTCCCATCTGTTGCTGTGAAGGCTGAGCCGCTTGGAACATGGTTTGTCAATGTTATCAAAGTTTTCATTCCACCTATTATTTTCCTCACTATTGTAACCGGCATCAGCGGAATGAGCAATCTAAAAAAAGTGGGAAGGATTGGCGTGAAAGCGCTTTTATATTTTGAAGTAGTGACAACTTTATCATTAGCGATTGGAATTTTATTGGCACATTTCATCAAGCCTGGGAAAATTGGCAAATCAGGGCTGTCGGTTTCTGATGCTTCTAAATATACAAAACATGCAACAACAGGTTTTGACTGGAAAGAATTTTTTCTTTCCAATCTCACGCTGCAAGTTCTTGTGCTTGCAATCATTGTCGGCATAATCATTAGCTTAATAAAACAGCGCGAAATAATTCTTTCATATCTAGAGCCTGTTACAAAATTTGTTTTTAAGCTATTAAAGTATGTCATGTATCTCGCTCCTGTCGGGGCTTTCGGAGGAATGGCTTTCACGATTGGAAAATTCGGGATCAAAACATTATTGCCGTTGGGAAAATTAATGCTGACTGTTTATTGCACGATGGCTGTTTTTATTTTTATCGTGCTCGGATTAATACTTCGCTATTACAAGCTCAGCATTTTTAAATACTTATCTGATATTAAAGAAGAAATATTAATTGTGCTTGGTACTTCATCATCAGAAGCGGCACTTCCTTCATTAATGAACAAGCTCGAAAAAATGGGTTGCAGCAAACCAGTTGTCGGTTTAGTTGTTCCAACAGGTTATTCATTCAATCTCGATGGCACTTCCATTTATCTTTCGATGGCAACTATTTTTTTAGCGCAATTATATAATGTTGATTTAACGAGCGGTGAAATGCTTTCTATTCTTGGCATATTAATGATTACTTCAAAAGGCGCTGCAGGAGTTACAGGAAGCGGTTTTATTATTCTTGCATCAACGCTTACGGCTATCCAAAAAATCCCCGTTGAAGGATTGGCGTTTTTATTAGCGATAGATAAATTCATGAGCGAAGCAAGAGCCATCACCAACATCATCGGAAATGGTGTTGCCACTTTAGTGATTGCAAAAAGTGAAGGCGATTTTAAAAATAATGTTTAGACACATAAAAATTAATCAATCTTTAAAAAGTGTATGCAAATTATTATAAATAATATTGTGTGTAATACAAAGGATATTTAAAGAAGATAAACTTATCGTTCCTTTCCATATTTTCAAAGTCAACGGATAACAATTCTCCCTTTAACAAAAAAGTCAATACAACTTCTAAATTATCATTTGAGAGGTATTTAATTCTTTCTTTATTCTCCTTGTTTATTATTTCATAATTTTTAATTTTATTATGATTGCCGAGATTCCCTTTGGCGAAATCTTCAATCATAAAAGTAAACTCTGCCTCGTAAACTCCTGTATGAATACTCATTATTTCATTCTTTTCATCAAGAACAAAACAATAATAATGATACCTTGTAATCCAATCTTCGTTATTAAAAAAAGCGCTAAGATTTTTTTTCTTAATCCTATTAGTTTTAATATAAACTCCGTCAGTTCTAAACATTGTCATTACTTCAAATTATTTTATATTTAAGGTTAGACAGTTTTGCATTATAAAAGATATTTGATGCTTCTATTTCTGACATATTTAAGCCATTTGCTTCTACATATTTTAATAATACTTCATCGGCAATATCACCTGATATACCACTAAGAGTTTTTGCCGACCAATAATTTTCATCAACCCGAAACGCAACGCAGATAACAATTCCGTTAGTATCGTATACTTTTTCAATATTAACTCCTATAACTTTTGGTTCAGAGTTAAAAAGACTAGTAATCATACAATATTATTTAAAAATGATTATTATTAAGGCAATATTTATTCATCTCCATTTGATAATTCTTGGCTGCAGTTGCAGCAGCTAATGCAAAATCCTCTTTATCAGAAGCATAAATAACTGCTCGGCTCACGTTGACCAATATACCACCATCTTTAGTCATCGCTTTTTCAGAAATATCTTTCAGGTTTCCACCTTGGGCGCCAACACCAGGAACAAGATAAAAATGGTCTGGTGTAAGCGCTCTTATTTTTTTGAACTCATCAGCTTGTGTAGCGCCAATCACGAACATCAGATTTTCGGTTGTTCCCCACCGTGAAACTGTTTTCAAAACTTTTTCATATAAAAGCTCATCGCCTGATTTTTGCAATTCAAAATCCTTTGCACCCGCATTGGATGTGAGCCCAAGGACGATTGCCCATTTATTTTTATATTCTAAAAAAGGCTTCACGCTGTCTTCCCCCATGTACGGGGCAACGGTAATCGCATCAAAATTCATCGCTTCAAAAAAAGCTTTTGCATATTGCATGGATGTATTGCCGATGTCTCCACGCTTTGCATCAGCAATTTTGAAATGTGTTGAAGGAATATATTCAACTGTTTTCTGCATCGCTTCCCAGCCTTTCAATCCAAGCGCTTCATAAAAAGCAGTGTTTATTTTATAAGAAACACAAAGATCTTTTGTCGCATCAATAATTTGTTTGTTGAATTCAAAAACAGGGTCTTGAAAAGAAAGAAGATGCTTTGGAATTTTAGTAATGTCTGTATCAAGACCAACGCAGAGATATGATTTTTTGCTTCGAATCTGATGAACAAGTTCAGCTCGGTTCATTCCTGAGAATTTTCACGCAAAGAACGCAAAGAATAAGCAAACTCTGCAAAGAAGTTTTACTCAAAAAGATTCGGGTAATCGGAGATAATTCCGTCCACTCCCATTTTCTTTAATCGCTCAATATTTTCTTTGTCATTCACTGTCCATGGAATCACTTTGATATTTTGCTGATGACAATCTTTCAACAAAAGTTCATTAACCAATGAATATTCAGGGCTGTAAATTGTAGGGATAAATCCAAGTGCTTTTAATTGTGCGTCAAGAATGCGCTTATCGAAACCTTCAATCAGCAATGAAGTTTTGATGGAAGGATATTTTTGATGAACAATTTGCAATGTCCTGATATCGAAAGATTGAATAATTACCCTGTCAGAAATTCTCTTAGTTTCAATAACGTTCATCAATAACCGGACAAACTCTTCCGGAACGGGATGATAGATGTTGTCGGTGTTTGCAAGTGATTTTGTTTCAATATTATAAAATGGAAGTTGTCTTTTATGTTCTTTGCAATATGACTCAACACTATCAATCAAATCGCTTAGCAAAGGTTTGTGAGCAGCAAGTTTTTGTTGGCTCGGGAAACGAGAATATGGCTTTAATCCCACATCCATTTTTTTGATATCGGCATAATCCATTTTGTACAGCATATAATTCTTTTCTTCGCTTGCCTCTAAGTAACTACCATCCGGTTTGGTGGTAATATCACGATTAAAATATGCATCATGTGAAATAACAACCAGATTATCTTTTGTGATATGCGCGTCCATTTCCAGTGTCGTCACCCCAAGTTCAAGCGCTTTCAACATGGCAGGAATTGTATTCTCCGGCATCAATCCTCTGCAACCACGATGACCTTCTTTATCAAACAATGGAAAAGCAATTGAAGAAGAATTTGCCATTTTCTTAGATGTTGTACAGGAAAATAAAAAAAGTGAAGCAAGAAGTATTTGTTTCATGAAGGGGTTATCTCACTTTCATTTTTTGAAAACTTTCGAAGCTCTTTCATTCATTTCTGAAGCAACTGCTTTTGCATCTGCATCTTGCTCGCTCAAATGATGAACAATGTTTTGATAACTTTTTTCATCTCTGTTCTGGCTTAATTTAAACACATGCTGCACGGAAACGATTTCAATTTCAAACGCAATAATCGCCTGCATCATTTTTTCTACGTACGCTTTATCCATATTCTGCACCAGCGATGGTGAATGCGGGTTGTTCTCGAAACTTTCAGTGAGCTTCGTGAGCACTGTATGCAATTTTTCATTATCCAAAAATCTTAAAACACCGCTTGCATGTACAGCCTGATAATTCCACGTGCTGGCAGTTTGAGGATTAGAATACCAGCTTGCACTTACATAGGTATGTGGGCCGTAAAAAATCGCCAGCACATTTTGATTATCTGCAAACGCATTTGTGTGCTCCTGTTTTCTCATCACATGCGCGAGTAAAAACAATTTATCGTCTCTCTGTTCAAAAAGAACAGGGATATGTGTCGCGACCGGTTTATTATTTTTATCAACTCCGCATAAAATAACAAACGGGTGAGCATGCATGAAATCTATCACTTCTTTTTCATCAGAAGCTTTGAAATATGGAATATTGTACATGTTGCAAATGTAAATAATTGTGAATAGTGAATACTCAATAGTCAATTTTAAAAATCAATCCCTGACTTTTAAATTTCTTATCAATTTTATATTATTTAATCCGGGAATTATCTATCTATAAAAATCTTATATTCACTATATCATTCTACCAAATTAATTGTATGAAACTCCTTTCTGTAATATCCTTGTGTTTTCTTTTTGTATCACAAGTTTCAGCAAACGCTATCGATACAACACGCTACAGCATTTTAACTTCCGGCTTGCCCGCAGGGAAACAATTATCGTGGAAGAATGACAAAAACGATTATCATTATTACTATGAATTTAATGACCGTGGACGCGGACCTTCTATCACACAGGGGATTACTACAGACGACAATGGGATTGTTATTAAAGAAGAAATCACCGGAGTGGATTATTATAAAACTCCTGTCAACGAAATTTTCTATGTAAAAAGTGGAAAAGCATTCTGGAAAAATAAATTTGAAAATGATTCTGCTGCATTTAAAAACCAAACTTATTCCGACATTAATGGAACACCTGCATCTGTTGAATTATTATTAAAAATGCTTCAAACATCCGCTTCAAAACAATTAGATGTTCTTCCCGCAGGCACCAGAAACTTTGAAAAAGTATTTGACAAAGAAATTTCTGACGGAAATCAAAAACTGCAATTGCAACTGATTGGCTTTTCAGGATTTGGCGGCGCTCCTTCATACACGTGGTTCACCAAAGATGGAATCTTCTTTGCTTCGCTGGCGGATTGGTCTGCCATCATCAAACAAGGCTTTGAAAAAAATGCTGATGAATTACTTACTATCCAGAAAAAATATGAACAGGGGTTTTATGATAATCTCTCTAAAAAAATTACTCAGAAAATTCCGGGCGGCATTGCCATAAAAAATGTAAACCTATTCAATTCAAAAACCGGAACAGTTTCTTCGAACTACACCGTATTGATAAAAAATGATAAGATTGAAAAAACAGGAACTGCAGCTTCTGTTACGATTCCTTCTTCTTACAAAACTATTGATGGCACCAATAAATTTCTGATGCCGGGATTATGGGAAATGCACGGGCATTTTGGTCAGGAATCAGGTCCATTCATGATTGCGCAAGGTGTTACCAACTTGCGCGACATGGGCAATGGGCCAATTTTATTAACGCTACGCGATAAAATAAATAAAGATTCAATCCTTGGTCCGAACATCACTTATATCTCAGGCTTCATTGATCAGGCCGGGCCTTATGCGGGACCAACAGGTGCGATCATTCACAATTTAGATGAAGGATTAAAAGCAATTGATGATTACAAAAATAAAGGCTACGACCAAATAAAGCTCTATAGTTCTATCGACCCATCGTGGGTGAAGCCATTGGCAGCAAAAGCCCACAGCCTTGGCATGCGCGTATGCGGGCACATACCTTCTCACATGACCGCAAGTGAGGCAATAGATGCAGGCTATGATGAAGTGACTCACATCAATATGCTGATGCTTAATTTTTTTGGTGATACTGTTGAGACAAGGAATATGAATCGCTTTAAGCTTGTGGGAGAAAAAGGTTACAGCATTGATTTGAAAGGAGCGGAAGCACAGGCACTGATCAAAAAAATGAAAGATAAAAATATTGCTCATGACCCAACGATCAGCACATTTGAAGATATGTTTATCGGCCTGCCAGGAAAACCTTCGCCTGTATATATTCCGATACTAAATTATCTTCCTGCGGAAGTAAAACGTTCTGCAATGTCAGGTGGTTTTATTGGTGATGATTCTCAAATCGAAACTTATAAAAAATCCTTTGATGTGATGAAGAAAATGATCAAAGAATTATATGATAATAAAATCACTGTGGTGTCAGGGACAGATGGCGGCATCGTTCAGCATGAACTGGAAATGTACAGCGACCTTGGCATACCAAATGCTGATGTTTTGAAAATGGCAACTATAGCTCCGGCAAAATTAACCGGCAAAGACAAATTGCTCGGCAGCATAGAAGAAGGGAAAATTGCTAACATGATTTTAATTGATGGCAACCCTTTAAAAAATATGATGGACATCAGAAATGTTTTTCTCACCATTAAAGAAGGAAAGATTTATTCGCCGAAAGATATTTATGCGGCTTATGGATGGAAGTATTATTATTGATTTTCTGTGTTTAAAAATAGTTAAGCACCTCTTTTATTGAATCCATTAAAGAAATAGGAATTTTCAATATTTATTTTTCGCAATAACAAGCAGTTAACAATTATACACCAGAGTTATAGCTTCTTCGTCACGAAGTTTGTTAATTACCTATAAAATTATCCCAATCACCTAATCAGCGGCATTGTTTTTTTAAATTCTGCCGCATGTACCGGATATTGAATATTATTTTTTATACATAAAATAATTTTACAAAAAAACAGTCGCATGCGTTCAACAAGAATCAGTTTGTTTACAATTTCAACGATTCTGAAATCTTTTTTATTTGCTGCAGGCTTATTTATTATTTCAACAAATTTATACTCACAAAATAAAAACACGAAAGATTCTGCCCAATTTTTTACACTTAAACAATGCATCGATTATGCTTTAAAGCACCAGCCATTACTCAATCAATCACTGATCAATGTGTCAATTGCGAAAACAACGAATGCGATCAATTTATCCGGCTGGTATCCGCAAGTAAACATAAGCGCCAACCTCACTCACTATATTCAATTGCCAACGGCATTTATCGCGGATACTGCTAATCCCGGCGGACCGCCATTAAAGACAAGAACAGGGATTGCCAATACAGTTATTCCAGAATTATCTGTAACGCAAGCGCTCTTCAGCCCAAGCCTTTTATTCGCAACTAAAACTGCTCCGTTATTTATACAACAAGCACAACAAATTACCGACAGCACCAAAATATTTATCGTTTCATCAGTGAGCAAAGCATTTTACAATCTGTTGCTCACCCTCGAACAGATTAATGTTTTGAAAGAAGACACTGTTCGCTTATCACAAAATGTTCAGGATGCATATCATCAATATGTCGGAGGAATTGTTGATGAAACAGATTACGAGCAGGCAACCATCACGCTTAATAATTCAAAAGCACAATTAAGGCAGGCAAAAGAAAATGTTGTTCCACAATATGCAACGCTCAAACTGTTGATGGGATATCAGCCGCAAAATCAATTCAATGTCAGCTTTGACACATTGGAAATGATGAATGATATTGCTTTTGATACTACTCAGCAACTGCAATATGAAAACCGAATTGAGTTCAAACAACTGCAAACATCAAAAATTTTGCAGCATACGCTCACTGATTATTATCGCCACACTTTTCTTCCGACAGTCAGTGCATTCTACACTTACAATTATGAATTTGAAAGCAATAGTTATTCAAATCTTTACGCCAATGCATATCCGAATTCTTTAATTGGCTTATCATTGAACCTGCCAGTGTTCACAGGTTTTTCGAGAGTGAAAAATATTCAGAGATCGAAATTGCAAGAGAATCTTTTAGACTGGAGCGAAGTGGATTTGAAACTACAGATAAATAACGAGTACACATCGGCGTTAGCAAATTACAGAGGCAATTTATACAACCTAGAAGTGGTGCAACAAAATGTTGAAATGGCGAAGCGTGTATACTTTGTAGTAACGCTGCAATATAAACAAGGGATAGTTCCGTACCTGAATGTGATAACTGCCGAATCGAATTTAATAACTTCTCAAACGAGTTATATCAATGCATTGTATCAGGTTTTATCGAGCAAGATAGACCTGCAAAAAGCAATGGGCATTATTTCTTATTGAATCATTTAAATGAAAATAAACAATCTCTATGCATAGAGTTTTATTAAGCGTGGTGCTGATAAGTTGTATGAGCATTTTTTCATGCAAACAAAAGCAACCGCCGCCTGTTCCGCCAACACCTGTTAATTTATTTACGGTAAAAAAACAGACAGCATTGTATTATGACAAATATCCTTCTACCACGCAGGCATTGAGCCAGGTGAATTTGTTGCCACAGGTGCAGGGATATATCACCGGCATTTATTTTATTGAAGGCGCTCTTGTAAAAAAGGGGCAGAAATTATATGAGATTGATAAGCGCTTATATCAGGCGGCTGTTGATGCTGCAGAAGCAAATGTGAAAGTGGCAGAAGGAAATCAGGTGCAGGCGCAACAGGATGCAGACAGATATGTTTATCTCAACAATTATCACGCAGTGGCAAAGCAGCAATATGATCACGCAGTGATTGCTTTGGAAAATGCGAAGAGCCAGGTGAAGGCTGCTGAAGAAGCAGTGAAGACTGCCAAAACTAATCTTGCTTATTCAACCATCTATGCGCCATTTGATGGCACTATCGGTTTTAGCCAGGTGAAGCTTGGCAATATGGTGGTGGTTGGGCAAACTGTTTTAAACACTATTTCTACCAATAACCCAATGGCTGTTGATTTTTTAATCAACGAAAAACAATTGATGGATTTTGAAAAAATTGAGAAAGGAAAAGGAAAACCAATCGATTCATTGTTCACGTTGTTGCTCCCTAATAATTCTTTATATCCTCAGACCGGAAAAATTTCTATCATAGACCGCGCAGTGGATCCGCAAACAGGTTCAATAAGAGTGAGGCTTGTATTTCCTAATCCTGAAAACGATTTGAAAGTAGGCATGAGCTGCATTGTTCGTGTGCACAATCAGGACGCTGCCCCGCAATTGGTTGTTCCAGGAAAAGCAATTGTAGAACAGATGGGAGAATATTTTGTGTTTGTAGTGAAAGACACTATCATCTCGCACCGCGATTCAACAAAAAAAGAAGAGCCTGATACTGCTGCGCAACAAGGACCGAGGCCTTATGCATTTCAAAAAAAGGTGAAGCTTGGTCAAACTATTGGCGCGAATGTAATTATCAAAGATGGCATTAGTGAAGGCGACCGCATTGTAATCGACGGCATTCAATCATTGCACGAAGGGTCGCAAGTGAATGTTGGCAATAAGAAACCTGAAGGAAGTGGAAGTGATAGTACAAGGAAAATGGATAGCAGCAAAATCAAATAGGTGAATGGTCAATGGTGAATAGTGAATATTTAACAGCAAGTTCTCACAATTGACCATTGACCATTCACCATTCACGTTTACAAGAATGAACGAACTATGGTAGCAAATACATTTATCAAAAGACCGGTTACTGCTATCGTCATATCAATTGTGTTGGTGCTTACCGGCTCAATCTGTATTCTCAGTCTTCCGGTTGACCAATATCCTGATATCACTCCTCCAATCGTTCAGGTGAATGGCCAATTTACAGGTGCAGATGCACAAACCGTCGAGCAAACAATGGCGACGCCCATCGAAGGACAGATTAACGGAACTCCGGGCATGGAGTATATGCAAAGCAACAGCACCAACAATGGGCTCATGTCCATCAACGTTACTTTTAATATCGGGACAGATATTGATGTTGCCGCGCTTGACGTACAAAATCGCGTGAGCATCGCAACGCCGTTGGTGCCATCTGTTGCAAGCCGCCTTGGATTAACTGTTCGAGCTATCAACCCAAGCCAGTTGATGATGGTTGCAGTGTATGCACCGAATGGCACACATGATATCACTTTTCTCGACAACTACACAAATGTATTTATACAAGATGCATTGCTTCGCGTTCCGGGAGTTGGAAGCATCAATCGCTTCACTGATGATTTCAGCATGCGCATTTGGATGAACCCTGAGAAAATGGCTTCTTATAGCTTAACTCCTGCAGATGTGATTGCTGCATTAAATGCACAGAATGTGCAAGTGGCAGCAGGTTCAGCAGGTGTTCCGCCACAACAAAAAACACAAACTTTTGAATTGGGCATTTTGGTGAACGGGCGATTGAGCAAGGTTTCTGAGTTTGAAAATATTATTGTGAAAACAATTCCTTCAACCGGCGAATTGGTTTATCTGAAAGATGTTGCCAGAGTGGAGCTTGGCAAATTCACTTTTTCAAGCAATTCATTTGTGGATGGAAAACGTGCTTCTTACTTAATCATTTATCAGGCACCGGGCAGCAATGCATTAGAAACTGCGAATGGAGTTTATAAAGAACTGGAACAATTAAAAAAATCTTTTCCTGCTGACGTAGCTTATAAAGTTCCGTTTGAATCTGTGACTGTGGTAAAGGTTTCCATGAGCGATGTTGTCACCACTTTATTATTAACGCTGGGATTAGTTGCCATTGTTGTATTTCTCTTCCTGCAAAATTTTCGTTCCACATTAATTCCTGTGCTTGCGATTCCTGTTTCTATTTTCGGAACGTTTTGTTTTTTCATCCCATTGGGATTTACGATTAACACGTTAACCATGTTTGGTTTTGTGCTGGCAATCGGTATTGTGGTGGATGATGCGATTATTGTGGTGGAAGCAGTGCAGCATTATATCGACCATGAAAAAATGTCTGCGAAAGAAGCGACTTATCATGCGATGAAAGATATTTCAGCGCCTGTTGTCGCCATTGCATTGATACTTGCCGCAGTGTTTGTTCCTGTCGGTTTTATTCCCGGCATCGTTGGAAGATTGTATCAGCAATTTGCTATCACCATTGCCATTTCAGTCATCATTTCTGCATTCATTGCTTTGTCATTAACACCTGCGCTTTGCACATTATTATTAAAACCATCAGGCATTAATAAAGAAGCAAGCGGCATCAACAAAATTTTCTTCCGGTTCAATGCATGGTTTGAGCGCATCACTGCAGGATATACAAATGGTGTGCAGCGAAGCATCAAAGCTTCCAAACTGATTGTTGTTTTATTAATCTGCATTTGTGTTGGCGCATACTTT
Organism: Puia sp.; assembly: GCA_035295505.1. Lineage (GTDB taxonomy): Bacteria > Bacteroidota > Bacteroidia > Chitinophagales > Chitinophagaceae > Puia. Next base: position 4,469 of record DATGIX010000017.1, on the reverse strand, counting down.
TTATTTCAACATAAACCATCTGGCTTTATTCCTTCAGAAGATGATGGGAATTTATATGTCACCTTTCAATTGCCTCCTGCATCTGCGACGATACAATCAGTTGATGTGATGAGCAAGCTCATGAAAGTAGTTGCTTCTACTCCGGGTGTTGCGCATTATGCGGCACTATCAGGATTAAATGTGGTGAACAACGCAACGAATTCAAATGCAGGAACTATTTATGTGCAATTAAAACCATGGGATGAAAGAAGTGATGCGGACCAGCAAGTGCCGCGCATTATGGAAGTGATGCAAAAAAGAATTACAGACGCAGGGATAAAAAATGCAAATGTGGAAGTGATACAGCCTTCACCGATTCCGGGCATTGGCGAAACAGTTGGTTTTAGTTTTCAGATTGAACAACGCAACACAAGCGATGATGTTCATGCATTTGAAAAAGTAATCAACAAATTTGTTGAAGAGGCTAATAAAAATCCTGCGATAACAGGCGCATTTAGTTTTTTCACAGCTCGTACGCCGAGTTATAATGTGAATGTTGACAGAGAAAAATGCGAGAAGCTTGGCGTGAATGTCGGAGATGTGTTTACAACGATACAAGCTTTTATGGGCAGCTTGTACATTAATGATTTCACAACTTACAACAGAACCTTTCACGTAGTTGTGCAGGCTGACACTGCATTTCGAACGCTGATAACAGACATGAATAAATATTATGTGCGCAATCAGTCAGGAACGATGGTGCCGCTCGGGACGCTCATCAGTTATTCGCCCACAGAAACTGCACCACTGATTTCGCATTTTAATATTTTTCGCTCTGCAGAAATTGATGGCGCTTCTGCGCCAGGTTACAGCAGTAGTCAGGCAACGGATGCATTGAAAGAAATTGCAGCGAGAGTGTTGCCGCAAGGTTACGCTTATGAATTTTCAGGATTGAGCTATGAAGAAATCCGCGCAGGCTCTACAACTATTTACATCTTTTTATTCTCTATCACTTTTGTATTTCTGTTTCTCGCTGCATTATATGAAAGCTGGTCAGTTCCTTTTTCTGTATTGCTTGCTGTTCCAATAGGAGCATTCGGCGCGATATTGACTTTAGTTTTTGTTCCAAGTCTCACGAATAACGTATATGCACAAATCGGATTGATAACATTAATCGGTCTCGCTGCAAAAAATGCAATATTGATTGTTGAATATGCAAAAGTGCGTGTTGACCGGGGTGAAGAATTAATCAAATCAACATTAGATGCGGTGAGCCTGCGTTTGCGACCAATTGTTATGACATCACTTGCATTTATTCTCGGTGTATTGCCGCTTGTTTTTGCAACCGGCGCTGGTGCTGTTGCCAGAAGGACAATTGGTTTTACCGTATTAGGCGGAATGCTTGCCGCTACGACACTCGCAATATTTATCGTGCCGGTTTTGTTTGTATTGATTACTAAATTTTCTTATGGTAAAAAGAAACTGGATTGGCTGATTGCAAACCATGAACATTTAATGGAAAAAGCAAAGAAGGTAGAACAACAGGATATTGATGCCGAGTTGGAATTTGAAATACAGAAATCGCGGGACCTGAATAAACCTGAACAAGGATGATTGCAAATACATTCATAAAAAGACCTGTGACTGCAATCGTGATATCGTTGGTGTTAATGATAGCAGGAATTATTTCTTTGGTGAATCTTGCAGTCGACCAATACCCGAACATATCGCCACCGAGTGTTTCTGTGAGTGGCGCATACACCGGTGCAGATGCAGAAACAGTTGAGCAAACTGTTGCTATTCCAATTGAAGAACAAGTGAACGGAACACATGGAATGGAATACATGCAGAGCACAAGTACGAATACCGGAGGCATCAGCATAAGAGTAACATTCAACATCGGCACTAACGTTCATATTGCTGCACTGAATGTTCAAAACAGATTGGGCATTGCATCACCTCAACTACCATCAGTAGTAAGCAAGTTGGGGTTAACAGTTCGTGCAAGCAATCCAGACCAGCTAATGTTGATAGCGATTTACTCTCCCAAAAAATCTCACGACATTACTTTTCTCGACAATTATACCAACACTTTCATTGAAGACGCAATATTGCGTGTGCCCGGTGTTGGAGATGTTTCTGCTCGCACTGATAATTTCAGCATGCGCGTGTGGATGAACCCGGATAAGATGGCATCTTACAGTTTAACTCCCGCAGATGTTGTCAGCGCATTGAATGCACAGAATGCTTATGTCGCTGCAGGTTCTATTGGTTCGCCGCCACAACTTTCATCGCAGACTCATGAGATAGGCATACTCGTTAATGGAATGCTTAACAAGGCTTCCGATTATCAAAAAATTATTGTGAAAACAATTCCTTCCACAGGAGAATTGGTTTATTTAAAAGACGTTGCCAGAGTTGAGCTCGGCAAATTCACTTTTTCAAGCAACTCTTTTGTGGATGGCAACAGATGCTCACTGCTCACCGTTTATCAATCTCCGGGGAGCAATGCATTGCAAACAGCAGAGAACGTTTACAATGCATTAAAAGAATTAAAAAAATCTTTTCCCACGGACGTAGATTATATAGTTCCTTATGAATCGGTCACGATTATAAAAGTTTCCATGCAGGAAGTGATAGGAACTTTATTAAAAGCACTTGGCCTGGTTGCAGTGGTAGTTTTTTTATTTCTTCAGAACTGGCGCTCCACTATTATTCCGATACTCGCAATTCCTGTTTCCATCTTAGCGACTTTTTGTTTTTTTATTCCACTTGGGTTTACGGTGAATACATTAACCATGTTTGGTTTTGTGCTCGCAATTGGAATTGTGGTGGACGATGCAATTATTGTAGTGGAAGCTGTGCAGCATTATATTGATGAGCAGCACATGTCCCCAAAAGAAGCAACCTATCATGCGATGAAAGAAATCTCTGCACCAGTCATTGCTATTGCTTTGATACTTGCTGCTGTGTTTGTTCCAGTTGGTTTTATTCCCGGCATTGTTGGAAGATTGTATCAACAGTTTGCTATCACAATTGCTATCTCAGTAATCATTTCAGCATTTGTTGCATTGTCGCTCACTCCAGCACTTTGCACATTATTATTAAAACCTTCCAATGTTGCTAAAGAATCAAATTTGCTTGATAAATTTTTCCATCGGTTTGATGTATGGTTTGAAAAATTCACTCTTAAATATTCAAATGGTGTAAAAAGAAGTATTAAAAATTCAAGATTTATCATCATCATCTTAGTGTGCATTTGTGCAGGCGCTTTTTTCATGTTCAAAAGCAAGCCATCAGGATTTGTACCACCAGAAGATGGCGGGCGATTATTTATTACTTATCAATTACCTGACGCATCTGCAACTGTTCAATCAGTGAATGTGATGAACAAACTGATGGAAGTGGTGAGCGCAACGCCAGGCATTTTGCATTATACCGCTTCATCAGGTTTTAATATTTTGAATGGAGGCGCAACTTCAAATGCTGGTTCAATGTTCATCATGCTCAAGCCATGGGATGAACGAACAACTGACGAAACGAAAGTGCCTGGCATCATGAATGAATTGAAAAAAAGAATTGCAAAAGCAGGAATAAAAAATGCGAATGTGGTGGTCGTGCAGCCACCTCCTATCAGAGGAATTGGAATTGCTGCAGGCTTCAGCATGCAGATTGAACAAGGCAGTTCCACTGATGACATTCACACGTTTGAAAAAGTAGTTCAAAAATTTGTAGCAGAAGCAAAAAAAATTCCTTCTACATCAACAGCATTTTGTTATTTTTCTGCGCACACACCAAGTTACGAGCTGAGCGTTGACAGAGAAAAATGTGAAAAACTTGGAGTGAATATTTCAGATGTCTTCACAACTATGCAGGCATACATGGGAAGTTTGTTTGTTAATAATTTCACTTTATACAATCGAACATATCATGTGGTAATTCAAGCTGACACAGTTTATCGCGCACTTATTTCTGATATGGATAAATATTATGTGCGCAATTCTGTCGGGCAAATGGTTTCACTCAGCACTTTGATTTCTTATAAGCCAACAATAGCACCGCCACTTGTTACTCATTTTAATATTTTTCGTTCTGCAGAAGTGGATGGCTCTATTCCTGCAGGATATAGCAGTGGACAAAGTATTGCAGATTTAAAAGCATTAGCAGCAAAAGTTTTGCCACGCGGATATACTTATGATTTTTCTGGTCTTAGCTACGAAGAAATAAAAGCAGGCTCATTAACTGTTTATATTTTTCTTTTCTGCATCATTTTCGTTTTTCTTTTTTTAGCAGCATTGTATGAAAGCTGGTCTGTTCCTTTGTCCGTGATGCTGGCTGTGCCCATCAGTGCGTTTGGCGCTATACTTGCTTTGACATGTATTCCTGCACTCACAAACAATGTGTATGCACAAATCGGGTTAATCACATTAATCGGATTGTCTGCAAAAAATGCGATACTGATTGTTGAGTTTGCCAAGCTAAGAGTTGAC
>DATGIX010000016.1:0-31811 GCA_035295505.1 Puia sp. | reverse complement strand
TTTTTTTCTTATTATAATATCGTTTTGCTTTTTATGCGTATAAAAGAACTGAATATCATCATTAGCCGAAAAATTTTCAATTACATATTCTGTAAATTCTTTGGCTTTCAAAAGATATGCCGAGTCGGATGTGATTTCCTGCAATTGAATTAAAGCAGAAACAACAAATGCATAATCGTCTAAAAAACCCGGGAATTTTGATTGCCCGTTTGAATTACAATGAAATAAAAGATGGGTGTCATCACCTTTGAGGTTTTCTAACAGATAGCTCATATTTCTGACGGCAAGATCCTTATATTCAATATTTCCCAAGGCAGCACTCGCTTTGCTCAAAGCAATATTCATCAAGGCGTTCCAGCTTAATATTATTTTATTGTCCAATGCTGGCCTTGTCCTTTTCTCCCGTTCCTTCAAAACTTTTTGTTTTGACAGTCCGATTGACTGGATCAATTCTTTTTCATCAATATTTCTCTGTTCTGCAAATTCACTTGCGCTTTTTTTGATATGAAGTATATTTTCTCCTTCCCAATTCCCTCTTTCTGAAACATCATAGAATGAATAGAACATCTCGGATTCATCTTTTAAGATTTCATCAATTTCTTTTTTAGTCCATACATAATATTTTCCCTCCTCGCCTTCACTATCAGCATCCAAAGAAGAATAAAAACCACCTTCGGGGGAAGCCAGTTCCCGTTTTACGAATCCAATAGTTTCTTCAATCGCATTCTTATACAAATCCTTTTTTGTAATCTGATAACATTCGCTCAAAACAATTATGAGCAGGGCATTATCATATAACATTTTTTCAAAGTGAGGGACGAGCCATTTATTATCTGTCGAATAACGCGCAAACCCACCGCCAATCTGGTCATAGATGCCTCCATAAATCATTTTATCAAGACTTAGGCATGCCTGCCTCAGCGCCTCCTCATTTTTTGTGAAGTAATAATAATGAAGCAGGAATTGAATAGTGAATGTTTGAGGGAATTTGGGCGCATGACCAAAGCCGCCATCTTCTTTGTCGGCGGACTTCATGATATTCTCAAAAACCTGATATAAGTTCTCTTTATTGAAAACATTTTCAAAATCATCTTCATCATCAGATCTTTTTTTGCCAAAAGAATTTGATTGCATTAGATGATCAAGAAGATTTTCGGCCTGGACATCTATTTCATTCTCTTTTTGCTTGAATGATTCTGAAATTCCAATCAATACATCTTTCCACGAAGGTCTGTTGTGAAAAGCTCTTGGCGGAAAATAAGTTCCTCCATAAAATGGTTTTGCATCTGGTGTTAGAAAAACATTCAAAGGCCAACCGCCGCTACCTGTGATAGCCTGCACTGCATCCATATAAATATGGTCAAGATCGGGTCTTTCTTCTCTGTCAATTTTTATATTGATGAAATTGGCGTTCATCAACTCTGCAGTTTCTTTGTCTTCAAAACTTTCTCTTTCCATCACATGGCACCAATGACAAGCTGCATAGCCAATGCTCACAAGAATTGGCTTGTTTTCTCTCTTCGCTCTTTGCAATGCTTCTTCACCCCACGGATACCAGTCAACAGGATTATGCGCATGCTGAAGCAAATATGGGCTCGTTTCTTTTGCAAGGCGATTGGTGAAAGTTTTCATTATTAATTACCGCTATTTTATTACAGTAAAATTGCTCAAAAGTTAATTCGTGTAAAAATAAAAAGGCAGCCATTGTGACTGCCTAAAAAATATTTTATAGAAAATATTTATTTTTTCTTTGCTGCTTCCGCTAAATATTTTTCGAGCGCAGAAACCATTGAAGGAGCTTGTGGCTGAGGTGCTTTGATCTCTATCACTAATCCTGCATCTTCCACAGCTTTTGAAGTGTTGTTTCCAAATGCACCAATCTTTGTTCCGTTCTGTTTGAATTTAGGCAAATTATCAAAAAGGCTTTTCACTCCGCTTGGCGTAAAAAAACAGATAATATCAAACTCGCTTTTCACCATCACTTCTTTCACATCGTTGCTGATGGTGCGGTACATAAAAGGTGTTACGAATTCGCAATTGTTATTTTTCAACCAACCCACTATTTCATTGTCCTGTTGATTTTCAGAACAAGGATAAAGAAATTTTTCATTCTCTTTATGTTTGTTGATCACATCGAACATGCTTTTATTCGTGCCATCAACACCATAAAAAACTTTTCTTTTTCTATATAAAATGAATTTTTGAAGATAAAGTGCCACAGATTCTGTAATACAAAAGTATTTGGTGTCTTGCGACACATTCACTTTCATTTCTTCGCAAATCCTGAAAAAGTGGTCGATAGCATGCCTGCTTGTGAAAATGACAGCAGAATAATAAGCGATGTCGACTTTTTGTTTGCGGAAATCTTTTGCAGGGATGGGCTCAAGGCGAATGAATGGATGGAATGAAAGTTGTACCTGATACTTTCTTTCAAGTTCAAAATAGGGCGATTTATCGCTATCCGGCCTTGGTTGAGTAATTAAGATTCTTTTTGCAGCTTTAACAGCATGTGTCGCAAGCGCATTTTTTTCACCGTTTTTAACCATATCGGTTCAGCAATAGATTTGCAAAATTAATAAGCTTTTTCCAAAAATGATAGTACAACCTTATAAATCAATAGCAGAGGCGCTATTTCGAAGGCGCAAAGGTAAAGAAAATAATGGAATACGTTCAATTTTATTTCACTTCTAAGAGTGCCGAAACAAGCGATAAACCTGTAAATGAACAATATAACTATCATTGCTAATGAAAGAGTAATGGCTATATCGACAACCAAATGATTTGAAAAAGCAATGATTGTAAGAAACGGCAACAATCCAATGCCCATAATCTTGTTTATTAAAAAGACAATGAAGATATAATTGTCAGAAGCCTTGGTAATGTTGAACACCCAGCCACATATTTTTAATATCCCAAATTTAGAAACATAAACAGCTAGCATTGCGACAGCGCAGTATGCATAAAGAATCCAAAAATCAGTTTGCTGTGCAAATTGATAATAACGAACGAGGAAGCATAAATATAAACCCAACGAAAACACAAACAGAATGTTTAATAAAAGAGAGGGCAGAGGCGTTTGGAGCGCCTGTTCTCTGATTTGCTGCTGACGCATGGATGCCCGGAAAAAAAGAGAGAAGAGGTTGTTGATATATTTCCAAAACAAAAGCCGGATAAAAGCAAAATAAAAACAAAGGCCAAGGATTAAATAAAAAAGCCCATCTGTTGAAGATGCTCTATGCACCTGAATATCCTGCACTTTTATTTTCCCATAAAAATTGAAATAAGGATTCTCTTTCAGAGTGCTTTTGAATAATATTATTTCGGATGGAAAAATCAAGCTTCTTTTGTTCTTCACTCCTATAATCGTATCGATTTTGGCTTTAACAGAACTATCCCTAATAATATTTACAGTATCCTTTTTTTGTATAATTTTCTTTGCTGCTGAATCCTTTCTGATTGTCTCTTTTTTTAATACAGGCGTATCCGTTTTGACTGAATCAGAATCAACAGTCACTTGAGCAGACAGTGCTGAAGCCAGGAAAAGTGCTACAATAAAAAGAAGGAAAAATTTCTTCACGCGTTGAATGTTGGATTGCAAAAATATTGCAGTGATGTCATTAGATGAAATTCATTTCTTATCTGATTCATTGCATAAACGAAAACAAAATAATATGGAAATATATCTGTGAAAATCTGCGTAATCTGTGGCTGATTTTCACACTAAAAAAAATTCACATAGCCCAGATGAATTTTTGCAGCTCGCAAACTAAAACTATTATCATCTTGCTTGCCAACTGCATAAGAAATATTGAAAATACCAGCCTTGGTTTCAAAAGCAAGCCCTAAACCAATTCCCATATATCTGCTGCTAAAACTGTACGATGGGATGTTGTTCTTCGCCCATCCTGCATCTAAAAATGAAAAAAGGAATGAGTTCATACCTATCAGATATCTAAATTCCAGCGTGCCGACTTCATATTGTGACGCAAAAATGCTTTCTTCATCGAACCCACGCAATAATCTGTAACCGCCAATTAAAAAAAGTTCGTTCAGGAAATTGTTCGGGCTATGAAACAAGCCGCCGTTAAACCCAAGTTTTAAAGTCGATGCACGCCCAAGCTGAAAATAATGCGCTGCAACTAATTTCAACCGCAACTGATATGAATTTAATTTCACGGAATCATATAATGAATTAAAAGAAAAACTTGAATCAGAAGGATCAATCAATTTCACAATCGTATTATTTTTCTTTATTTTTTTTGTTCCGATAGTTCCAATAAACTGTAGTTCATTCCCTCTTCTCGGATTGAAACGATAATTGGTATTATTGAATTCATAATTCAGCCCAAGGTTAACAGTGCTGTAATCAGCTTCTGCTGGAAGCTTTCTTGTTGCGATCACCTGTGCGCTATCAATATTTAACAAATTCGAACTGATTGTTTGAATAAACACAGTACTAGTTTGCGTTGATGAAGTTGAATACTGTGCGCCAATCATAAAATTAATGTTGACATAAGATGAATCTCTCTTATACAAACTAAATGACGTACTAACTCCAAAAGGTGATTTGAACAAATATGGTTGTGTGAATGACAAATCCAGCTTTGGAGATTTCGGCTGAACCTGTTGCCAATTGAGACCGATTGCTTCTCCATTTCCCAATGCATTTTTTAAATTGATAGTTGCCTGACCGGTGATCAGTAATTTTGAAGAAGTGGTCACTCCATTGCTGTTGTTTGATGGCAGAAATCCAACCAGCGCATCAATCTGGCTGCTCTTTTTTGGCTTTAAATATAAATCTAAAACTGAACCAGTACCGAGCAAAGTCAGTTTCCATGGCTGTTGCTCTACTACATAAGGAAGCTCCAATAATCGCTTGCTGATGGTCTGCAGTTTTTCTTTTTTGTAAACAGTTCCGTTTGGAAGATTAAGATATCGCTGAAGAAAATCGTTGGAAACTTTTGCATTCCCAAAAATCCTGATGCTGTCAATTTTATATAGCGGGCCTCTGTCTATTTTAAGAGTTCCACTCAATTCGTTATTATCAATCGCAACGCTGTCAAGAAAAATTTTAGCAAATGGATAGCCATTGTTTTCCATATAATTTAACACCTGCTGTTGTGAGCTTTCAAACTGCTGATAATTGAGCAATTTACCCGAGAAGTTTTTCTCGCTCCAACCGGCTGCTTCAAGTATTGAAGCATCATCATGTTTCGTTTTGATATGCGCCCACTTGAAAGAATCCCCGGTATATATTTGAACAGTCGTACTGACCGAATCTTCGTAGACGCTATCTACGGCAGCATTGACAAATCCTTTTGCTTTCAGCAGCGCAGGAAGTTTAACGATGTAATCAAGGCAGGCATCTTTGCTTTTGAAAGAAGTTTGAAAGGGAATTGTTTTTGGCAGGAATGAAGAGTCCTTATCAACCGAAACAACTTTCAATTGATATTGGCCTTGAACGCTGACGCAGGCCAGTAATGATACGATGCAACAGTATAACCTTAATTTTGCCATCTCTTAAGCAGCGATTAAGTCAATGTGAATAGTGAATGGTCAATGGTGAATAGTATCTTCGAATTACATTTTTCGCCCGACTTTAACTCAGGCTTTACCTCTTTTGAAAATAAAAACTATTTGTTGGCAATGGCAGGCATTTATTTACACATTCCTTTTTGCAAACAAGCCTGTAACTATTGCAATTTCCACTTTTCCACTTCTTTACGCAACAAAAACGATTTTGTTGCCGCTTTATTGAAAGAAATTGTTTTCCAGAAAGAATATTTGGCAGATGAAGAAATTGAAACTGTTTATTTTGGCGGTGGCACTCCTTCGTTATTAACAATTGAAGACCTGAACCTGATATTGCAGCAGCTTCATTCAGTATTTAAAATTCATGATAAAGCCGAGCTCACATTCGAGGCGAACCCTGATGACATCAGTGATGAAAAATTAAAGCAATGGAAATCTGCCGGCATTAACAGATTGAGCATTGGCATCCAGAGTTTTTTTGAAGAAGATTTGAAATGGATGAACCGCGCTCATAATGTTGAACAGGCGATCAACAGTATCAAGTCTGCGCAAAAAAATGGTTTTGATAACATAACCATCGATCTGATTTACGGAACACCGACATTAAGCAATGAAAGATGGGAAATGAATATAGAAACCGCTATCAATTTTAATATTCCTCATCTTTCCTGTTATGCGTTGACTGTTGAGCCAAAGACAATGCTCCACAAAATGATCGAGCAAAAGAAAACCTTGGATATTAATCCTGACACACAAGCAGAACAATTCGTGACGCTCATGGATTTGGCAGGCAAAGCAGGTTATGAGCATTATGAAATATCAAATTTCGCGCAGCCTGGAAAAAGAAGCAGGCACAATTCATCTTATTGGGAAGGCAAAAAATATCTTGGGCTCGGGCCTTCTGCTCATTCGTATAATGGCAAAGAGAGAAGGTGGAATGTCGCTAATAATAATCTTTACATTCAATCACTGGAGGAAAATAAAATTTTATTCGAAAAAGAAAAGCTGAACGATACACAAAGATTGAATGAATACATCATGATCTCACTGAGAACAATTGAAGGGCTTGATTTGAACATCGTAGAAAAAAATTTCAGCAAAAAAACAAAAGAAGAAATTTTTAAGACCGCACATAAACACATTCAAAACCGGAACATTATATTCGAAAATTCAAAACTGATTTTGACAAGAGAAGGAAAATTGCTGGCTGATGGGATTGCTGCCGATTTATTTTTTGAAGAAGAAAACTGATATCAATGTTCTTGTTTATGGTGATGATTATGCGCGTGCTCCTTTATATATCTGATCCCCTGCCCTATCACAAGAACAGCAACCATAATCATAATTGCAGTGAAACCGAAACCGTTGTAAGAAAGAGGCATCATAGTTTTAAGTGTTGTTCCACTTTATCAGACGAGCAAATTTTCGATTTGTTTGAACCCTTGCCGAACTTTAACATTTTCCCATAAAATCTGATACACTGTTCTTGCAATGGGTATATCTGCATTTATCTTTTTATTCACTTCATGAATGCATTTGCTCGCATTATATCCTTCCGCTACCATGTTCAGCTCAAGCATTGCCGATTTCACAGAATACCCTTTCCCTATCATGTTGCCAAAAGTCCTGTTGCGGCTAAAGAGCGAATAACAAGTCACTAACAGATCACCAAGATAAACCGAAGCAGCATAATTCGCTCTCTTTTTATGATGTACGGAATTTTCTGGCTGATGGATGCCAACTTCAATGTGACTGATGCCCGCCTTCCGCAGAAAGCCAGCCATTTCATCTGCACAATTTGCAATGAAAACACTCAAAAAATTATCGCCATATTCAAGTCCATGCGCAATACCTGCACCAAGCGCATAAATATTTTTAAGAACTGCGGCGAACTGAACACCGTACACGTCGTCGTTCACTAGCGTGGAAATATATTCCGTCGAAAAATGAGACGCTATTTCTTGCGCAGTTGTTTCATCCTGTCCTGAAAATGTGAGATAAGAAAGTTTTTCTTCAGCCACTTCTTCCGCATGGCAAGGTCCCATCACAGTGAAGTAATCATTTAAATCAACATCAAAATATTTTTTCAGATAATCGTTCAACAGCAAGTTTTCCTGCGGCAATATTCCCTTTACTGCAGAAATGATTTTCTTTCCTTCGAAAATATTTTTGGCGAGCTGATTAAATGTGTCGATTATATACGCGGATGGAACTGCAATCAAAATGCAATCAGAATTTTTGATCACCTCGCTCACATTGTTGCTTAATAACAAGAGAGATGCATCAAAATAAACTGAGCTGATATAATTAGGATTGTGATGGCGCTTTTGCAAATGCTCAATCATGACTTCACTCCTGATCCACCAATTAATTTGAACTTTGTTATCTGTAAGGATTTTTGCAAGAGCTGTTGCCCAACTGCCACTGCCGATAATTCCGAATTGCATAAGATAGTATTAGCTTAAAATAAAAAAAGTTTGAGAATCAAAATTACTTCTCAAACTTTTAGCTTAATAAGAAAGATTATTTTTTACTAAAATTAAATCAGCTTAGTTCTTTTTTGTTTCAAATAATTTTTCTTTCGGCACTACCTGCACTTTCGTTCCGTCATTCAATATTTTGCTCACTGTGCTGTAAGGACCTGTTATTACTTCGCTGCCTTCCTTGATGCCATCTATGATTTCAATATAGTTGATATCCTGAATACCTGTTTTCACTTTCGATTTCTTCACAGTGCCGTCAGGTTGCAACAGGAACACCACTTCATCCAAATCACCAGTAGGAGCCTTAACATCACCGTTATCACCGCCATTATCTTTATTATCATCTTTTTTGTTATCACTTGTTTTGGTGGTGTTCACTGCGTTGCCACTATTCTTGTCGCGTGTAGTCACAGAATTGATCGGCACTGAAAGCACATTGGCATGTGTGTTTGTTTGTATGTCTGCACTTGCAGTCATTCCAGGCCTGAACGGAAAACTTTTGAGTCTTTTATTATTATACAAATCTTTATAAGATTCAGGTGACAGCCTGATATGCACTTTATAGTTAGTAACATCATTTGAAGAAACCGTGCTCGTCGTTGTTGTGCCAGACGCTACACTACTTGCTATCTGAGTCACAATGCCACGGAATTTTCTGTTGTTATAAGCATCTACTTCAATATCTGCAGAGTCACCAAGATGAACTTTTGGGATATCATTCTCACCAACATCAACTATTGCTTCAATTTTGCTCATGTCAGCAACACGCATCATTTCTGTTCCGGCCATCATAGAGTTACCAACAACGCGCTCACCTTTTTTAATGCTCAATGAAGAAATGACTCCATTCATTGGCGCAGCAACCGTTGTACGGCTCAGGTTTTTTGCTGCAATAGAAAGATTTGCTTTCGCGCTTGCAGCACCAGCCTGATTACCGAGAATGCTTTGTTGTGCCGCATTATAATTTGCCTGTGCTGAAAGATAAGTGCTTTCTGCCTGATCAAATTCTGATTGGGAAATTACTTTATCAGCCAACAATTGTTTTTCGCGGTCATAATTTTTCTTAGCCTGATCCATCGCAGCCTTTAAACCCGGCAATTGCGCGGAACTATTAGAAGCAACCGCTTCCTGTTGATTCAACTGAGCTGCTGCCTGATCGCGTTGTGTTGTATATATGTCTGCATAAATCTTTGCAAGCTCTTGTCCTTTTTTAACACTATCTCCCTCCTGTACTGTCAGTTCAACCACTTCACCGGAAATATCGGGGCTTATCTTCACTTCGATCTCAGGATAAATTTTTCCGCTCGCCGTCACAATTTCAGTAATGGTTTTCTTCACTACTTTTTCAGACGAAACTTTTATGCCCTCATCTTTCCCGAAAACGCCAGCCTTCTTTAGCATGATCACCACTAAAATTATCACAACAAGACTGATAATAATCCAAAGCAATTTTTTATTCATAAACAGTGAGGTTATACATTTATAATTTTATTCCCATGCCTTTATAAAACTCAAGCACTTTCATTTTAAAAACATAATCGAACTGAGATGAAAGCACATCAATCTTTGCTTTGAAATAATTGTTTTGATTAGTAAGCAAGTCGATTGTATTCAGCAATCCGATATTGTATCTTTTCTGTGCATATTCAAAACTTCTGGTAGCGGCAGAAAGTGCTTTTTTGCTTGCTTCAAATTTTTGTAAGGCAGCAACTGCAAGATTATATGCCTGATAAATATTTTGTTTCAGGTTTAAGTTATCGAGCTGTTGTTGCAATTCATATCCTTTATAATTAAGCTTTGAGCGCTCATAGCCTGTGCGCAAACTTCCTCCATTTAAAATAGGTATGTTAACCCCAAGGCTTACTGACTGTCTGAAGTTTTGGCTAAGTTGAGAGAAGTAAGGAGTTTTCTTGTAATTGTATACAACGTTGTCAATAACAACCTGCTGATTAGAACCAACAACTCTTCCTACAGTATCTGTTAATAATATTGGCGACCCTTTAATGGGCTCATAAGTTTGACTTGTATAAGTAGTATAAAACTGACCGCCCAAAGAAAATGTAGGATACATAGCAGCTTTGCTTGCAGCAATGTATTTGGAAGCTGCTTTCAACTGTAATGCATCTACTTTTTGCTGTGGCTGATTTTGTAAAGCAAGCGAATATACAGATCCCGGTTCAAGGTCTACAATATTTTCGATAGGTATTCTTTCAACATTAGGAGTGTCAATAATAAATGGGGTTGCAGCATCAAGGCTCATGTATGCTTTCAAGGTAATAATATTCTGACCTACGTTTGATCTCGCAGTAATATATGTGGAGCTGTCCTGCGCAAGCTGAGATTCTATTTCCGCAGCATTCAATTCAGGCAAAGTTCCTGCATTTACCTGCTTACGGGTGATTTCAAGTTGAGACTGTGACAACTTCACTTGCAGCTCTGCAGTATTTGCTTGTTGAATGGAAAGCAATGTTTGCAGATATGCATTGGCGACACTTAAAGAAATATCATTCCTTAATTTATCTGTTGCTGCATTTGCTGCATCGTAAGCGTATTTGCTTCCTTCAATATTATTTTTCAGACTGAAGAAATTGAATAGATTCACGTTGGTCTGAAGATAATATTGGTTCGACCACAATCCTGTTGTGATCAAAGCAAATGTTGCAGGATCCTGGCTTTGACCAGAGCTATATCCGATATTACCTCCAAAATTAACTGTAGGTATCTGCGAAAGTTTATACTGATTCAAAGTGAGAGCAGCAAGCCTTGCCTGAACATCTTGTTGTTTTACAGAAATATTATTCCCAACAGCGTACTCAACGCATCTCTTCAAATCCCATTTGTCCTGCGCTTTGCCAATGGAAAATAATAAGCAGAGTATTGGTAATGAAAGAAGTTTTTTCATGGTAAAGCGCAAATTTAATTTACTTATATATCTGTCAGTTAGATTTTTTGATAAGTGGTCGGCGTTGGAATCGCTAAAATAATGAATCGTCATTCATCTTTGACAACAAAATGGTTAAAATTGTTACCGCTTATAATGTTTTTGAGAAAGCCTGCTCCAGATCGGCGATCAAATAGCTGGCATCTTCAAGACCTACATAGAGCCTGAGCATCCGGTGTTCTTTGTTTTCAGGGTCGAAATCCTCATCTTTTAAGGAAGCACATTTTGGCAATATCAGAGATTCGTGGCCACCCCAGCTAACAGCCATCATGATGCGCCTGAACGATTCACAAAAATCAACAATTTGTTTTCTGGTTTGGGCATGAACATAAAAACTGATAAGCCCGCATGCTCCGGTCATTTGTTTTTTCGCCAGCTCATATTGCGGGAATGATTCATCCAAAGGGAAAAGAACAGATTCCACTTTAGGGTTTTGCTTCAGGTAACGGAGAACAGTATGCGTACTTTGTGTGATTCTTTCCAGCCTTGCCTGCAAAGTCCTTAATCCTCTTATTAGCAACCACGCGTTGAAGGGTTGAATGCCGCTCCCGATATTCAGATATTCGCTGTCGAAAATTTTCTTCATCATTTTTTTTGAACCGCTAAGAACACCGCCTAAAGTATCGCTATGCCCGCTGATATATTTTGTGGCAGTTTGCATGGCGATATCAATCCCCATTTCAATCGGCTTTTGATATAAAGGCGTACAATAACTGTTATCGATAATCGTAACAATCTTTTCAGATTTTGCCAAATCTGCAACCGCTTTCAAATCCTGTAATTTATAATCCCATGAATTAGGCGATTCGAGATAGATCACAGTGGTGTTAGGAAGAATGGCACGTTCAAAATTTTCAATCGCCGTTCCATCGATGTAAGTAGTAGTGACCCCGAATCTTGGAAGAACAACATCAAACATGCGCTGCGCCCACGTATAAGGCTTGTTAACCGAAACAATATGGTCGCCGGATTTCACATTGGCGAGCACTGATGCAAAAATGGCTGCCGCACCGCTATTGAACACGAGACAATCTTCTGCACCATCTAACGCTGCTAATTTTTTTCTAATGATCTCTACTGTCGGATTTAATCCGCGACTGTAGAGATAACCGCTATATTCATCTTCAAACAACGACCTTAGCTCGTCAACTTTATTAACCCTGAAATTGCTTGTCTGAATAATCGGCGGAGCTATGGCGTTGAAATAATGTTCGCGGTCTTCACCAAGTTCATTGAGTATATAGCTTATATCCATTAGTTTAGTTTCAAGTTTTCAGTTTATAAATTCCAATTCTAAATATCGGTTATGCATAACTGTTATCAGACAGGTTTCCTCTTTCTTTTAATAATAAAATACAATGCTAAAAAAATTAAGAAAACAATAAAGCCAATAAGCGCATATTGTGGAAATGTGACAGCGATAATTGTTCCTACAAAAATATAAGTCAGCACAAAAATCAGTGGCATGAAAGGATAAAGTTTCATGGAATAAATGCCGGTTCCATCCAGATGTTTTGTTCTTTTTCGCAGCACAAAAATGGTTGCTGCCGATGTTGCCATTCCAATCGAATCAAGGAAAATAGAAAAGCTGAGGATTTTATCAAACGTATCTGCGAAAAATAACACCACCACACAGATGATGGCAAAAACCGTCAGGCTAACTGTCAGCACATCTCTTTTCTCATCTTTTTTCTGAAAAGATTTTGGGAGAATGCCGTCTTCGCTCATTGCATACATCACCCGTGGGTTGCTCAACAGAATCACATTCACATAAGCCAGCACTGCAATAAATAATAATATAGAAGCAATAGTTCTTCCTGTTTCACCAAACATTTTCTCTGCAACAATAGACGCGATGCCTTTTGCGTGTTTCAATTCATCGAAACCAATAATTTTATAGTAAGAATAGCTGACAGCAAGATAAAGCGCAATGATAATGAGTATTCCCATGAACACGCCACGCGGGATATTCTTTTGCGGGTTCTGAATTTCATCTCCAAAATTGATGGTTTGCTGATAGCCTCCATAAGTGAACGATGCCGCTTTCAGCGCAATGCCGAAAGAAAGAACAATTTGCCAAAAGCTCGCGTCGCTTTGCGAATGAATAAAACTAATGGGATGATAGAATTTAGGAAAAAATAATGCAGCAATAATAATGATCAACATGCCCACTTTAATCAGCATTAGGAAATTAAGCACTCTGGTGCTTATCCGCAATCCCATCATATTAATTCCATAAAATGCAATGATGGCGCTCATGGCAATCAGAGATTTCACAAATGAAGAAGGCTCTGTTGCAAAAATCACCTGAGAAATATATTCAGCGCCAATCAATGCAACGCCGGAAAGTGATGCTGCATTTGAAATCAATATCACACAGTTAATCGCAAACGCAATCGAAGGATGATAAGCATAAGAAAAGATTTTGTAATAACCTCCCGTCACGGGATAACGGCTTCCGATTTCTGCATAGGTGAGCGCACCACAAAATGCGATAACGCCTCCGACAATCCACGCTCCAAAAAAAATCGTAGGTGAAAGAGCAGCTTCCGCTGCATCTTTCGAAGTGCGGAAAATGCCAAGTCCAATCACGAGTCCGATCACAATCATCGTTAAATCAAACAGGTTGAGCTTGGATTGCTTGTCCATAAATATTTTAAGGAATCTTGTTAATTTGTAATGGTTGTCAAGATAAAGAAATATTCTGTATTAACTTTGCTGTGAGATCTAACCAAAAAATACCAAACCTCTGCTTACATGAAAAAACTTGTTTCAGCAGCAGTGCTGTTTTTTTATTGCCTGCCTATTTTTTCACAATCAATAACTGACACAGCTTCGGCAGATTCTTCTTTTGTCAAAACCCTGCAGGAAGTCATCATAAAAGCGTATGAGCATAACCGTAAGTTGATTGATATTGCTGCTCCGGTAAGCTTTACAGGCCCGGCTCAGTTGAACCGTTTCAATAATATGAGCATTTTGCCTGCAGTGAACGCAAGCCCGGGAGTAAGGATGGAAGAACGCTCACCAGCAAGCTACAGATTAAATATTCGCGGAAGCTCATTACGTTCTCCATTCGGTGTAAGAGATGTAAAAATATATTTCAATGAAATTCCGCTTACTGACCCCGGCGGAAATACTTATCTGAACGAACTGAGTTTTTATAATTTCCAGTCAATAGAAATTATTAAGGGGCCGGCTGCAAGTTTATATGGTGCTGCGATTGGTGGAGCAATGCTCATTCACAGCATGCCGCAACAATGGCAAAATGGGATTGATGTGAATTATTCTTATGGAAGTTTTGAAACCAACAATGTGAATGTAAATGCAAGATTTGGCAGCGATAATAATCAGAACATTTTAAATTATTCTCATCAGACAAGCAATGGATATAGACAGCAATCACAAATGCGAAGAGATATTGCTTCTTATGAAACGCAATTAAAAATAAGTAATAAGCAAATACTTCATGCATACATGCTTTATAGCGATTTGTTTTATCAAACACCTGGTGGGCTCACATTCGCACAATATGACACCAATCCTTCTATGGCTCGTCCGCATGCAGGAACAAACCTCGACGCCATCGAGGCAAAAGCTGCTATTTATCAAAAAGCATTTACTGCAGGTTTCAGTAATGAATATTCGATTAATGACAATTGGAAAAATACCACATCAGTCTATGGAACTTACACTGATTTTATTAATCCGGGAATCCGCGTATATGAAATCAGGAAAGAACCTCATTTCGGAGGAAGAACCGTTTTTCAATACAAAAAACAAATTGATGCGACTACCATTCAATTCAATTTCGGCACAGAAGCACAAAAAGGGTTTTTCAGTACGAAAGATTACAGAAATAAATTTGGGGTAAGTGATTCTTTGCAGACTGATGACGCAACGAATATCTGGCAATATTTGATTTTTGCACAAGCTGATATCAAATTCCCCCACGGCTGGATTGTTACTGCCGGCGGAAGTTTCAACAAAGCATCTGTACAAAATACAAGATTATCAAATGTGCCGCCGACAGCACAAACACAAACATTTCAAAATAAAGTGCCGCCGAGATTTGCGCTGCTGAAAAAAATTACTTCCACTATTTCTGTGTATGGAAGTATTGCCGGAGGTTTCTCTACACCTACAACGTCTGAATTAATTCATACCAACGGAACTATCGGAACAAATCTTCAACCGGAAGACGGCGTTGATTATGAGTTAGGATTTCGCGGAAGCTTGTTGCACGACAGATTATATTTTGACGTGAATGGATTTTTGTTTCATTTGAACAATACGATTGTCCAACGTATTGACACTAACGGAGTGTATTATTATCTGAATGCCGGTTCAACAAGGCAGAATGGAATTGAAACTTATTTGTCATATAAGATTGCAGACAATCCTCATCGTTTTATCAGCAATGCGAAAATTTGGCTAAGCGAAACATTTGATGACTTCCATTATGATGATTTTAAAGAATCACCAAGTGGGAGCACTTCTAATATTGATTATTCAAAAAATTATTTGCCTGGGGTTGCCAAACAAATTCTTGTCTCTGGTCTTGATGTAGAAACTAAAATCGGGCTTTATACAAACCTAACTTACACATACACTGACAAAATTTATCTGAACGATGCCAACACAAGCGTTGCCGGCTCATACAATTTGTTAGATGCAAGAATTGGGTTCAGGAAAATATTTGCAAAGAAATTCAGGTTTGAAATTTTTGCAGGTGCTAATAACCTCACCAACACAAAATACAGTTTAGGTAATGACATCAATGCTGCTGCCGGAAGATATTACAATGCTGCTGCTACAAGAAATTATTTTATAGGAATCTCATTGGGAGATTTGATGAAATAATTAAAACCGGTTGATCGTTGCCGTTAGTAATGCGCTCAATAGAATTCCTTGAGTACATCGTCATTCAAAAGTTTGAAACATAATAACCCACTCATTATTCACCATTGACCATTCACTATTCACCACTCACCTGTTAACAACTTCTTTTTTTTGAAATGGAAACTCTTTTACATTTGCACTGATTTTGGTTGGTGCCCAAAGCGCCATTAAAAGGGAAGTCCGGTGAAAGTCCGGCGCTATCCCCGTAGCTGTAAGTTCTTTTCAGTCGGCAGTTATCAGTTGTCAGTCAGCAGTCCTGAGAATTTAAGTTTCATTATAAACTTTGAATGAAAGAACTGTAAACTGCAAACTGCAAATTGCGAACTGAACTGTTCAATCTCCATGCCACTGTCCGCCGCAGGCGGATGGGAAGGTGCTGAACAGAGAGCGAGCCAGAAGACCTGCCAAATAAAACTTATTCATCGCTAAGCTTTCGGGTGAAAGGCAGGCGGGGTATAACATCTCTCATATATCCCTTTTGAGCATTGGCTCTATCGCTTCGATGAATATATTATTAACTCAGTTTGTGCAAACGATATGTTCATCAGGCAGACATTATATTATTGTATTTATGGCATCATCCTCTCGTCTGTATTTTCAGTCGTGCACGCACAAGCTGATAGTTCAAATCACTTAAGAAAGGTTATCGTAACCGGATATAAAAAGCCACTTGATTTCACGACAGCAGTTCCTGTTCAATCTATCAATCATGAAACGCTTCAGCAAATTAATGCCGAAACCATTGCAGATGCTGCCAAATATTTTTCCGGTGTATTGATAAAAGATTATGGCGGCATCGGCGGTCTTAAAACTATTTCTGTCAGAAGCCTCGGTGCATTGAACACAGGATTAATTTATGACGGCATTCCTGTTGCCGATGCGCAAACTGGGCAAATTGATTTAAGCAAATTTTCATCGACGTTTGTTCAAAGCCTGGAGCTCGCTGAAGCCAATCCGCAGCAAATACTTTTACCAGCCAGAGCATATTCTTCCGCTTCTGTTCTTGCAGTGACTACAAATACTTTCAACACTACCAACTTCACGAAAACAAATTGGAAAGGCGGAATTAAGCAAGGATCGTTTGGTTTGTGGCAGCCATTTGCAGGAGTTTATTTGCCCACAGGAAAACATATCGTTATAAGCGCCAATGCCGAAGCCATTTGGGCAAAAGGAAATTATCCTTATTATATCGAGAATGGAACTTTCTCTCAAAAAGCCAATCGCAGTAATTCAGATATCAAATCATTTCAGGGTGAAGTAAATATCGTGAAGCAGTTTTCCGATAGCTCTCAATGGCAGACAAAAATCTGGGGCTACACTTCCGAAAGAGGATTGCCCGGAAGCATTATTTTCTTCAACAATACTTCTGCACAGCGGTTGTGGGACAAAGATTTTTTTGCGCAAAGTCATTATCAAAAAAAGATAAGCGCATATACATCGCTGTTAGTTGCCGCAAAATACAGTTCGTTATTTACACGATATAAAGACCCGAATTTTTTAAACAATGCCGGAGGGTTGGATGATCGCTATACACAACAGGAAATATATGCAAGCGCTGCGCTCAATCAGAAGATAGGAAAATATTTTTCTGCTTCTCTCGCTTCTGACTTTTCATCTGCTTATCTCACATCCAACGTCACTCCTTTTGCAACGCCAACAAGAAATACCTGGTGGAATAATCTCGCTGTACAATATGCAAGACCAAAATTGCAAATCAATGCTTCCTTATTAAGCACGATTGTTCATGATAAAACAAAAACCGGAACTGCCGCTTCTGACAAAAACGAATTAACGCCCACAGTTGCGGCGAGCTACAAAACAAGCGCCGAAAGCCCATTCCTGTTCCGTGCTTTTTATAAGAACATATTTCGCCTGCCAACTTTTAATGATCTCTATTATACTTATAACAGCAACGTTAATCCCAAACTGCAGCCTGAATATTCAAAACAATATAATGCCGGCATCACTTATTCGAAAAATTTCAATGCAACCATTCAACAGTTAAGCATCAGCGCAGATGCATATTACAATACCGTAAAAAATAAAATCATCGGCGTGCCTTCACAAAATCTTTTTGTGTGGACGATGATGAACATTAGTAAAGTCCACATAAAGGGAGTTGATATGAACGCTAACGCAAGCGGCACATTTTCTTCATCATTAAAATGGTCACTGCGTATTGCATATACATGGCAGCAAGCTTTAGATATTACAGATCCCTCCAGCTCTCAATACAAAAATGAAATTCCTTATACACCAGACAATTCAGGTTCTGCACTTGCAGCGATACATTATCAGCAATGGAGCGCCGGTTATAGTTTTTTGTTTTCGGGAAAGCGATATGCGCTTGGAGAAAATGATCCTTCGAATGAAGTGGATGGATGGAGCACGCATGATTTGTTTGTGGCACGCGCATTCAACCTTACATATTTTCAAACAACAGTAAAAGCAGAACTGAATAATGTTTTCAATGAGCGGTATGACGTGATAAGATATTATCCCATGCCCGGCAGATCATATAAAATAACCATCACATTAAATAATTTATAAAACAACAACAATGAAAAAAATCAAACTATCTCTGACAGTCATTGCGCTCCTGGTTATTGCATCTTGTAAGAAAACAGACAACGTTACAACAACGCCTCCGAAAGTTACGACGGGTGTTTATTCATTGAACCAGGGCAACTATGGCCAGAATAATACTACGCTGACGTACTATGATTTTGGGACAAAAGTTTCCACCACTGACTATTACAAAACCACCAACAGTTTCGGGCTCGGTGACACCGGAAGTGATTTTATTATCTACGGCGGAAAGATGTATATCGTGATGAATGTGTCAGGGAATATTGCAGTGACAGATGCGTTGACTGCAAGATTTATTGATACCATCAGCTTTATTAAGAACAGCGTTAACAAAGGGCCGGAAAATATTGTGGGCTACGGAAGCAATGTGTTCGTTTCATCCACTGACGGAACAGTGTCTGTAATTGACACCTCAACACTCGCCATCACCAAGTCTATTACTGTTGGCTCAAACCCTGCACAGATGATTGTTTCGGGAACTAATTTGTATGTCAGCAATACCGGCGCTTTCAACAGCAATTTTATTTATGATTCCACCGTCTCTGTTATTAACCTCAGTACGCTTACGGAAACAACGAAAATAACTGTCGGCACAAACCCGGGTTCGATAGCGGCAGATAATGCGGGAAATATTTACGTTGCCTGCACAGGTGACTATTCATCCATCGCTCCTTCATTAGTGAAAGTGAACACAGGCACAAACACGATAACAAAATCTGCTGACACTGCTGTTGGCATCGTTCGTTTTTACAATAACAATTTGTATGTGACAGGTGGCTATCTTGGTTCTGCTAATGTAAGAGTGCTGAGCACAACGGATTTCAGCGTAGTGAAAGGAAATTTTGTGAGCGATGGCACTGCCATAACAACACCCTATGGTTTGGATATTGATGATGCAACCGGCGATGTGTATGTTACTGATGCAAAAGATTACACTTCTTCAGGAACTGTTTTTTGTTTCGACCAAAACGGCACGAAGAAATTTTCTTTCTCCACTAACCCGACTGCAAGCCCTGCAAAAATTGTATTGATAAAACATTAATGAAGGATTTATTAAACATCCCCATGTGCAAGCACGAAGAAAATAATTGCCCGCGATGCGAAAAACCATTTGAATGCAAAGTCGGAGATATTGGAAATTGTCAATGCTCCGGCATTTCTTTCACCATGGAAGAAAAAGCATTTATTGAAGAACGCTATCATGGTTGTTTGTGTAGAAATTGTTTGCTTGAATTGAAACAGCGATACGTTTTTTTCAGAGAAAAATATTTTTATAATGGATAAAGCGAAGCAGGAAGCTTGCATGCACCTCTGGGGAAACTGCAACAACATCATTGAAACATGAATCAGTCAAATACTTCATTGCGATCGTTGTATTCGTCGTGTTCGTTGCGTGAAAAACCCCGCTTATCTTTGCACCACAAACTGCTTTCATGAAATTTAATGAACTGCTAACCGTCACTTTCACTTTGTTTGCGGTGATTGATATTCTTGGCTCCGTGCCTTTGCTGGTTTCGCTGAAAGCAAAGCTCGGTGGCATCAACTCATTAAAAGCAACATTGATTTCCGGCGGGCTGATGATTTTATTTTTATTTGTGGGGCAGCCTTTCCTGAATATATTAGGTTTGGATGTGCATTCATTTGCAGTCGGAGGTTCTATCGTGATTTTTATTCTCGGATTGGAAATGGTATTGGGCATTGAATTTTTTAAGGGCGATAAAAATGCCAAGGCGAGCACGGCAGTTCCGATTGCATTTCCATTGATTGCAGGATCGGGAACGCTCACCACCATCATGTCGCTCAAAGCAAATTATGAAGAAACAACAGTGCTTGTTGCCATACTCATCAATCTGATCATTGTTTATATTGTTTTAAAATCGCTCGACCTGATTGAAAGGTTATTAGGCCCTGCAGGCATGATTGCCGTAAGAAAATTTTTTGGCGTAATATTGCTCGCGATTGCAGTGAAAATATTCACTGAAAATGCAAAGGGTTTGCTGAAATAGTCCGCAGTTGGCCAGTCCGCAGTACTGACATTTTAAATTTCATTATGAATTTAAAATGCCAGGAATAAAACTGATGACTGGTAACTGACGACTGGTGACTGAAAACGGTCCCGTAGTTCAATGGATAGAATAGAAGTTTCCTAAACTTTTGATACAGGTTCGATTCCTGTCGGGACTACCAAAACAAAAATTAAAAGAAGGCTTTAAAAAGATGTAAAAACCTTTCTGGAATTACGCAAGGGAAAGCATCGGCAAACCGCCCTTGAGCATTTAAACCTCCATTATTTTTTATGCTTGATTTCTTTTCGACTTATAACCAAGATAGCCCTCTTCAGATATCATTTCAGATCTTACATCATCCTTTAGGATGAATTGAGTGCTCAATCGTTTAGAGAAGACAACAAAAAAGTTTGATTCAATCAGTAAGCCTATCAGATGCTTTAATTGATGCTTCTGGAGATTTGCCCAATTTTGGGTGATTTCTCCTATGTTCAATTTCGCGAATGGCTGTGAATAAAGAAAAAAATTAATGATCAGGCCCATGCGATCGTCATCAGTTGCCGGGTATTCTATTAAGCTCTGGTGTTCATTTATCGATTCATCAAAATACATTTTGAAAATTTATATTAATTATTCAATTCAAATTCCTTCATTCTGTTGTGCCACTCTTTTAGATAATGCAAAATATTTGGTGAGTATATTACTATACCGGGCGACCGGCTTGAAAACTTTTTTCATAATCCACAAGAGTGCGCAACATCTTGATCCTTTCTTCAATCTTATTACCAAATTTATGATCAACCTTCAGCTTGCGTATCTCCATCAATGCATCTTCAAAGTTTTGCAGCGCTAATTTATAATTGCCTTCATTTTCATGATGCACTCCTTCTTTGTACAATACTGTATGGCTGTTTTTTTTGTATTGTGCAATCAGGATGACGGCAAGGATCAGAGCAGCGAAAAATATAAAGAGAACAACATATAGGGAAGCTGACATGTTAAACATTGATTTACGCTTTGCGATAGATGCAAGCTAAGCTTAATAATCCGTATGCCGGCAAATAGAAATACTACCTGATTGTTATTTGTTAAATGCATTCACTGTAATTGAATTTATTCAATCACAAACTTTTGTTATGGTGACAGATATAATCTTGTTTGTTGTTTAATAAGGTTAGATTACATCAATGCAGGTTATTCTATCTGCAAATAATTTTAAGAAAATGTCAAATATTGTAGATGTTGTTGTGGCCGACAAAAACCTCGCCACTATGTCGAGAACCGTTAAAGCAGCAGGCTTAGAAACTGAATTGAGCAAGCAGGGGCCATTCACCCTGTTCGCGCCAACAGATATTGCGTTCGGAAAATTAGGAGAAGGCGAACTGCACAAATTGCTGAACCCCGAAAATCAGGTGAAATTGAAAGACCTGCTCAACTATCATGTGGTGGCAGGAAGAACAGATTTCAAAGACTTTAAAGATGGCCAGAAATTAAAAACACTCAACGGCAAACAGCTTGATGTAAAAGTGTTAAATGGAGATGTTACTATCAACGGCTCAAAACTAATGGGCAAGGATGGCACAGCATCCAATGGCATTGTACATAGTCTGGACAAAGTGTTGACGGTAAAATAAAATTCTGAAAACAAAACACTCCTCCCCTTTATAACCATCGGCAAAAGCCGGTGGTTTTTTTATTACGGCCATGAAATATGAATCGTTAAATACCATGCAGGACATTGATTTTGTTGATGCCCTTACTTAAAAAAGAAAGGATGACAATCTGCTCGGCTAAAAACAGATTGTCACCCTTATCTTTCGGTCTGATGGATTTCCTGAAAATTAATTTTTAGGAGTCGCTAATGTATCAACGGGCATATTGTTAAAGCTTTTACCTGATATTGCAGAGAGCCTTGATTCATCTGCAGCAATCTTGCTTTTAAGAGAAGCTATATCTTTTTTCAGATTTTCGAGGCTGGCAGATGCCTTTCTGGCCTTTTTTGCATCACGCTTGGCTTCTTTAGCGCTCTTGCTCGCATCGCCTGCTAATTTTTTGTTCTGCGCGTCTCCGGTCAGCCTGTCCGCTGCTTTTCCATTATCATCTGCGGATTTTTGGCTCTCATCTTTGGTGGCCTGCATATCCTGAGTTTCCTTTTCCACTGAATTCTCAAGCTTTGCAAGCTTTAGCTTATTGTCATTTATTCTTTTGCTTATCACCAGACCTTCTTTTTGATTTTTGAGCACAGATATAGAATCAGTTGATACCGCTTGTGCAAAAGCTGAGCCGAAGGCCATTATTGCGAATGCTGATAAAAGTGCCATTTTTTGTTTCATAATAAAAATAATTGGTAAGCAATGCAAGTCTCAATTAGTATGCCCCATAACATATTGCTGCCAAATGGTGTGAGCAGATAAGATAACGAAGTCTTCTGTTATGTTAAATCATGTTATGACAGGATTTGCCTCAATTCAAAACAGAGATTAAGTCAATTGTCATAAAGTTCGAACCGTGGCTAGTTAGGACTACAAATTTTGTCAATTTAGTAAAGTACAGAGGGCAAGAAAGCGCCTGCAGGCTCGTTGTAAAGACCTTTGCTCATTAACGTCATGGGTTGAACGATACGCAAACCATTGGCTAAGCACCAGCGCAGCATCTCCGCATTTCGTGATGGAAGCAAAAATCCCGGGCCGGAAAAATTAGCTGCTGCACCAATAATTGCTTTCAGCCCATCATTCGATTCAGCTACGGTATGTCCAAAAAAACCAACCTGAGTTGAATATCCTGTAATTTTTCCTTCATGCTCAACAACCGATGCGGTTCCTGCTTTAATAGCGCCACGAAGTTCATGCGCTCTCGTATGGCCATGTATCCTAAAACATAGTTGATTGCAGGAATCCAGATCAATTTCCTTTGCGGGGCGCACATGATAGGCAGGGAAATTTATACCTAATGAATCACCCTGCATTTGAGAAAGAGGCTCACGGACATCAAATCCAAGTTTTAAATAAAGTGATAGAGACCTGTTATGATAAGCTGCCTGTACTAATCTTACTCCTGCAAACTTCTGCTCTTCCACGCGTTGAAGAGCCCGCTCCATCAGTTTTCTTCCCACCGATGTGTTTTGAATGTTGGGATCAACGGTTATAGGACCCACACCTGCAATAAAAACATCTTCCCATAAAAAATTACTGCCTACGATCCGGCCTTCTGATTCAGCTACTACTGACCAGGCGCCTGAATCTGAAAAAATATAGTTCATTAATCCAATAGCGCTTTCAGGATTTGGAAAATCCGGCGGAAAATTATGCTGCCCTGAAATATCTTTAAACGCCTGGTAACAAATTTCCCCGCATGCATTTGCATCTGCAACACTACCTGGTCGTAAACTGATATTCATTTTGAATTATTTCGAGATGAAATACAATTTATGAATTTCGAATTAAATTAATGAAATTTTTAGATCGGCTATCAACAAGTTCGAACCGCGGCTACTTAGGTTCACAGCAAAAAGGCACTTGAAAATTCAAGTGCCTTTTACTTTTATCTATGACAGAACAATTTTTTATCCTTTCTTTTTGCCTTGATGTAAAAAGAAACAAAAAGATCAGGCGGAAAACGATGACGGCGCGTTTTCCGCAGAGAAGGTTGGATGAAGCTTTTGTGCTACTGTGAATTCAGACACCGTATTTCTATTGTGCGCTTAAGTGGCATCCGTTTGAGTAATAGTTTGCAAAGACATCGGAAGTTTTGAAAACTCCGGATGTCTTCATGAAAAAATGCACCTGAAATTTCAGGTGCATTTTTCTTTTGTAAATTAAATTTTATAAACTAGACCCTATTTTCTGCTATTCCGCAATTGGCTCAATAGCTTTGTTGATGGTGCTTGTTTTTCCCAGCTTCACGATGATGTTGTCGATGATCGCGTCTGCAAAACCGGGCTTGGTGATCTTGATGGATTGCGGTCCGATGGCAACAGACTTCAGCACAAAATTCCCGTCTGCATCTGTGGAGCCGGTGATGGACGTTCCTACCAGTTGCACTGTTGCTCCCTGAACGGGCAGGTTGTTGTTAGCGCTGATGATATCGCCTGCAATTTGTGTGGCGGAAGTTCCGGGGTCAACAATTTTGCGGTTGCTTTTATAGCCATTATAGAAATCTATATTATCAGCCTTGAACTGCACCGCCCATTTATCGAGCTGCTTTTTTACGATGCCATCTGCGATGGCAAAGAAATTATTGAGCGCTTGTGAATAAACCGAGCGCTGGCTCACTGCATTGCGCGGCGACGTTGCTTTGTTCGCATAGCTATCTATTGCTGTTTGAAAATCGGTGAGCGTTGCAGCCGTGACGCCAGCGGTAGCCAGCGATGCGAGGTTTGCCTGCGCCGCATCGCGGATGTTGGTGCAGATGAGCGATAGCAGCCCGTCTTTCAGCCTTTTCAGCTCGCTGAGGGTAAATTTTGTTTTTTGCATCAGCTCATTGTTGTTTGATGTTGATGCAAAAGCAAAAACTACTGCGCCAAGGTCTGCTGCCTTCTGGCAGAGCACAATTCGAAGGCTGGCCTTATCGGCTGCAATGCCGGTGATCACATCGGCTTCCATGCGGGCATTGAGGTTGATTTTATCGACTGCAGTTGCAAAACCTGCCAAAGAAGTTTGAAAGGCGGGGACTGTTGCTACGATTGCGGTGTTGTTGTTGCAATAGGCAATGACAGTCTCGTACATGTTGAGGCGAGCCTCTTTAATTTTGTTCATAAGATCTGGAGTTTTAAATTAAAAAAATAATGACAGCGCTAAAATAAATATCGCTTCGGGCTTCGTCAATACAACGAAGTGGGTAGTGAAAACTGGGTAGTTTGTTATTGGCTGAAATGTGCGAAATGCGATTTGCAAAGTTGTTGTTGCCGATTGTGTGAACTGTTGTTGCCCTTTGCGCAAACATTTTTGGTCTTTGCTCAAATGTTTTTGCTGATTGACCGAACATTTTTGGCTTTTGCTCAACTATTTTTATTGATTGACCAAACATTTTTGCCCTTTGCTCAAATGTTTTTGCTGATTGATTGAACATTTTTGGCCTTTGCTCAAATGTTTTTGGGGTTTGCGCAAACATTTTTGCGCATTGCGAAGCCGTTACCGACGATTGTTTTTTTGATGATGCATATAGTTATCAATTGTTTGGCTTGCTTGCTGGTTGGAAACGTGGGTGCTTATGCACCATTTCAGATCTTCAGTGCTTCTGTGGCTATACCCATTTGCCACTGAAGCACTGAAATACAGAATTTGGATAGCTTTGCTCATAAATAAAACCTTCCTTGAAAAAGTTATTGAAACTGCTTGCAGGCATCATTATGCTATTGGCAGCTATCGCATGGTTAGCATTTATATTTTATGCAGCGAGTAAGTATGATTGAGAGAACCTCTACACTGTTTCGAATGCTTTGCTGTTTCAAACAGTAGCTACAAGCTACAAATAGCAGCGGCGTAGGCACAGACACGAGCCGAGTAGCTTTCTTTATTATTAGTTACAACAAACTACGCTGAGTGTGTGGGAATAAATTATAAATTTTTCCGGGCATATAATATTTCTCTCCGGCGTTCCCGAAAAGATGGTTAACGATTGCATAACAGAAAAGTCGCGGCTGTTTCCGATAATATGTTTTTACCTTTATAATGCTACGCAAAAAATATTCTGCGGAGCATTCTCTCACTGGTAAGTTTGAAAAATTGAAATCTCTTAATCAAAATTAAATAACAACTGCTGAACAATAACCTTCTTCGAATTCATCATGTAAAACAAAAACAAAATGAGCACGACAGCAATGTTCCCTCCGGGACAAAAATTACCAACCGATCAGTTTACCGGAAATGCTTTTTTATCTCCATTGGTTCCAAGAGATAAAAACAATGATTTTACAGTTGGCAGCTTGATCTACGAACCAAAAACAAGAAGCAATTGGCATACACATCCCAAAGGACAAATATTAATTATCATTGAAGGCGAAGGTTTATATCAGGAAAAAGGTAAACCAGTACGAGTCATAAAAAAAGGAGATGTGGTCATCGCTCCCGAGAATGTTGCACATTGGCACGGAGCTACTGCAACAAGTAAAATGATTGACATTGCCATTACCAATTACAAAGGTGACGAGCAGGCAACATGGCTTCAGCCCGTAACGGATGAAGAATACAATGGTGTGAACTGACCGACAAATAAAACAGCAGTCAGCATTGGGCATGCTAAATAAAAATTACAACTATGGCAAATGAAGCTCCGGATTATTCTGTTGATCCACATCTCTCGCCGGCAGTGAAAGCATTCTTAAGACCATTGAATGCAGGAGGCCCTGCAGTAGAATCCTCGTCAGTGCAAGATGCGCGGGATGTGCTGATAAATCTGCAAGCGTCAGTAAAGGTTGATTTATCAGGTATTGATGAAAGTGAAAAAACAATTACTCAAGATGGTTATACTGTAAAACTCAATATCGTAAGGCCAGAAGGGGCGACAAAAAAATTACCAGTTTTCATTTTCACGCATGGTGGCGGCTGGGTGCTGGGTGATTATCCAACACATAAACGTTTGGTAAGAGACCTGGTTGTAGCATCGGAGTGTGCTGCTGTTTTTGTCAATTATACACTTTCACCCGAAGCACATTATCCCCAAGCCATCAATGAAATTTACGCAGCGGCCAAATGGGTGTCGGAACATGGTGATGAGATCAATGTGGATGGAAAAAAGATGGCTGCCGCTGGCAACAGTGCAGGTGGCAACATGACTACTTCATTGTGCATGATGGCAAAAGATAAAGGCGACCCCGTAATTAAACTGCAGATATTAATGTGGCCCGCTACTGATGCCGGTTTCACACAGGATTCTTATGAAGAATACGGACAGCAACGTTTTCTTACCACGCCTCTGATGAAATGGTCGTGGGACAGATACATTTTGGATATAGCACAACGCAAAGAAAAATACGCTTCTCCCTTGCAGGCTTCTCTGGAAGAATTGAAAGATTTGCCGCCTGCGCTGATCCAGGTTGCGGAAAATGATATTTTAAGAGATGAAGGCGAGGCATACGGAAGAAAATTAGAGCAAGCCGGCGTGGAGGTTTTATCAGTCAGGTATAACGGAGTGATCCATGATTTTGGATTGTTGAATGGGCTGGCTGAAACAACGCAGGTGAAAGGTTTGATTGAACTCGCATCTGCCGAATTAAAAAAGCACTTGAAATGACTTTTTGTACCGTTTTTGGTATTCAGGTAGGAATGTTCGTCTGTTTTTCAAATTCCTCCACAAGCGCCAAATGGGAAACGTAGGCAATGTTGAACCACAACTCTACCAAAACAAGCATCAAAAAATTATACAGAAAAAAGTTTGATATCAATTTGCGACAACATTTCCAGTAAAATGCTCCCGCCTGTGTTGGTGTTGTGCCAGGACTTGAGAATAGCATCGCGATTGGGTTATTGGTGCATCCAGCGCACAGGGCTATCTGAACAGCAACAATGGCGAAGCAGTTTTAAACCTTTTGCAAGTGTCCTACACTATCGACTATTTATTTGTGAAGAACACTAACGGTGTCTCAAGAAATACTGAAACACAGAATTTGGAAAATTTGCTTTTAAATAAAACCTTCCTTGAAAAAGTTATTGAAACTGCTTGCGGCCATCATTATGCTATTGGCAGCTATAGCATGGTTAGCATTTATATTTTATGCGGCGAGTAAGTACGATTGAGAAATTCTGGACACTCTTTGAATTGCTTTGCTGTTTCAACAGTAGCTGCAAGCTACAAATAACAGCGGCGTTGGCACAGCCGTACGCGGAGTGATAGTATCTACTATTTCTAAATGTAAGCTACCATGAGTCAGGGGTGTTTGTTGTTGGTGAAGCTGTGCGCTAAGCTAAGCGCAACGCCAACGACGTGAAGAGCTGAATGCTACACTGACAATGGTAAACATTTCTCCTTGAAATAAATTTGGATTACTCGCTCTTATCTATTTCTAAAGAATTGTGAATTTTGAGTAATTCCTCTTTTGCTTTTATTGCAAATAAGTCATCAGGTTCAATCGATAACCAAAAGCTTACTTTCCCTATTAAAGAAAGCAAGTAATTGGCCTTTCTAATTTTTTTCTTCGCAATATGTGATGGTAGACCATATTTGAATATGAAGAATAAATCTTGTTTGAGGTCACGCTTATAATTCCTTGGTAATTTAATTTCTTTTTTTAAAACAGATATACCAGTAACAATTCTTTTTCCTGCTGTTTTATACAATCTGGTTTTACCCAAATTCATCTCAAATCCTTCATCTTGAATTATTTTAGCAATATATTCAATCATTATCGAAGGTATACTCTTCCCAGAAAAAGTCAAATCATCAGCATATCGTGAATACTTCAAGTCGTACTTTTTCGAAAAATTAATTAATCTCTTATCTAGTTGTTTCGCAATAATGTTACTCAAGTAAGGACTAGTAGGAGCACCTTGTGGCAAGTACCCATTGTAAGAACAAATTGCCGCCAAATAATAACAAATCTCATTTGGATAACCTAAAGATTTAAAGACATAAATAATTCTATTCAAATTAATTGATGGGAAAAAATTTAATAAATCAATTTTAAGCAATTCCTTTTCACCAGCATGAATTCTAGCATTTGTAAGAATCGATTTTTTATAAACAAATCCGTGCGCACTCGAGTCAACAGAGATTTGCTTCAAAATATTATGAAAAATCCAGTATTGCATTTCAAGAAGCGCGGGATATGGAGCAGTAATTTCTCTCTCCCCTCCTTTCCGTTTAGGAATATAGAAACTTCTATAATGTGCTGAAGGAGAGTTAACAACAGATGCCAAATATTTTTTTTGCCTTCCAAGTAAAAGAGCGAGATGATTAAATTCAAAAATTATAGGAACATTATTGTCTAATAGCTTTTTAATATAGGAGATGTAGCTATCCTTAATTTTCTTTTCTAGACCTTTTTCACTGAAAAAGTCATTCCAAGTTTTTAAGATTTTTTGACTAGTCATTGTAAAAAAGAAGAAGGTGAAAAACTACTTTCTTTTCGATAGCTCTCCCAAGAATATGTATTTCTTGGCGTTCGCGCCAAGAAATACATATTCTTGGGAGCGAACCTAGGCGAATGCCTAGTGAGCTGTGCATTCCTGAAAACACACTTGCTTTTCAGGAATGCACTTGAGGTTAAAGTTAACCTTAACCTTCGGAAGCGACTACACTTCCTTAATGCTAGTTTCTAAATCACCTTCTTCAGTTATTTTTAAAATTTCTTGCGAAACATCGGTAATATTAGGCAAATATGGTAAGTTAATTTCCATTCTCGGAACCATAAATTCTTCCGGAATATTGGAGAAATTTCCACTTGACTTTTTAAAGCTAACAATTTTTTTTACAACAAAATTTCTCCCATTTTCGGTAAGAAGCAGTTTGTCTTCATGATAATTTATGAGTCCTTTAGAATAATATTTATTTATTAGTAATGCTAATTCGTCTGGTCTAATTTTATATCTTGAAAAAAATGTGAAAGCATATAGCCCAGCGGAACTTTCGTATAAATCAATTAG
This sequence comes from Puia sp., assembly GCA_035295505.1. GTDB lineage: Bacteria > Bacteroidota > Bacteroidia > Chitinophagales > Chitinophagaceae > Puia. The sequence goes on along the minus strand of DATGIX010000016.1, from coordinate 1,783 downwards.
AAATTTCCTTTCAAATCTTGTCATTTTACAGTCCGTTTTCAATTCTAGTTAGCAAAGTCCTTCTTACTTTGTCATTCCGGTCAAATGCCCACCAAAAAATTGGAAATACTGAATTTGGTGTATTACCATTACACCCCTCTAAGGAATATAATGCTTCTGCACTTCCATATCCAAAAGAATAAGTAAATAGCTCTTTATCATTTATTTTTTGAGCAAGCTTCAATTCCAAGTCTAGCATTATATTCTCAGCCTTAACTAACTCCTGTCCAACAAAATAACCAGATACTCCCTTTATTAATTCCATTGCACAGAATATATCAATCCCTTCGTGTCTCAATTTTTCTACTTCATTCTTGATTCCGGCAATAAAGCAACATTTAATTGAAAAATCGCCTTCAATATTTTTCCGCAAATAATTAACTCTATTACGCAAAGTTTTACCACTACCTACGAATTCATCAATTAACAATACCTGACGCTTTCCTTTTCTAATAACTCTTAGACCATCAGTAAAAAAATTAACAGTTTCTAAAGAATTCCACCCTCGCTTGTTAATATACTGCCTTATCTCGTATAAAATTTTTTGGCTGCTATCAGTTTCCTTATCAGCGGTAATTGAAAGTAGCAGTGCATTTTCTTGAACAAAACCTGAATAATTTACTATATAATCTGATACCTCGTTTAAAAGATAATTATAAGTATCAGGCTTTAAATATTGAAATCTCTCTAACATTGAAAATATTAAATCCTTACTTTCTTTATCACCACAAAAATTTATTAATTCAGTCAGTTCATCTCTTTTGCTCAATAACCAATCTTGTTTGACATATAAATTTGTTAATCGATGGTAATCATCCTTTCCCTTTATCATGAATTTTATTGTTTCTTTATAATTGACATTTAAGTTATTAAAAAATTACATTCAAATATATTTCTTAATAAAAATAAGTTTTAGTCTCAGCAGGTTCTTCAACTCCGTGCATTGTTTTCCGCCAAAGACTTCCGAAGTTTTGCAAACTTCGGAAGTCTGAGCTTGTGCCAACAAAAAAATCCGGTGACGACAAAATTGCCTTCACCAGATTTATGAAAAGTTCTTTCTCTTAATTCGATTGGTCATCAACAGCAGCACTTGGCGCATTGCTCTTCACAGATGCGATGCCGTTTTCTCCGGATGATTCGCTTTCATACATTTCGCTCGTACCGATAATCTGCCCATTGGCGGCTTTCAGGTTGAAATAAGATTTTCCGTTGGAAGAAGTCTTGCGCTCGGATTTTGTGCAGGGCTGGCATGCCCCGGATCCCGAGCAGAGCGGTCTATTCAGTGAAAGGCGAACCGGAGATATTCTGCGAGTGAAAAAGAGAAGGCAGCACCATAAAAAAAAGCACTGAGAACACAAGGGCAATAATGATCCCAATTGCAAAAAAGACATAACTGGCCCTTTCCACGCGTACGAATCTTGATATTTTATTTTTGAGTTCTTTTGCTATATCCGAATCATAAATCGATAGAAGCGCTTCAAGGTTAACCATGCCCCATTTGTTCTTTGGGAGATATAAATAGCCAACCTGCACAAGTTGATTCCTGAGCCGGTTAGACCATCCTTTCATCAATGCGATCATCATGAGGGAGACTACCAGCAATTTGGCAACGAGTTTAAAATATATATACAGCATTGATGATACAGTTTAAATGATTTTTAAAACTTTAAAAGAACAGTTTATTCCCGGGCAATATAGCTTGCCATTAAATAGGGCTATTCACAAAATGCATGGTGATTTTTCA
>DATGIX010000015.1:0-5483 GCA_035295505.1 Puia sp. | reverse complement strand
CCAACGGACAGTTGCCTGCATACGAATGGGCATTCGGTGATGTGAACCCGCCCGTGCATGCGTGGAGTTGTTTGCAGGTGTACAAACATGATAAAGCAAGAACAGGAAAAGGTGATATTGATTTTTTAGAAAAAGTTTTTCAGAAGCTGCTCATCAATTTCACGTGGTGGGTTAACCGAAAAGACCATAAAGGAAATAATGTTTTTGAAGGAGGATTTTTAGGTCTTGATAATATTGGTGTGTTTGACAGGAGCAGCGCCATTCCCGGCGGCGGAGTTTTGGAACAGGCAGATGGAACAAGCTGGATGGCGATGTATTGCCTGAACATGCTCGAAATGGCGCTCGAAATTTCCCAGCATAACCCGAACTATGAAGATGTGACCACAAAATTTTTCGAGCATTTTATTTATATCGCAGAATCGCTCAACCGCATTGGCGAAAACTGGACAGGAAGCTGGGATGATGAAGAAGGGTTTTTTTATGATGTGCTTGCTATGCCTGACGGAAGGTATATTCCGCTGAAAGTAAGAAGCCTTGTAGGTTTGAGCACTTTGTTCGCTGTGCTGGTTTTGAAAAAAGATTTATTAGAAAAACTTCCTGATTTTCATAAGCGCTTAAAATGGTTTCAGAAATATCGCGAAGACAACGGTCAATATTTAGTGATTGAAGATTTGAAAGAACATGATGACATTTTATTATCCCTGGTGCCGCGCAAGCGATTGGAAAAATTGCTGAAAGCATTGCTTGATGAAAATGAATTTTTATCTAAAGGGGGCATTCGTTCCATTTCAAAAATTCATGAACGTGGTTATAACGTTCATATTGATGGACAGGATTTCGGTCTCGATTATCAGCCTGCAGAAGGCAACACCAATTTATTCGGTGGCAACAGCAACTGGCGCGGTCCGGTTTGGATGCCGATGAATTATTTGCTGGTACTTGCTTTGCAACAATACTGTGATTATTATAAAGGCGATTGCAAAGTAAGTTTCCCCACGGGTTCTGGGAATGAAGAAACATTAACAGAAGTTGCCGATGAAATTGCAAACAGATTGATTTCCATTTTCAAAAAAGATGAAAATGGTAAACGTTCGGTGAATGATAATTATTCTATCTATCGCGATGACCCTCATTTCCGCGAGCTGATTTTGTTCTATGAATATTTCCACGGCGATAATGCAAGAGGCGTAGGTGCCTCACACCAAACAGGCTGGACGGGTGTCGTGGCGGAGCTGATTAATAGAGTGAATCATTAAAAGCTATTACATGCCAATAAAAAATGAATCTGATGTTATTGATGAAGCGAATAAACTTATTGCGCCAACTAATCCCGGCTGGAACCCGCCTGCAGAATGGATAGAAACAAATGGGATTGGTGGCTGGTCGTCATCAGGAATATTAGGTTGTCATACGAGGAGATATCATGGATTATTAGTTGCCGCGACAAAACCACCGACAGAAAGATTTAATTTGTTAAGCAAGCTTGATGAAACAATAGTAGTGAATGACAAACGATTTGAATTAAGTGCAAATGTTTATGGCAATGATTATATCCATCCTAACGGGTATCAATATCTGAAAACATTTTCGAAAGTATTATTCCCCGAATGGGTTTACGAAGCAGATAAAATTCAACTGAAGAAAAGCATTGTCATGATTCACGGGGAGAACACAGTTGTTAAGTTATATGAAGTGCTGAAAGCGCCGTCGGTATTCAGTTTTGAGTTATTGCCGCTTGTGTCAGCGAAACCGAATCATGCGTTGCAGCATTCATCCACCAATATCTGGTGGGATGTGCAGTTTGAAAATGGGATTTTTCATAACAAGCCGTTTGAAGAGTCGCCGGACATTTTTATTTCGGTTCCGGGCTCATCCTATCAGCATAATCCAAAATGGTTTTATAATTTCAATTATCTCATCGATAAATACCGCGGGCAGGAATTTGAAGAAGATTTATTTAATCATGGAACGATTAGCGTTGAGTTAAAAGAAGGAGATTTAATCGGCATTATCATTTCAACAGAAAATCCTGTCGGAAGAAATGCTATTGAGCTTTTTGATAAAGAAAAACAAAGAAGATTATCGCTTCTCAATGAAACCAATCAACCTTCAAACATATCAACTCTTCAACTACTCGCTCTCGCTGCTGACCAATTCATCGTAAAGCGTGGAGAAGATTTGAAAACAATTATCGCCGGTTATCATTGGTTCACCGACTGGAGCCGCGATACCATGATATCATTACCTGGCTTGTGTTTAAGCGCAGGTCGATATGACGACGCAAAAAAGATTTTAGTTGCATTTGCAAAAAGTGTCAGCATGGGCATGCTCCCGAATCGCTTTCAGGATAATAATGAACCGCCAGAATATAATAATGTTGACGGAACACTTTGGTATTTCATCGCGATAAAAAAATATCTGGATGCAACAGGCGATAATGATTTTATACTGAAAGAAATTTTACCTGTGCTGAAAGAAATTATTGACTGGCATTTCAAAGGAACACGATATAATATCCATGTGGATGAAGATGGTTTATTATATGCCGGAGAAAAAGGTCAGCAGTTAACGTGGATGGATGCCCGAATTGGTGATTGGGTGGTTACACCGAGGATGGGAAAGCCGGTAGAGATACAAGCGCTTTGGTATAACTCCTTGAAAATATTTTCTGAGCTGTTGCGGATGAACAATCAGCAATATGATGCTGAACTTGTTGAAATAAGTGCAGCTAAAGCAAAACAAAACTTTGAGGAGAAATATTGGAATGCCGACAGGAAATATTTATACGACAATATTGATGAGACCGGAATTCCCGATGCATCATTAAGACCGAATCAACTATTTGCACTTGGTTTATGCTATCATATTTTGGATGATGCAGAAAAAGCTGAATCCATTTTAAAAATTGTGGAAGAAAAATTATATACCCCGGTTGGATTGAGAAGCTTGTCTCCGGGCGATGAAAAATATATTGCTGTTTATGGAGGAGACCAATTTAAAAGAGATGCGTCTTATCATCAGGGAATAGTGTGGAGCTGGTTGCTGGGAGCTTATGTAGATGCCATTGTCAAGATACAAGGCTCAAGACACAAGGCACAAGAAGTGATTGATAATTTTAAATATCATTTGAATGAAGGATGTATTGGAAGTGTGTCAGAAATTTTTGATGCTGACGAACCACACTATCCGAGAGGATGCGCTGCACAAGCTTGGGGAGTAGCTGAGATTTTGAGAGTGATAAAACAGTATGGCTTAGAATAATTCGTTTCATTCATTTTTTTCACGCAAAGAGCGCAAAGAATACTAAGAGGCAAAGGATATTCCTGATTAGATTACTAACCTTAGTGCCATTGAAAAATAAATTCTTAGTCGTTGCTTGTTTGTATTTTTTGCGTCCGTTGCGTGAAATCTTTTCAAGCAAACACCATCCAGTAAATCCACATCACAAAACTTAATATCAAAGCAAGCCATGGATTTACAAATGCAACAACAATAATAATACTGTTACAAACCAGCCCGATATTTTCATTCTTTGTTATTTTTTTGATTTCGGTTTCTGTGATGTGATGAACCAATAGTTCTCTCTTTCTTGAAGCCGCATGCCAGAGCAACCTGAATGCTATGCTTATCAAAACAAAATATCCGCTATAAAAAACAACAGCAGTTTTAAATGCACCTGTGAGAAGAAAAAGCCCTAATGTTTTTGTGGGGAAAGGGACAAGTGCAACAAGCATTAATAAAAACCCATTGCTCATCATCACAAAATTGTCTGTATTGCGCAAATTTTTAAACATCCCGTGATGACCAATCCATGCCAGCAGCACATTCACAAAGCTGATGATATAAGCGATATATTTAGGCCAAAGATGAATCAATGATTGGGCAAGCCCGTTATTCGTTTCATCAGCTTTTGCTTCCACTCCTATTTCTATCGCGAGCAAAGTGATGGCAACGCAAAAAATGCCATCGCTGAAAGCCTCGATGCGTGATGTGTCTTTTTGAAGCTGTCTTTCAATGGTCGATGACATTGCTTTTTTCTGCAAGCTGCAATTATTTGCAAAAATTATTTGTCGGGCTGTTTACAAAATATCTGCGCTACAGCTTTTCCAAAGCTTCAAAACGCTGATGAATCTTCTCAGGCAAATAAAGCTTTGGAAAAGCTCCGTTTGATTTAGGGATAGTTAATAATAAGTCTTAGCCCGTAACATATTCTTCTTCTTCGTCAAATACACGACACAGGATTTTTTCATTTCATCGTCTCTTTGCACTAATAACTTATCACTTACAACTTAACACTTCAGTAATGCATTACGACATCATCATCATCGGCACCGGCAGCGGCGGCAGCACGATGGCTTATAAACTCGCGCCGAGCGGAAAAAAAATTTTGATATTGGAGCGCGGTGGGTTCATCCCGAAAGAAAAAGAAAACTGGGATGCGCATGAAGTGGTGAATGTTGGCCGTTATCGCCCGAATGATGTGTGGCTCGACCAAGACGACAAACCGTTCAAGCCTTTCATTCATTATAATGTCGGAGGCAATTCAAAAATGTATGGCGCAGCGCTTTTCCGATTTCGTGAAAGCGATTTTGAAAAAGCAGAACATTATGGAGGAATATCTCCTGAATGGGAATTGAAATATGATGTATATGAGCCTTATTACAATGTGGCAGAAAAATTATACAGCGTGCATGGCAAGCGCGGTGTTGACCCGAGTGAACCTTGGGCAACAAATGATTACCCGCAGAAGCCTTTGCCTTATGAACCGTTGATAAAAGATTTGAATGCAAAAATGGAACAGATAGGTTTGCAGCCTTTTCCACTACCCATGGGCGTCAGATTGCCACAGGATTATACGGAGACGGAAGCTCCGGTGATGCTTGAAAATTTTGACGGTTTTCCTGACCCGACGGATTCAAAAGCAGATGGGCAAGTAATGGCGCTTCGCCCGGCGTTAAAAAATAAAAATGTTACGCTGCTCACACATGCTTACGTAGAAAAATTAGATACAGATGCGAGCGGAAAGCGTGTATCAAAAGTGCATGCAGATGTGAAAGGTGAGAAAATGATTTTTGATGCAGACATTGTTATCATCGCTTGTGGCGCTGTGAACTCTGCAGCGTTATTATTACGCAGCGCAAATGAAAAACATCCGAATGGATTAGCCAATTCAAGCGGGCAGGTCGGAAGAAATTTAATGCTGCATCATAATGGTTGCCTCGTTGCATTTACCAAGGACATGATCAATGATTGCGTGTTCCAGAAAAGTTTGGGGCTTGCAGATTTTTATCACGGTGCAGACGACAGCAAATTTCCTTTGGGAGAAATTCAGTTGATGGGGAGAAATGACCCTGACACTATTTTATGGCTTGCGGAAAAAATTTACCCGGGAAAAATATATCCGGAGCTAAAACAGATGACGATTGATTTCTGGCTCACTACTGAAGATTTGCCATCGCCCGAAAACCGTGTTGAGCTTACAA
>DATGIX010000014.1:0-3866 GCA_035295505.1 Puia sp. | reverse complement strand
ACACATCTTTAAAATCTATTTTATATTTCAGGTCGCCTTCATTCAAGTCATTCAGGTCAGGCATTGCATTAATCAATCCTTTTTGTTTCAATCCGCCACTTATTAAAAACATATTGTTTGCGGTACCGTGATCAGTTCCGTTACTCGCGTTTTGCGAGACGCGTCTTCCGAATTCTGAAAACGTCATCAACAAAACATCTTCGAAACGGTTATTGCTCTTCAAGTCTGCTACAAATGATTTCACTGCATCATTCATTTCCGTAAACAGCCGTTGCTGTTGCGCATCCTGCCCTACATGTGTATCAAAACTTCCTAATGAAACATAATACACTTTTGTATTGATGTCTGAAAAGATCAATGATGCAATCGTCTGCAAACTTTTTCCCAATTCAGTTTTTGGATATTGAAAAGATGAAGAACGCAGCTTGCTTTGCTGAAAAATATATTCCGCGCTGGAAACAGTTTCTGCCATGGTTTTGTAGAGATAATCGGCAGTATGGTTGCCTTCATTATTCTTATGATCTGCAAGCACATCTTTAAAATAATTATCCTTGCTTGTGTTATATAAACGTTGCGGGTCTTTTAATGCAATTCCTTTTATTTGTTCTCCTTTTAATGCAAGGCTTAATATATCATCTATCTCCAATGCTTGCGTTGGTTTATCGCAACCATTGCATTGTGCATCCAGGTATCTCCCTAACCATCCCGTATATACGTAATTGTTGCTATCGCTTGCTGTTTGCCAGATATCCATACTGCGAAAGTGTGATCTGTCAGGATTCGGATATCCAACGCTGTTCAATATTCCGAGGCTTCCGTCATCATACAATTCTTTCAAACCAGTCAATGCCGGATGCAAACCAACTTCATCAGTTATCAATAACGATTTACCTTTTTCAATTCCCAGCTTTGGCCGCACCTGGTAATAAATATCATTACGAACAGGGATTACTGTATTCAATCCATCGTTACCTCCGCTCAGTTGCAAAACAACAATCACTTTATTTCCCGCGGGCACCATTGCAGGTTGTTCGAATGCTTTCAAAAATTTTGGCAGCATGAATGATGCTGTTGCCATGGAACCTACTTGTATGAATTCTTTTCGTTTTAGTAACATTTTTTAGGCTTAATGCGGAATGCTAAACGCCTAACGAAGCGTTGAGCTTTCAGCGTTTAACGTTTAGCATAATTGATATTCCGGTGTACTCATCAATTGAATAGTGGTTGTCTTAATAAAACTTTCACGGCTTTGCGTATCAGTATATTTTTTTAGCGTGCTGTCCGTTACCCCGGGTTTTGTTTGCAACACCAATTGTTCAACTGAAGAAATCAATTGTTCCCTTTCTACATTTTTAAAAAAATTCAGATAATCATCCCAATGAATAGTTGTGTTGATGATCTGTTTAGCAGCTTTTGCTTTTGCCATTTCCCGATAACGCATCGCCATTTCATTCATGTTGCGCATTCCCATCATCTGGTCGTCATCTTCTTTTGGCTGTAAATGAATTTCATCTGCACTATAAATAATTTGTGGAATACGCAATCGAAACATCAGCGAAGAACTGTCGATCCAGTTTGTTCCGCCAGGCCAGCCGGCAACATTAGGCGGACGAAATAATAATTGCCCGAGTAATCGTTGTACTAAAATCTGCGATTCCTCATTTTCTATCTGCATCGGCAATAACCGACGAATCCCGACGATCAGTTCTACAGGCGATTTTATTTTTGCAGCAATATTTTTTTCATCATAAAACCATGAGCTGGTAAAAATCTCTTCCATCAAAGATTTGATCTCATAATTACTCTTATAAAAATTTTCTGCTAATGCTATAACCCTGTTTTCATCAACATCATCATTCACAAAAAAACGATATATTTTTTTGGTAATGAAAACAGCTGTTTGTTTTTGCTGCAATAAAATATTCAATATATCATCACCGTCAAAGTATCCTGTTTTACCAAGAATATTTTTTTCTCCGTCATCATGTTGCATTTTCCGGAATACAAATTCTCCCTGAAAATCTGCTCCCCAGCCTGTAAATGCACGTGCTGCTTCTTTAACATCATTTTCCGAATAATGCCCTCTTCCCATGGTGAATAGTTCCATTACCTCACGTGCAAAATTTTCGTTGGGATGATTTTTTTTGTTCTGATTATTATTCAGAAAATTGATCATCGCTGCACTTTTGCTTACGGCACGAAGCAGGTCACCAAAATTCCCGAGCGCATTTCTGCGGATGATATCTAATAATAATTGCTGGTAAAAAATATTTTCATTGCGTGATGCAAAATGCCCGTGCCAGAACAGTGACATCTTTTCCAAAAGCTGTGCGTCGCTATTTACCATTTGATTAAGCCATGCAATGTTGAGTTGTTTGATATCCTGCTCGGATTGTTTGCGAAAACGTTTTTTCTCATCTTCCGACAAATCTTTTTTCTGCATTTTATCTCCTTCAGCCATCGGCATCATAATGAGATCGCTGAGTTCATTGGACGCTACATTAATATATTCGGGAGGCTTTGAAGAAGATTTGAGAAGAGATTTGAATAATGATTTTTGCGATGTTTTTTCAAGCTGGCCAAAATCCCTGCATAAAGGGCCAAATCCTGCACGCCAAAGCAAATGCTGGTTTTTCAATTGATTGGAAATAACCATCTATGAAATTTTCTGTTTGACCCCAAAAACGTCTGAAAGTTTAACCTATTATCTCAGCTCTTTTTTCTTCCCAGGATAAAGTCAACCCCAAACGTAAAACTGCTGAGGAAATTAAATACAAAACTCGAATTCCAGCTATCGTATTGCCCTTTAGTATAGTTATAACTTATGCCACCACAATCAGCATTTAATAAAATTCCAGGGGTTACATGATAATAAACACCCGGCACAACACTAACTAAATATGCATGATAGTTGCTTGTTATTTTAGTACCCGTCCCCAAAGAATCATAGATATAAGATGAATATTTGTTCCATCCTATGCCTGCATTCAATTGCAGGTAAGCGCCAAATTTTTGTTTTATAGGAAAGAATTTTTTGTAATAGGCGTATGTATACCAACTGAAACTTTTGTTTTCAGATTCATTCTGATAAAAACTGACGCTAAAATTTAAACCTACTACAGAGTTGTTGCCAATTGCATAACCAATATGAGGCACAATATTAGCATTTGAGTTTGCCGAACCGCTATTAAAATTTGTTGAATTGTATCCGAAAGATCCCCCTAATAACCAATCCTTTTTTTCGATTTGCGCATTTGCTACTAATGAAGAAAATAAAATAATTGCACCAAAGAGTAGATTTTTCTTTTGCATAGTATAAAGTTTTATTGTTTAAAAAATAAATATAAAAACAAAAAAGAAGTGATCTTAAAAAATCACTTCTTTTCACAAACATTTTTGTTAGCCAAAACAAAAATTAAAAAACTGTGCAGCGTTTTGGAAAATGTATTTGCTCAAGACCTGCCAGGTTTTAAAAACCTAACAGGCCTGTTATTAATCGATCACACTATTTCCAAAATAACTGTGCAATACTTTTGGCAACTGAATATTTTTTTCCGTTTGATTATTCTCTAACAGGCATGCGACAATTCTTGGAAGAGCTAATGAGCTTCCATTTAATGAATGCGTGAGTTGTATTTTTCCATTTGCCTCTTTAAAACGGATCTTCATTCTATTGGTTTGATAACTTTCAAAATTGCTCACAGAACTTACTTCCAGCCATTTTTCCTGTGCTGCACTATATACTTCAAAATCGTAAGTAAGCGCTGAAGTAAAACTCATATCGCCTCCGCAAAGAATTAAGATACGGTATGGGAGTTCGAGCGATTGCAATAATTTTTCAATATGCAAAACCATTTCTTCATGCA
>DATGIX010000013.1:0-6081 GCA_035295505.1 Puia sp. | reverse complement strand
AATATAAAATTTAGAAATGTCTGAACTGGGATTTTGGAAGATTTTTGGGATTTATGGGATAGCTTTTAATTAAGCCTCTGGAGAATCTCTTTAATCCTTCAAAATCTCCGTAAAGACAATATTCTTGCAAACCTGCTAATATCCGCTTCGCGATGAATTGGAGATTGATGAATGATGTTTTCTGTTAACTGTTTAGCAAAGAAAGGAGCGAGCGAACAGCCTTTTGTTCCCATGCCGTTTAATATGCCAATGTTTTTATGAGTTGGATGAAAGCCCACAAAGGGCCTGCGCTCAAGCGTTGCCGGGCGAACGGAAGCAAAATGTTCAACAATTTTGAATGGAGATTTTAGCCAGTCCAATAAAATCAATTCAGTTCTTTCTTTGAAGAATTTATTAGGTAAATCATTTTCAAATTCCCATTCATGAGATGAGCCAATCCAGAACAAATTATTTTTTAATGGAACGATGTTCATGCCTTTTTTTAAAATGAATTCATTAGGAAGATTTTCTGCTTCGATGATTAGTGCTTCGCCTTTGTTAGGAGCAAATGGAAGGTTTTTGAAATATGGATTGGAGAAACTTTCTATTCCATCGCAGAAAATAATTTTATCTGCTGTGATGTCTTTATACTGAATTTTATTTTCAGAAATGGTTAGTTTATTAATATCGAAATGCTCTTCTATCAACAATTCTTTTTCAATCATTTTTTTTCTGAAAGAAGATAATAACGAATTAATGTCGATAAGATGGACCGGCTCGATTTCTCCAAACCCGAAATCATAATTGAAATTTTCTCTCCATGAATTTTCATCATTGGGTAATTTCAGATATTCCTTATCCTCTTCAAATCTTTGCAGGAAAGCATTCCGCATTTGTGGAGTAGGGAAGAAGTCGATGATTTTTGTTTCAGTAATGCAATCAATATTCAATTGATTTCCGATTTGCTGATACGCATTTTTTGCAAAAGCCATCAATTCATCAATCATCCACGTTTTCACAATCCTTCTTCCTGTGATTGGGTTGATAATGCCTGATGCAGCTTTTGATGCAGTGTTTGGTTTTGATTCATCAATAACGATGAATGACGAGCCAGATTTTTGGAGATAATAACTCAAAAATGTTCCGGAGACGCCTTGACCGATTATAATTACATTGAAATGCATGTTGCAAAAATAAGTGTGCCACGGTTTCAAACCGTGGCACACTTTCAAAAGACCTGACAGGTTTTCAAAACCTGTCAGGTCTTGCAAACTCGATTATTCGACTGAAACACGTATTCCCTCACTATGACTCGTAAACTCCGGTGCATACATACATTGAATCGTCGTTACCCCATTGCTGAAATTGCCTGTGCTGGTAACGAACAATGCGTATTCAAAAACATAAGTTCCTTTCGGAAGCCAGTTAAAGAAAAAATTAGTGCTCGCATCTTTTGTAGTTTCATAATAACCCAAGCCATCCTGCCATTTGTATTCGCTCAGCACATTCACAGGTTCCATGCATGAGGCACGCATATCTTTCATGTGCACATATTCCATATCGCGGTCAACACGCAATTCAATTCTCACTTTCACTTTATCGCCGACTTTTAATGTGCCGTTTTCTGCAACAGGTTCTAAAACTAATCCACGGTCTGTATTCTTCTCAACAAATAATTTTTTATTGAGCTGAAGCGGCGTTGATGCCGAAGTAATCTTGTCAAGATTTTCAAAATATTGCCAATAGACTGCTCCCCATGATGGTGAGTTATTAGGTTGAGCAGTTGATTGTGAAACGCTCACATTAATATTGCCCATTTCAGGTTTCACAAAATTTCCATCAATTATTTTTTTGAAATAACCTGTTCCTGCTTCCACTTTATTATCATAAGAAGAGATAACGGTGCTGCCTATCCGTATTTCTACATTTTTATTTTCACTGAGCCAATCCGTTCCCTGCAACAACAAAGCGTAACATGCATCAGCCGTGGCTTTGGTGGTTTGCCAGTTTTCAGTTTGTTTTTGTTTCAGCAGCCATGTTTTCAGATTACTGACTGTTTTATTATCTTTTAATATTTCGCTGAAGGCTTCTATCAGCAGTGATTGCGTTTCAATGGGTGCTTGATGCCAATAATAACCTGCTGCATTTTCTTTCCAATACATTCCCATTTCTTCATTCACAATAGCATTTTGTTTTAATGAAGCCAGAATATCTTTTGCTTTCTGGATATCGCCTGTTCTGAATAATTCAAGTGCAATCATTCCCTGCATGTATTTATTTTGCGGTAGCCAGAATTGCTGAGATTGCTTGCGGTAATAATTCACTGCCGGATAAATATTTCCCGGAATATTGTACTCGCTGAAAAAACTGCGCATATACAAATATTGAATCTGAGTATATCCGAGATTGTTTGATGCAAGATTGGATTTGTGTTTTATCAGATAATCATAATCTTCTTTTATTTTATTGTCTAAATAGAAAAGCGCTGTCTTCACAATGGCATCTATTTTTTCAGATGCTGATTTTGGAATGGCATTTAATTTTTTCAAATGACCAATTCCTGTGAGAATATATTGCGTGATATAACGGTCGTCCGGTCCGCCTTTGAACCAGACAAATCCGCCATTATCAATCTGCATGTCCTGCAATTTTGCAATAGTGGTTTCAAGTGCCGTGCTCATTTTCACCATATCAAAAAGCAGTGCAATATTTTTCTTTTGCTCCGATTCGCTTTTGCCCTGAAGCACCCAAGGTGTTTCCTGCAACAGCACTGATTTCAATTCTTCATTTTTTTGCAGATTGGATAATAATGCTGAAGTGTCCGCTGTTTTCCATCTCTCAAAAATTTCTTTGATGCGTGGAGAACTGTTTACAATTTTTGATGCAAGCGCATTTGCATAAAAACGATTGAATGTTTGTTCGGCACATTCATAAGGATATTCCATTAAATAGGGCAATGCCTGTACAGCGTACCACGCAGGATTGCTGGTGTATTCAACAGTGAGCGAATGATTGTTCAACGTTTCACTGTTTCCGCTTTGCAAAAGCTTTTGGAATTTGAAATCTTTTTTCCCGGAACCATTCATATTTAATGGCAGGCTTTCCGTGACAAGCATTCTGTTGCTTAAAACAGGCAAAGTATTTTCTTCGCCATCGCTTAGTTGTTTTGAACGGGCGATAAAACGATAAGTCAGCGGTTTATTGAACTGATAAGGAATTTGCAAACTGAATGCTATCGGTTCGCTTTGTTTGGCAGCGACTGTGAAATATTGATTGGGCTGAATATTCTGGAACCATCCGTCAACAGATTGGTTGGTGGTCGCATCAAGCAATTGCAGTTCTACTTGACCCGTAAATTCTGAATCAGTTAAGTTCACAATTTTTGTGCTGAGGTAAATGCGGTCGCCTTCTCTTAAAAATCTAGGAACATTCGGTTGCACCATCAATTGTTTTTGTGTGATGATGGTTTTTTCAGCATAACCGAATGACAAATCTTTTGTGTGCGCCAATGTCATCCATTTCCATTGTGTGAGTGCTTCGGGCATGGTAAAAGAAAATTCAACATTTCCTTCAGCATCTGTTTTTAAATCAGGAAAGAAGAATGCGGTTTCGTTGAAGTTTTTGCGGATTTGGATTTCTTGTTCTTTCTTTTTTGCTCCATTTTTTGTCTTTATAAGTGCAACCCCATTTGCTGCTACGGAACCATAAATACTAGTTGCAGATTCTCCTTTCAAGACAGAAATGGATTCAATGTCAGCTTGATTTATTTTATCAATATCATCCTTGTTAACAACGACCCCATCTAATACATATAGTATTTCATTATTTGGAGAAATTGAAGTTGTCCCTCTTATGCTAATCATTGGGAGATATACGTTGTCAGCTTGTACCCCTGCAACTCTTCCTTTTAGTAAACTGGTACTCTTAAAGGCAAAGTGCGGGAAGGAATATTGGCTTGTGTTGAAATAGTCATAAGTTTTTTCAAATCCGATTTGGTTGTCTTTATCCCAATATTTTTGCTGTGATTGAATTGAAAAAAAATTATTTCTTGCAGTCCAATTTCTTCTTTTAAAGGAGTTTGAATATAAATCCGGCTTGCTCCAAATCTGTTTCTTAAACTGGTCAAGCGATGCATCATACATGCTTGCTAAAACTTCAGCCGCCACTTTATCTTTTTTATATCCTGAAATTTTTATTTTCCATTTTTCTTCACTGCCGGGCAAAGTTTTATCACGATAAGTTTCATAGCTGATATTAAGTTCTTTGTTTGTCCACGGAACATTAATGGTAGTGCTGCTATTATAAAAACGATTGTTTTTGACAAAAGCATAAAACACACCAAATCCACCGCGGTCATTTTCTGTAATGTTGAAATCAGCATTTTTCTTTTCATTATTTATTGTTAGGAAAGAATAGTTATTAGTGGGTTGCTTACTGCCTACTGCCAACTGAGAACTGTCTACTTGCTGAATCACAAATACATCTTTCGCGGATGAACCAATATTCACGCTTACTTTTTTCCCCGGTTCAGCCATTTGATAATTGTCGAAAACCCAGTTGTACTGAAGACTTGCAGGGCTTCCGCTTTTCGAATCATACAACTGAATGTATTTTATGTTCTTTACATCTTCTCCATAGTTGTCTTTTGCAGTTGCTTCGATTACGTACCAGCCGCTCGTGAATGGTGAATGGTGAATGGTGAATGGTGATCTTTCTTTTGTTGAATCACTTTCATCAAAAACTTTCGAAATTTTTTCCCATGTTTCTTTTTTTGTTTCATTGCTATATTCATCATTGGGAAAATTTTTGATGTAATCTTCTTTGCTCATCACGAATTGATCGGGCTGTTGCCAATAACGTTGACGGATTAATCTTTCCGGAGATTTTAATTTATAAATAGCCACATTCACTTTTGTCGATTCAAATTCACCGGAAAGATTTTCTGTCTTGATGAAAATATTTTTCAGACTGTCTGCAGAAAGATTATCACCATAAGGCAGGCTGATAGAAAGATTCAATGCTTTATAACCGACAGGCACTTGTGTTTCTCCACTTCTTGTTTCGCCATTAATATCTGTTACATCTGCACTAACAGCATATTCAAATACCGGTTCCAATTCTTTCTTCACAGATTTATCAGGAATAGCCGCAAACGTGATGAAGAATTTTCCATCTGCATTTGTTTTTATTTCTCCATGCGCAATTTCCTGCGATGAGCTGCGCGGATTTCCCCAGCGCCAATAGAGCCATGGATAAGGATAGCTCGCCCTTCTCACCACTCTGTATTTCACCGTTGCTCCATCAATATTATTGCCCGCATAAGCTTTTGCCGAGCCTGTTATTTTAATGCTATCATTAATATGATAACTGCCTTTCAGCTTTTCATATTCCACAAAAAATTTTGGTCGCTTGTATTCTTCCACAGAAAAACTTTGTTCGCTTTCTGTAGAATCATCTGCGATTTTAAATTCACCATTCAATAAATTTTCAGGCAATTTGAATTTGCCGTTATAAGAACCAAATTCATTCGTTGTTACAAAAACCGAATCCACTTTCTGTTCATTCGCATCATACAAAATCACTTTTGTTTTGAACTGCGAAAGAATTCTTGGTTGTTTCGATTCAAAATCTCTTGTAATAATAATCCCTTTAAAGTATACAATTTGCGCCGGACGATAGATAGCCCGGTCTGTGAAGAAAAAAGTTTTCAGGTTATTTTTTTCATAGCTGGTTTTATCAAGCGCATCATTATTATCATCTTCATTGCGATAATTATACAACTGCATATTATCATCCATGAACAAATGGTCATTTAACGCAGTGAATTCTAATTTCAGGCTGTTGTTATTATTTGTCTTTGGCGGAGTGATGGCAAAAAATCCATTTTTATCTGCACTGAAATTTTCTCCTTTTCTTTCCAGATACTTGCTGTATTTGCTATCGTAATATTGATACCAGGCTTGCACATTTGTTCTTGCTAAAGGCTGACCGGTTTCGCGGTTCAATACAAAATAATCATTGCCATTATTAATGTATGCAATATTGGAAACATAAAAGAATGCTACAGCCATCGGGTTTTTCTGCATGCTGAAGTTTTCATCA
>DATGIX010000012.1:0-51572 GCA_035295505.1 Puia sp. | reverse complement strand
AATTAAGGGAAGCAGATTTTGTTGTGAAAGTTTTGTTTGAAAAAGTCAATTCTCCTATCTTTGCCGTCCTTTAAAAGGGTTGGATCGGTAGTTCAGTTGGTTAGAATGCTGCCCTGTCACGGCAGAGGTCGCGGGTTCGAGTCCCGTCCGGTCCGCACTAAAGCTCTGATTATCTCAGGGCTTTTTTATTTTATGCCTTTCTATGTTTACATCATACTGAGCAAAAAAGATTTTTCTTATTACAAAGGATATTCTGAAAACCCATTAGAGAGATTGCGCCAGCATAATAATAAAGAATCAACTTATACCTCAGCTAAAATTCCATGGGAACTTGTTTATTTAGAAGAGCTGCCGACCAAACGAGAAGCTCTCATCAGAGAAAAAAATATTAAAAAAGCAACTTTGGAAAGAATTGCCGCATTAATCAATCATCCTAAAAACATTGCCCATCGATTTTTAGGTTAGTTCAGCCACTGTCATCCCCACAGCATTGTGGGGACGGGTTCGAGTCCGGTCCGCACTAAAGCTCTGATTATCTCAGGGCTTTTTTGTTTGATGCTTTCTTCAGAGATTAACCGGTTTCATTTTAGGAGATAATAAATGCATCACCAGCCATGCGAGCAGATAAGCGCTGCCACAAATAAGGAAAATAATATTGTAACCCGTGCTTAATATATTCAGCGATTTGAAATGATCGAGCAAAATGCCAATCAACAAAGGAAATAAAATGCCTCCGACTGAACCGGCCATTCCACCGATACCGACGACAGAGCTCACCGCTTTCTTAGGAAACATATCCGATGCCGTTGTGAAAATATTTGCGCTCCATGCCTGATGTGCTGCAGCAGCAAGACTGATCAGCGCAACTGCTGTCCATATATTTGAGGTGAAGCGCACCAATACAATCGGCACCACACAACATGCGAAAATCAGCATTGCTGTTTTTCTTGCTTTGAAAACAGGCCAGCCTTTTTTGATGAACCATCCGGAAAGATAACCACCAAGCACACTGCCAAAACTCGCAACTATATACACTGTTGAAACATGAATGGCGGATTTTTTAATATCGAGAGAATATGTGGTATTGAAATAAGAAGGGATCCAAAAAAGATAAAACCACCAGACAGGATCGGTTAAAAATTTCCCAAGCACAAATGTCCATGTTTGTTTTTTGCTCAATAATTTCAGCCAGCTTATTTTATGACCAGTTGTGTTTTCTTCAACATCACTATGTATATACTCAAACTCTTCTTTGCTTAATCTTTTTTGCTTCGATGGGATTTCATATAAGTATAACCAAAAAATTAACCAGATAAAACCAAGCACTCCGGTCCAGATAAATGCCTGCTGCCAACCGTAAGAAGTAAATATCCATGCAATTGCAGGCGGACCAATGATCGCAGCAACATTAGTACCGCTGTTAAAAATACCTGTTGCAAATGCTCTGTCTTTTTTAGGGAACCATTCTGCAATAGCTTTGATAGCCGCCGGAAAATTTCCAGCTTCGCCCAAGCCAAGCGCGGTTCTTGCAACGCCAAAACCAAAAGTGCTTTTAGCCAGAGCATGCAACATCGCAGCGATGCTCCAGATGATGATAGAAACTGCATAACCTAACCGCGAGCCAATTTTGTCAATCACTCTACCAAAGCCAAGAAGACCGATTGCATATGCAGCAGAAAAAGCCATCACGATATTGCTGTAATCTTTTTCTGACCAGTTGAAATCTTTTGCAAGATTATCTTTCAGCAAACCAATCACCTGCCTGTCGAGATAATTGATGGTTGTTGCAAAAAAAAGCAGCGTCACAACCACCCATCTGCATTTTCTATTGGCTTGCATTGGCATTATTTTAGAAAATTATCTTTCAACTTTTATATAGTATTGACTGAACAGCATCAATATCCTGATTGGTGAAATCGCCTGTTTCAAAAAATTTTCCAAATGCAGCGGCTGCAGCAAAAAGGATGGTATCCTGTAAATTATTTTTTTGATACAACCCATAAATAAGCCCGGCCATAAAGCAATCACCCGTTCCAACTTTATCAACAATCTTTTCTGCAACAAATTCTTTTGAATGATATTGATGATTATCATGAAACAGAGAAGCGTAATATAAAATTCCCTGCTGTTCATAATCGAACCTAAAAGTATTTGCAATCGTTTCGCATTTTGGAAACTTCTTTTTTATCGCCAGCGATGTTGCTCTTGCATGTTCCAGATAATCCTCTTTCTTTCCTTTGTGATGAATATGCTCATCAACATCAACACCAAGCAAAACATTCGCCGACCAGATATTGCCCATCACCACATCACAATGCTGAACGAGATCGGGCATCACATCAACAGGTTTATTTCCATATTGCCAGAGTTTGGGACGGTGATTTAAATCAACGGAGATGGTTATCCGTTTTTTTGATGCGACTTCAAGCACTTCCTTGCAAAGAGCCGCGATATTACTATTCAGCGCCGGGCTGATGGCGCTAAAATGAAACCATGAAACATCTTTCAAAACTTTATCCCAGTCAATCATGCCGGGTTTCAGTTCTGAGAAAGAAGAATAATTTCTGTCATAAATAACACCGGAGTTTTTCAAATCTTTTCCCTGCTGCAAAATATAAATACCAATCCTATTTCCTGAAAAATGAATGAGGCTTGTGTCGATATTTCTCTCCTTTAAATTTTTGAGTATCTCAGATGACAGATAATTTTCAGGCATTGCGGAAAAATATGCGACTGGCATTTTCCAGTTAGCCAATGCGGCCGCCACATTCAATTCTGCGCCGCCAATATATACGGGTATTGTATTTTTTTTTATCCATTCACCATCTGCTGATGGAGACATCCTTAATAATATTTCGCCAAAGGATAATACTTTGCTCATTTATGATGCAGATTTGAAATCAAAATAATTTTTCGCATTATAGTAGCAAATGTCCTGAATTATTTTCCCGACCCATTTGATGTCGTTCGGCATTTCTCCGTTTTCTATTTCTTCGCCGAAAAGATTGCAGAGAATCCTTCGGAAATATTCATGCCTCGGATAAGAAAGAAAACTTCTTGAATCGGTGATCATGCCGATAAACCTGCTCAGTAAACTCAGTTGTGATAATGCATTTAATTGCTTTGTCATTCCATCTTTCTGATCTAAAAACCACCATGCAGATCCCCATTGAATTTTTCCGGCAACAGAACCATCATTGAAATTTCCAATCATCGCAGCCATCATTTCATTATCTGCAGGATTGAGATTATAGATAATGGTCTTGGCTAATTTATTATTCGTATCTAATCTATTCAAAAATTTAGACAATGATCTTGCCTGAGAAAAATCGCCGATAGAATCCCATCCTGTGTCTTTTCCAAGTTTCGACAACATGCGTGAGTTATTATTTCGCAACGCACCGAGATGATATTGTTGCACCCATTTTTTTTCAGAATCCCACTCAGCAAAATGAACAAGCATCGCAGATTGAAATTTTTTCTTTTCAAAATGCTCCAGCGGTTTGCTGCTTCTTGCTTTATCAAAAATGGTTTTTATTTCATCACCTGAATAATCTTCCGCATCGATCTGCTCCAGCCCATGGTCAGAGACAGAACAGTTATTTGCAGCAAAAAAATCATGCCTGCTTTTTAGCGCATTTAGAAACTCTTCAAAAGACGTAATATCAATCCCTGAAGTTTCTTTTAATTTATTGACGTAATTATTAAACGAATTCAAATCATCAACATTCATTGCCATATCCGGGCGAAAAGCCGGAAAAACAGCAATCTCAAATCTATCATTTTTAATTTTTTGATGACTTTCCAATGAATCAACGGGGTCATCTGTCGTGCACAAGGTTTCAACATTCATTTTTCGGAGCAAGTTTCGAACCGAGTAATCACGTGATTGCAATTTCTCCGTGCATTCATCATAAATTTTTTTGGCTGTGTCTTTATTCAAAACATCATGAATGTCAAAATATCTTTGCAGCTCGAGATGTGTCCAGTGATAGAGCGGGTTTCGCAAAGTATATGGAACAGTTTCCGCCCATTTTTGAAATTTCTCCCAATCAGTTTTGCTTCCTGTAATATAGCTTTCATCCACACCATTGGTGCGCATAGCTCTCCATTTGTAATGATCTCCATTCAGCCAGAGCTGCGTGAGATTATCAAACTTCGCATCGTCTGCAATTTGCTGAGGCGGCAAATGACAGTGATAATCTATGATTGGCATAGCTTTGGCAAAGTCATGAAAAAGCTGCTGCGCCGTTTTATTGTTCAACAAAAAATCTTCATCCAAAAAATTTTTCATTATTATTTATTAATCGCATTAATTTCTTCCAGTGCTTTTTTTGCTCCATGACTTATCAATCGACGGAGATACTTTTTTATGTTTGTTTCAAATCCATTTATCATTGTCAAATCATCACCCCAAAGTTTTTGATCACTCAGCACATTCTTAACGATTGCATCTATATCGTTACTCTTCCAGATTTCATAATAATATGCAGCCTTATCGTCATTAATAATGTATTCCTTTCCATTAGCTTCACCAAAATATTTATTGTCACGAATTGCAACAGGTTTCATGAATAATAAATATGCAGCAAATCCGAACGAAATATGTTCTGGAACATGATTGAACCGCTTTACATAATTTTTCAAAGTCGGGATATTCCGCATGTGCATTTTTGAAGAATATTGCATGGTGATGCTCAGCCATTGATGTTCGATATAAGGATTCCTGTAACGGTCAAGCACCTTCGCTGCAAAATCATTCGCCTGAGCAATTGATAAATTATTTGTTGTGATCGATGGCGCAATCTCGGCAAGCATCAAATCTTTTATGTAGCTCTCAAACAATTTATCATTCATTGCTTCTTTCACAGTTGTGAATCCCGCAAGATGCGCAAGCCCGCAACTGAGCGTGTGAGAGCCATTCAGCAACCGAAGTTTCAGCTCGCGGAAAATAGTAATGTCAAGAACAATCACAACTCCTTTATCGGTTTTGGCAAATGATAATATGTCTTTTACTTTTTCATTCGACGATTCTATTGCCCAAAGCCGGTAAGGTTCCGCCATAATCATCAGATCATCCTCGTATCCGTTTTGCGTTTCTGTTTTTTTATGTTCTATACTATTTAATTTCCCCGGAACAATTCTGTCGACGAGCGAATTGCAAAAATGATTGGAGTTTTCAAGCCAGGTGATAAAGGCAGCTTCCAAATTATTATGTATTGCAAGTTCGCGAAGAATAGAAAGTAGCTTGCCGGCATTATTTGGTATCAGTTCAGTCGGAATGATCACCATTCCTTTTGATGTATCTCCATTAAAAACCTGATAGCGCTGATATAAAAATGCAAGCAACTTGCCGGGAAAAGACTCAGGCGGTGACGCATGCACATTTTCTTTTACAAGTGTTAATCCAACTTCAGTCGTATTTGAAATAACGATCTGCATGTCTTCATTTGCAGCACATTTTAAAACTTCCTGCCAGTTATTTTTTGCAGCAATCACTCTGCTTATTGATGCATTGATAATATTTTCATCTACATTTTTTCCGTTCTCAATGCCACGGACACAAAGCGTGTACAAGCTATCCTGCTTTTCAAAAGCATCTGCTCCGCCGGTCTCAGTGGATTTGATTATTACAACACGGCCATTGAATATTTTTTTCTTGTTCGCCTTGTCAATAAAATAATCGGGCAATCCGCGCAAAAGCACACCGGTCCCGAACTGCAAAACTTTTTCAGGCAATAAAAAATAATCATCATCAGGAGCTTCCATTCCGTCAGATTTAATCTTGCTGATAACTTTTTTTGAAAGGAGCATAGTTAAAAGAATAATAATGACAAGTGATAATATTATTATAAAGATAGAAGTAATAACATTTCATAATTCAGATGATTAAAATTGCTTTAATACTACATGCTCCGCTGAAAAGCAATACTTTTCTGAGTTCTGAATTCTTGATCAGCTTTCTCAGTAATTTCTATTAAATTTTTATCGGATCCTTTTCGATTTTTAACAAGCAGAAAGTTTATGTTTTTAATAAACAATCTTAAGGAAGAAATACGCATAGCATAATCAAAACGTTGTATTTCAGGGTTCCGCATTTATTTATCGATTAGGTGGGATTGTTGTCGGGGTTTTTATTCAAAAAATAAACTATACTCTCTGGTTTTTGCATGTTCTATATTATTGCCAGGCTTGATTTATGACAGCCCTAAGTTCTGCGTTATTTTGCTAAGAAGAAAATTGAAAAACGATTGATGATCGATTCAACGTATTAATAACGAGTTCTATTTCCCGGCATCCTCCATACACACTGAATGCCGATATAATGCTGATAGCTCAATCCCGGAGAATGATTCAGGTTAAAAAAATTAGGCTGATAAAGGATCCCTATCCTCAAATTCGAAGTCAGTCTATAATATGCTGAAAAGCTCAATCCCAATCCTGTTGTCCTGATGGAAGTGTCGGCTCTTGTAGTATCGCCATAATATTGCTTTGTATAAAACAATCTCGAAAAGCTGATGCCATAACCTACATCAAATTTTCCAAGCACAAAATTATCGCGCACACCGGTGTAAAGAATGCTTCCGATTTCTCTGTAGCCAATTCCCAGATATTCTACCGGCAAAACATCAGTGGCAGCGCCAAAAGTCATCGAAAGAAATTTATTTTTTTGATAGAAATAGTCAGCTCCAAATTCAGCTCCGAAAACGCCTCCTGAAAAATACCGGCCTTTATCTGTTTTTAAATTAAATATTGGAAAAGAAGTTGAAAGAGTCGGATAAGCCAAACCCTTTTTTTCGGGAACATAAGTATATATGCGGATGGCAGTGTCATCTGATACAACATAATTCAGTTTATTAAAGCGATAGCATTTGGAGGTGTATGGTGTAAGCGGTTTCGATATCCCGCAAAGGCAATTCCAATTGAACATCCAACCATACACTCTTCTTGGCTTAAGCAAAATGGTTTTTTCCGTGCTGTCAACCTGAACGGCAACAGTGATGGGGTTATTAGTTCTTGACACTTCATATAATGGCTTATGAAGTTTTTTCTTTTTTTTGTGTGAAATGTTAAATAAAGATGCCCCACTTACAGACAAAATTTTTATTTTTTCACTTCCTCTCACATAAATGCGCTGAGTGGCACATACAGTTCTGTGCGAGCAGGAAGCGAGCAGTAGAATCGGTATAAACCAAACAGCGCAGTAGTTTTTAATGTACAAGATCAGATACAGTTTAATGGTTCATATTAATGATCGAGACAACATGAAGCCGTTAATCGCTTCTTGCAAAATGTTATAAAATTTATAAAGCCAGAGCTTTTATTTATTAATCTTTACTCGGATTGTTTCTTCGAAATAAAAAATTCTATCTATTTTCGAAAGGATATAATTTCCTGACAATAAAAATCAAGCCATGAAAAAAACTAACATTATCTTTTGGACCGTTACAATACTATTCGCCGCATTCATGCTATTCTCAGCCGTTACTGAAATCATTAATAATGCAGAAACAAAAGCTTTTATTAACAGTCTTGGCTACCCGAATTACTTCAACCCGCTCATCGGAATATTGAAACTGCTTGGTGTGATTGCCATTCTTGTTCCCGGCTATCCTAAAATAAAAGAATGGGCTTATGCAGGGTTTTTCTTCGATTTATTTGGTGCAACTTATTCGCAGATCGCAAGCTATGGCTTTAAGCCGGACGTAACATTTATGTTAGTCTTCTTTTTATTCTGGGGTGTTTCTTATATATATTATCACAAAAGGCTAAGCAGCACTTTAAAATAAAATCAATAAGGAAGGTCTCTTAATTTCTTTTCATTCAGTATAATAATTTTTCCAGGCTCGAGATTAATTAGTTTTTCGGATTTGAAATCTGCAAGTGTCCTGATTAAAGATTCTGTTGCAACGCCCGTTATCTGTGCAAGGTTTTCCCTCGAAAGCTCAGGGATCTCATTTTTATTTTCTTTTTTGTATTTATCAAGAACCTGAACAAGGCCATACGCTACTTTCCTTCGCAGTGAATTGTAAGCAAGATTGACGAGTCCTTCTTCCTTATCCAGAATATTTTTAGTGATGATCCTGATAAACTGTTTGGCAACCTGCGTGTCATTAGTAGTGAGCGAAATAAAATCTTCCCGTGGAATCAGCATCAGTTGCGCATCTTCTAGCACCTGTGCATTCTCGCTGTAATTCATGTTCTCAAGAATATATGTATAACCAAAAAAATCTCCATCACTGACGATGCTTGTTATCAGCTCTTTTCCTTCTTTACTGGATTTAAAAATTTTAATCTTGCCGCCGATGACGTAATACACAGCTTTCGGTTTTTGCCCTTCTGAATATATAACCTGTTTCTTTCTGAAATCATACACTTCACGCTCGTCTGAAACAAGAGAAATATTTCCGGATTGTTTGGCCGCATCTAAAAATTCTTTCACTTTTTCTGTAGTGTCACCAGAATTCTTTTTGAGATTATCTGTTTTTTTAAGGCGAATTTCAACAGCATTCAATAACTCAATCCCATCAAATGGCTTGGTTAGATAATCATCGGCACCGAGTTCCATACCTTTCCTGAAATCCGCTTTTTCTGATTTAGCAGTGAGAAAAATAAATGGTATACCGAATGTTTCTTTATGCCTGCTCAACAAATGCAGCACACCGTAACCGTCCAGCACCGGCATCATGATGTCGCAGATAATCAAATCAGGAATTTCTTTCAGTGCCAGCTCAACGCCTGCTTTTCCATCCGGCGCCTGCACAACTTCATAATCTGACAGCTCAAGTATTTCAACAATATTTTCTCTCACGTCAATATTATCTTCTATGACTAAAATTTTTTTCATGTCAATTAGATTTTGGAATATGAATAGTGAATGATGAACCTTCATTCAATGCGCTTTTCAGCGCAATGTTTCCGTTCATTAATTCAAGATATTTTGCAACAATATGCAAGCCCAATCCTGTGCCCTGAATATTCACTGCATTTTTTGCACGAAAAAAACGTTCAAATAAATGCTGCTGGTCTTCTTCTGAAATGCCAATGCCATTATCTTTCACAGTGCATTTCAATCCTGCATCGGATGTTTCATAAACGACATCGATTGTTCCCGTTTCAGAAGAAAATTTAATCGCGTTTTGGATCAGGTTCGTTATGATATGTTTGAAGAGGTGTTTATCTAAATGGGTATCGCTGATCCCGCTTTGTTGAAGATTTATTTTTTGTCCATGCTTAACTATTAACCTTAAATCCGATATAATATTTGAAACATCATTCAACAATTCTTCTGAACTGATGTGCTGCATGTCCACTTTTACAAGCCCTTCCTCTAATTTGCCGAGAGAAAGAAAATCTTCGAGAATGCTTTTCATGTCTGCAACAGCAGATTTAATTCGTTCAATATGTTTTTCTCTTTTCGCAGGTTCATTAATATCATTGTATTTTTCCAACAAATAAGAAGAAGATAAAATCGTGCTCAATGGCGTGCGAAACTCATGAGAAGCAGTCGTAACAAATCTTGATTTCAGTTCATTCAGTTCTTTTTCTTTTTCGAGCGCTTCATTCAATTCATCTTTTGATTTCTCCAGCTCAGTCAAAGTCTCGCGGAGCATCTTTGTTCTATAGTCTACTTTTTGCTCAAGCTCCGCATTTAGTTTTTTTATTTCAACAGTTATTGTTTCCAGCTCGCTTTTTTGTTCAAGCACTATTGCTTCGCTTCTTTTTCTCACGGTGATATCAATGATAAATGCAATCACAAATATTTCATCATTGATAGTATAATTGCTAAGGCTTATTTCAACTGGAAATTCAGATCCATCTTTTCTTTGCGCAAACAAATCCCTTCCTTCGCCCATTCTTCTTGGCCCTGGATGTCTATAAAAAGCTTCGCGCTGATGTTGATGAGCATTTTGCAGTTTTGATGGAACAAGAACATCCACGGTTTTGCCAATCATTTCCTCTTTCGAATACCCGAATTGTGTTTCAGCATATTTGTTGAAGTTGATAATCTTTCCAAATTTATCTGTCACCACCATGCCGATGGTTGCATGATTGAATAATGCTTCGAATTGCTGGCTGTTCGTCGTCATCATTTTATTTATTCTAAAATACCTTTTCTCAAAATTATCAAAATAAATAGTGAAGTTACCCGCAAATAAAGTTTGCACTATGACTACAAACAATAACACATATGACCTTGATCAGTCAATATTCAGGACATAATAATAAATGCATCCAGTTTATTTGAGTGCCAAAAGATTTTTAATACTTTTATTATCAGGTCAATTTGATTTCAAGTGGTAAACTTAATCAGCAAAACATGATCGGTTGGGATAATTTTTTTGTTGCGATAGTAGGTGCAGCCGCAGCATTAACTGGGCTTATTTTTGTCGGCGTTTCCATTAACCTGTCAAGAATTTTGTCGCTCTCGAAAATCACTTCTCGCGCATTAGAGTCTTTGATATTATTGCTCAACGTTGCAATCATTGGCGCATTGTGCCTCGTGCCGCAGCAATCATCTTTTTTATTAGGGATTGAAATCCTTTCTATCGGAATTATTGTTTGGGGCATCACGCTCAAGCTGGATATTGATCTGATCCGTTTCTCAGAATCGTCTCACAAAAAACATTCATGGCAAAATATTTTGTTCAGCCATCTTGCAGTATTGCCTTATGTGATTGCAGGAATTCTTACATTAAGCTCAGGCTTCGGTGGAATTTACTGGCTAATCCCCGGAATCATATTTTCTTTTATCAAAGCATTGATTGACGCGTGGGTGCTGCTGGTTGAAATCAATCGCTGATGATCACTATGCTCTCTTCACATTTTTTTCTTCAATGCTGATATTGTATTTTATAATGTCCCAATATTCTTTTCCATAGCTGACAAGAATTTCAGAGCCAGCTGGTATATCTTTTTTTGCTTCGATAAAAACTTTCATTCCATCTATCATGTATTCACTATTATTACGAAGCCCTTTTATTTTTGAAATCCCTTGCGCATCATTGGCATATCGCCCCAACGCTTTTTTGTGATTATAGGCATCGATAACAAGCGTGCGCTTTATATAATAAATGTACCCGTTGCGGCCATCGTCGTGGTCAACTTCTTTCCAGGTAGTTGCCCTGCCTTTATATTCTACGATACGAGTGCCTTTGGGAATAAACACTTTTGTGAAAAGCCCTTTGCCTGCTCCGGGAATAACCGAATTTTTGATAACCAGCTTTTTTTCTAATAATGCCATTGGCGCAAAATAATAAAAGAATGATAACAAAAATCACAGAAGAACACATTTCATAATTTTGTTTTTAATCAGCAAATATGGAAATAAATGAAGCAGCAGAAATGCTCATCACAACTAACGGGAAAATATTTGAAGGAATTCAGGTATGGGCAGATCTTGGCTGCGGGACCGGCACTTTCACACTTGCATTAGCAACACTTCTTCAACCGGGAAGCATTATTCATGCGATAGATGAAAATAGTTCAGCATTACATCAAATACCTTCTTCTCATAACAATGTGAAGATCGATACAAAGAAGATAGAATTTGTGCATGATGATTTACAACTGAAAAACCTTGATGGCATTTTAATAGCGAATGCACTGCATTATGTGAAAGACAAAAAATCTTTTATATCTAAGCTGATCGATGATCTGAAACCAGGCGGCTGTTTTCTGGTTGTTGAATATGAAACTGAAATTCCCGTGAAGACATGGGTTCCTTATCCAATCAATTTTGCGAAGCTGAAAGAATTATTCGCAGACTCTGGACATGGAATCATTCAAAAACTTCATGAACGTAAATCGGTTTATGGTCCGATAATGTATTCAGCATTATTAATTAATAATTAAGGAAGAGCAAATGCCACATAAGCATCGCCAGCGCGTTTGTGCAGCTTGCCTCCACCACAAGCAATCACGATATATTGTTTTCCGTTCACTTCATAAACAGATGGTGTTGCAAAACCAGAAGCAGGCAAATCCGTTTCCCACAAAAGCTGTCCTGTTCTCTTATTGAATGCACGAAATTTTGAATCACTGGTGGCAGCGATGAATACTAAACCGCCTGCTGTGACTGCAGGTCCGCCATAGTTTTCTGTTCCGGAATGAATGCCTTTTGCTTTCAGTTCAGGGTAATCACCTAAGGTATCTTTCCAGATTAATTGCCCGGTGTTCAAATCAATCGCATTCAAAGTCCCCCATGGTGGCATTACTGCAGGATAACCTTCTTTCGTTAAAAATTTATTATAGCCAGTTGAAGTGTATGGCATTTTGAACCATTCATCTTCCGTTTTTGCAGGCTCGATAAACTTTTCCTGCTGTTTATTTTTTTCATCCAATACAAAGGAGGCAAGCGCTTTTTTTTCGCTCTCCGATAATTGCCCAAATGCAGGCATCATCCTTCTTCCTGAAGAAATCAATTGTGTGAATTGTTCTTCATTGTATTTTTTCTGAACACCAATCAGCATCGGATAATTTCCACTGCCTTGCCTTTCTGTTCCGTGACAGGCCATGCATGTTATCTTATATAATCTTTGTCCGGCTTGTAAATTATTTTCATTTACCTCTGCTTTGTTTTTTACATCTACCATCGTGAGGATCCATGGCATTTCGCTGGCATTCACATATAAAATCCCTGTTGCAGGATCGAATGCAGGGCCGCCCCATTCAGCGCCTCCATCAAATCCCGGGAAAATGACTGTCCCTTCTTTTGAAGGCGGCGTGAAGATAAATCCGGTTTTATATGATGCTAATTTCTTTTTGATAGCCTGATAAGAAGAATCAGGAATAAGCCTGTTCAAATCTTTTTCATTCAGTGTTTGACGGACAAATGGCTTGGGCATTGATGGCCATGGCTGAGTCGCAGCAGGCCTCTCTCCTTCTAATTCAGATTCAATCGGCACTTTTATTTCATCAATCGGATAAATCGGTTTGCCTGTTGTTCTTTCAAATAAAAAAATAAAACCGCTTTTTGATGGCTGTGCGATTGCTTCAATTTTCTGTCCATCCTTTGTGATTGTCACGAGCACAGGTGCGGTAGGCAAATCACGATCCCATATATCATGATGCACTGTTTGAAAATGCCAGATACGCTTGCCCGTTAGTGCATCAAGTGCCACCACAGAATTTGCAAAAAGATCATCGCCTGTTCTTTTGCCTCCATAAAAATCATAGCTTGCAGAACCGATCGGTGCGAACACAATTCCTTTTTCTTCATCCATGCTAAAACCCGCCCAGGTATTTGCGCCGCCGATATGTTTCCATGCTTCTTTGTTATCCCAGCTTTCGTAACCCTCTTCGCCAGGCTGCGGGATGGTATGAAAAATCCATCGCAATTTCCCGGTGTGCACATCATAAGCCCTGATATGACCCGGAGCGGCTGCAGCATCTTCATCAACACGGGCACCGATAATGATCAGATCTTCATAAATAATTCCCGGAGTAGTGGAAGCGACATATAAATTTTTCACGTCGCGGCCCAGATCATTATGCAAATCAATTTTTCCGTTTTCGCCGAACGATGAAATCAATTTCCCATCATCAGCGTTCACACAAAAAAGTCTTGCACTGGCGGAATAGAAAATCCTTTTATCATTTTTGCCATCTGTATAATAGGCAACACCGCGACAAACATTCATCGAAAAATAGCCAATCCCTTTCACGCTATTGGTATCGACCGGATCAAAAATCCATTTCTGTTTTCCGGTAGATGCATCCAATGCAAACAATTTCAATTTTGGAGAAACGCCATATAAAACATTGCCGATGATAATCGGGTTCACCTGGATCTGGGTCATTGAATCATTATCACCTGTGTGATAAGCCCAGGCAACCTGAAGTTGTGAAACATTATTCGTATCAATCTGTGATAATGAAGAATAGTGATTGTTTTCTTTATTACCGCCATAATTTTCCCAGGAACTATATTTTTTATCAGCGCTCTGTTTGCAGGAAAAGAAAATAAGAATAGCTGAAGTAGTTAATAGCAATCGTGAGAATCTCATGTCAATGATTGTTTTGAAATATCAAGATACTGAAAAACAAAATCAGAAAAGATTTAGATAACCAGCAATCAACTATAATCATCCACAACCCACTTCGTCATTACAAAAGCACCAAATAATTTTCTCTTACATTCGCACCCATGATAGCTTTCCTTCGCGGCAATTTTGTTCATAAAACACCTGCATCTGTTCATGTGGATGTGAATGGCGTAGGTTATGAAGTGCTCATCAGCCTCAACACTTATTCAAAAATCCAGTCGCTCGATAAAGGCATGCTGCTCACTTATTTTCATGTTCGTGAAGACGGGCAAACATTGTTTGGCTTTTTTGAGCTGGTAGAAAAAGAGATGTTCATTCAACTGATTAGCATATCCGGAGTAGGTGCTTCCACAGCAAGAATGATGCTTTCTTCGATGAAACCGGAAGAAATTGCCAAAGCCATTTTGAACGGCAACGTGAAACAGTTGGAAAGCATCAAAGGCATCGGAAAAAAAACGGCAGAGCGCATTATTCTGGAGCTGCGCGACAAGATCGGCAAAACGATGCCCGAAACAAATATTTCCCCATTGATAAACAATACATTGGAGCGTGATGCGTTAAATGCCCTAATAGCCCTTGGCATAGCAAGACCGGTTGCTGAACAGGCAATCAGAAAAGTGCTCACCGGCACCACGGAACCGGGCAAAGTCGAGGACATTATTAAGCAAGCATTAAAAACTTTGTAGCCTATCGGAACTGTATCTCTACCTAACTAATTCTTGAGGAAAGGTTTGACGCGCCCTTTATCCAAATTATTGTTTGCAACAGCTTTGCTGATGGCTGTTTCAGTGGTGTTCTGCACTCCTGCGCTCGCTTATTTTCAGAACAAACCAGACACTACTTCGCCTAAAAAATATGATTCACTAAAATTTCCGATTCAGGACAGAAGAGGTGACTTTATCACAAACCCTGATAAAAATCCTTTCAATTTAAGAGACCCGAAGAACATTAGAGATTCCATTATCTACGATCCTAAAACTCAACAATACTATATCATTGAAAAAGTAGGAGACAAATAT
Source organism: Puia sp. (assembly GCA_035295505.1). GTDB lineage: Bacteria > Bacteroidota > Bacteroidia > Chitinophagales > Chitinophagaceae > Puia. Next base: position 36,505 of record DATGIX010000012.1, on the reverse strand, counting down.
TTCCGCAAACCTACTTATCTCACTTTCGATGAATTCATGCGCATTCAGAGCCAGAAGGCTGAAGATGATTATTTCAGAAAACGTGCTGATGTGCTGAACGAACTTAACAGAAAAAAACTGCAACCCAAATATTGGATCACCGACAATCTTTTCAACCGGCTTTTCGGTAATGGCAAGATTGATATCAGGCCACAGGGCAATGTTGATATCACTGCAGGTTATCAGGGACAAAAAGTAGACAATCCTACTTTGCCTGAAATAGCGAGAAAGACCGGTGGCTTCGATTTTAATATGGATGCGAACCTAAATGTGGTTGGCAACATAGGCAGCAAGCTAAAATTGCCTATCACATACAACACGCAGGCGAATTTTGATTTCATGAATCAATTGAAGCTGGATTATACCGGTGGACCGGATGATATCATCAAAAAAATTGAAGCAGGCAATACCAACTTCACTACAAAAAGCACATTGATAGCAAGCGCACAATCGCTGTTCGGTATAAAAATGCAATTGCAGTTCGGCAAACTGACTGTAACAGGCGTGCTTGCCAACCAGCGGTCGCAGAACCAATCACTCGGTTTGCAAGGTGGCGCGTCAACAACAAACTATCAGTTCAAAGCCGATGACTATGATGAGAACAGGAACTTTTTGCTGGCTCAATATTTCAGGAACAACTACAACACAGCCATGGCAAAGCTGCCGATTGTGAATTCGCAGGTTCACATTCTGCGAATGGAAGTGTGGGTCACAAACAGAAACGGAACAACCACACAGGCAAGACAAGTAGTGGGTTTGATGGACCTTGGTGAAACTGCTCCTTATAATACCAATTTGCATCCGCTGACTGCTGAGGCATTCCCGTCCAATAACGCAAATGATGAATACAGAAAAATAATTTCAAACCCGAACAGCAGGCTCTCATCGGCGGCGACAACAATCATGAATTCCTACGGCCTTAACCAGGTGCAGGATTTTGAAATCGTGTATGCAAGAAAATTAGATTCAACGGCCTATCAGTTTAATCCTCAGATCGGGTTTCTTACACTCACACAAACTTTACAGCCCGATGATATTTTGGCTGTCGCATATCAGTATAGCTATAATGGCCGCGTTTTTCAGGTGGGTGAGTTTTCTCAGGATGTTCCGCCGGACACTTCTGCCGGCAATTATGCAGGAACATCAAAAGTGCTTTACCTGAAATTGCTGAAGGCAACATCTCAGAGAACCAATCTCCCCATCTGGAACCTGATGATGAAAAATGTGTACACACTGAAAACTGCGTCAGGCAGCCCATTATATAATGTTCAGCCAACAGGATTCCAGTTCAATATTTTGTATGATGAGCCGAGCAAAGGCGATAAAAGATATTTGCCTGAAGGCGATAAAGTAGGCGTGCCATTACTGACAGTGTTGAATCTCGACCGGTTGAATTCTCATAATGACCCGATACCGGATGGTGTTTTCGATTACATTGAAGGATTTACCATTGTGTCTCAACAGGCACGTGTCATCTTCCCTGTGCTTGAACCATTCGGAAGTGATCTTGCTGCGATTGCATTTAAAACTAACCCGGCGCTCGCTCCGAAATATGTGTTTCATCAATTGTATGACACCATCAAAGCTGTGGCGAGCACCATGGCCAATGTTGACAGATACATTTTAAGCGGAACAGCAAAAGGTCAAACAAGCTCTGATATTTCTTTAGGTGCACTGAACGTTCCGCCTGGCTCAGTAGTTGTAACCGCAGGTGGCCAAACGCTCAGAGAAAATGTAGATTATGTGGTGGACTATAATTTGGGAAGTGTAAAAATCATTAATCAGGCGATTATCAATTCAGGTGTTCCGGTTAATGTGAAGTTTGAAAACAATGCAAGCTTTGGAACACAACAGCGAAGCTTCATGGGATTGCGGTTAGATTATCTTGCAAAAAACACAGTAAAAGAAACCTTATCGATAGGTGGAACCATTGAGCGCTTGAGTGAACGTCCGTATTTCACTAAAACAAATTATGGTGAAGATCCTATACGCAACACGATGTATGGTCTTGATTTCAATTACCGTGCACAGTTGCCGGGATTAACGAGGCTCTTGAACAGGTTGCCATTTTATTCAACCAAAGAAATGAGCACCATCAGTGCTTATGGAGAATCTGCATTTTTAAAACCAGGCCATGCACCACAAATTGGAAAGGGCAACAGCGGAACAATTTATATAGACGATTTTGAAGGATCAACAAGCTCCATTGATTTAAGATTCCCATTAACGAGCTGGGCACTTGCTTCAACACCGCAAGGCGATCAACTTTTTCCTGAGGCTTCACTGAATGATTCATTGGCTTATGGGTTCAACCGGGCAAAACTCGCATGGTATAATATTGAACCTACGTTGCAGGACAATTCAAACTCAAACAACCCGGTAAAAGGCTATGAAAATTTCGGTGACCCAAGAATTGCAGCCATCAATATCCAACAGATTTTTCCGCAAACAACACCACAATATGGTCAAGCACAGTTAATCACTTTCGACCTTGCATATTATCCAACAGAAAAAGGCCCGTACAATTTTGATGTGCTTCCTTCAACATATTCTAAAGGGATTACGCCAACAGGAAAACTGAACAACCCCGAAACACGCTGGGGTGGCATTATGCGTGCGATTGATCAGACAGATTTTGAAACAAACAATATTCAATACATCGAATTCTGGATGCAGAGCCCATTCCTGATGAACCCTTCAAGTAAAGGCGGACAAATGTATTTTGATCTGGGAAGCGTTTCGGAAGACATTGTGAAAGACGGAAAACGCTTTTATGAAAATGGTTTGCCCACACCGAATATTGCTGCAGCCACTGACACGTCTGTTTGGGGAAAAGTGCCATTGAATTCAACACAGGTAACAAATGCATTCAGCAACGACCCAACTGACAGGCCATATCAGGATGTTGGTTTTGACGGCTTGACTGATGACAGCGAAAGAATACAGTTTGCAAATTATCTCAACAGGCTTTCAATAGTAGCACCTCAGGCTTATCAAAATTCTTTGAGCGATCCTTCGAATGACAACTTCCTGAACTATAGAGACGGTAGTTATGACAAATCGCAAACAGGTATACTTGGCCGTTATAAAAATATCAATAGCCCGCAAGGAAACTCTCCGGTTGCAACCACAGGCCAACAATATGTAACAGCCTTCACGCAATATCCCGATCAGGAAGACCTTGATCATGATAATACATTAAATCAACTGGAAGAATATTTTGAATACAAAGTGAATTTGACACCCTCTATTTTAAATGCAGGCGTTGGTCAGAATTATATTACCAGTGTAGATTCTTTCACATCAAGCGGAAGCACCATTCAACAAAAATGGTATCAGTTCAGAATACCTATTAATTCTTACACACAAAAAGTCGGCAACATTCCAGATTTCAAATCTATTCGCTTCATCAGGATGTTCCTCACCGGATTTTCTGATACAGTTCCTGTGGTTTGCCGTTTTGCAGAATTTCAATTGATCAGAGATTCATGGAGGAGTTTCAGTTATGTGTTAGATACTACAGGCACATACACTCCATTGGCTACACCAAGCCCAACAACTTTTAATGTGACTGCAGTGAACATTGAGCAGAACAGTTCGCGCAGCCCCATTCCTTATGTGATACCACCGGGTATACAAAGACAACAACAGTTAAGCACCAACAACACAAATGTTTTGTTGAACGAACAATCGCTGAGCATTCAGGTTTGTAATCTTTTGCCAGGCGATGGAAGAGGTGTTTACAAAACGGTGAACCTTGATTTGCGCAGGTATGGTCACATGGATATGTTCGTGCATGCTGAAGGTTCAGGCGCAACAGATCAATTGAACAATAATGATCTGTATGCAGTTGTCAGGTTAGGAAGCGATTTCATCAGCAACTTCTATGAAATAAGAATCCCTTTGCAAAAAACAGCATGGGGGCTCACTTCTGACGTTTCTATATGGCCAGATTCAAATAACCTGAACTTATCACTTGCAAGATTAACAACATTAAAAGTAGACCGGAACAATGCAGTGGCTTCAAATCAATATTATTCAGAAACAGATGCTAACGGCAAGATATATTCGATCATAGGAAATCCTAATCTCGGTCAGATACAGGCATTCTTCGTTGGTGTGAGGAACGTGACCGCTCGTCCTGTTTGTGCCGAGATATGGTTTGATGAATTGCGACTATCACAAATCAACGACCAGGGAGGATGGGCTGCACTTGGAAGAGTGGATGTGAAACTCGCAGACCTTGGCACAGTGTATGTTTCAGGAGCATATAAATCTGTTGGCTTCGGAAGCATCGATCAGCATATTAATGAAAGATCGTTAGATAATATCACACAAATAGATGCTGCAGCAAACCTCGAGCTTGGAAAATTAATTCCAAAAAAAGCAGGCATCTCAATTCCCACTTATGCAAGCTTATCAAAAACAATAGTGTCGCCGCAATATGATCCGTTTGATCTTGACATCAAACTAAAAGATAAACTAAAAGGAGCTGCCGCAAGCCAGCGAGATTCGATACGAGAACAAGCCATAGATGCGACAACTATAAAAACATTAAATTTCACCAATGTCAGAAAGTTGAACACTTCAGGCAAAAAACCGAAGATATGGAGCCTTGAAAATTTTGATTTCAGTTATTCCTACACAAAATCCGAGCACCACAATTCTATTGCAGTGGAAGATGATTTCTCGACTTATAAAGGCGGTCTTGGATATAATTATTCTGCAACACCAAAGCCGTGGGAGCCTTTTAAAAAAATTATCAAAGCAAAATCAAGATGGTTCTCAATACTCAAAGATTTTAATATCAACCCTATTCCAAGCGTGATGAGTTTTAGGGGAGATGTGAACAGGCAGTTTGGCGCTTACCGATCGCGGAACATTGGCGGACCTAAAGATTTCCTGCCAGAGACTTTCGACAAATTTTTCAATTTCAGGAGAGCTTATGTTCTTCGTTGGGACCTCACGAGGTCGCTCAACATAGATTATTCTGCCATCAACAATTCTGTGATTGATGAGGACAGCGGTCGTCTCGACAGAGCAGGGAAAAAACGCATGTGGGATAATTTCTGGAAAGGCGGAAGAAATGTTTTGTATCAGCAAATGACCAATATCACTTACACGCTCCCGACAAATAAAATTCCACTGATAGATTGGACTAGTGTAAGAATTGGCTATGGCGCAACCTATTCCTGGACTGCAGCATCGTTGCTCGCAAAAAACCTTGGGAACACAATACAGAACACGCAAACAAAAAATATCACCGGTGAATTTGATCTCAGCAGATTGTATTCAAAATGGAAATGGCTTCGCGCAATTGACTTCCAGCAATCTGCACAACAGCAAAACAATCAGAACAAGAATCAACAGAATAATAATAGAATCAAAACAGACACGGCAAGAAATAAACCTCAACTAAAAAACCCGAATGATCTGCCTGAAGTAAATGGCATATTAAAAGTGCTTGCGAGGATCATTACCTCAGTGAAAAGAGTAGGAGTGAATTATTCTGAAAATTCCGCATCGAATATTTATGGCTACACAGACAGCACGAGAGTGTTAGGAATGGATTTGAAAAACGGAGAACCGGGATTTGGTTATGTTTTCGGCAAGCAGCCAGGCGCGCATTTTGTAGAGAACCTTGCAAGAAAAGGATTGATAACACCGGATTCGACACTTAATTTCCAGAACCAGCAAAGCTTTAATCAGAAATTAAATATCACTGCGCAACTGCAGCCTTTCCGCGATTTTAATATCGACGTAAACCTCGATAAAACTTTCGGTAAAACATACACTGAATTATTTAAAGACACAACAAGCACCAGTGGCTTCGCTCATCTCAATCCTTATAATACCGGAACATTCAATATCAGTTTTATATCATTCAAAACATTGTTCGAGAAAAATAAGCCGGACGAGCTTTCAAATGCCTTCATGAAATTTGAGAATTACAGAAACATCATTTCAGGAAGGCTTGGAAAATTAAATCCTTATTCCGGACAACAGGGCGCTGATGGTTATTACAAAGGTTATGGCCAGTATGCGCAGGATGTATTGATCCCCGCATTTATTGCAGCATATACCGGCAAAGATCCTAAAACAATTTCCCTGTTGAATGAAAACAACACATCGGTGCGCACCAATCCGTTCTCGGGTTATTTCCCCAAACCAAACTGGAGGATTTCATACAATGGATTATCGAGGCTTCCTTTCTTCCAGAAAATATTCACGAGCTTCAACCTCACGCATGCTTACAACAGCACATTAAGCATGAGCAGTTTCAACTCATCTTTATTATATAATGATCCTCTTGGAATTCGATATCCGGGATTTATAGATACTGTATCAGGAAATTTTGTACCGTATTTTGCTGTTCCCAATATCACCATCCAGGAAGCATTTGCGCCACTGCTTAATATTGATATGCAATTCGTGAATCAATTGCAGGCAAGAATCGGGTTTAATAAATCAAGGCAACTAAGCTTGAGCCTCATAGATTATCAAATGACAGAAAGCCACTCCACTGAATTTACATTCGGCGGCGGTTGGAAAAAGCGTGGCTTGCGCCTTCCGTTCAAGATAAAAATGCCTGGGAAAAATGAATCTTCCAAAAAATTGGACAACGATCTTAATTTCAGGTTAGACTTTAGCATACGAGATGACATCACCTCAAACAGTCGCCTCGATCAGGGAACTGCTTTGCCAACAGGCGGCCAGAAAACAATTACCATTTCACCTTCTATCGATTATGTGATGAGCAACAGGATCAATGTGAAACTGTATTTCGATCAGCGAAGGGTGACACCGAAAATTTCGACATCACCACCCATTGTAACAACCCGTGCAGGGCTGCAGATCAGGATTTCGCTGGCTCCGTGATCAAGTTTAAGAGTTGATCAATTGAATGGTTGATCAAAGCAGATATTTTTAGCTGCCATCAAAATCATAAATTGCGCTGCTCCTTTTAATTTAGCAACATGCGATCACAGAAACCAGAAATCGTAAATCCGAAATCATAAATTCTAATGCCTCTCATCAGCATCTGTATTCCGGCTTATAAAAGAATTGAGTTTCTCAAACGACTTCTTGATTCTATCGCTTTGCAAACTTTCAAAGACTTTGAAGTGATTGTTACGGATGACAGCCCTGATGAAAATGTGAAATACCTTTGCGATTCTTATCAGGGTAAATATAATATCTCTTATTTCAAAAATAACCAACAGTTAGGCACACCTGAAAACTGGAATGAAGCAATCAGAAAGGCAAATGGCGAATGGATAAAACTCATGCACGATGATGACTGGTTCCATGATGCAAATAGTTTGCAGTCATTTGCAGGCGCCATAAAAAACAATCCCGGATATTCATTTTTCTTTTCTGCTTACAGGAATGTTTATCTTGATGACAAAAAAGAAGAAGATGTTTTCCTCAATAAATTTCGTTACAAATTGCTTCTTAAAAATGTTTCGACTCTTTTTTCACAGAACATCATTGGGCCACCAAGCGTGACAGTTCATAAAAATGATGTAGACATTTTCTACGACAAAAACCTGAAATGGCTTGTCGATATTGATTTTTATATGCGTTATTTTGGAAAGTGTAAACCGTTTTATATCGATAAGGTTTTAGTGAATGTAGGATTAAGCTCACAGCAAGTAACTAAAGAAGTATTCAGGGTAAAAAAAATTGAGGTACCGGAGAATTTTTATTTACTTGATAAAATCGGCGTTTGGCAACTAAAAAATATTTATGTCTACGACGCATGGTGGCGATTTATGAGAAACTTAAAAATAAGAACTATTGATGATGTTCGCTCTGGCGGTTATTTAAACCCGTTACCCGCAGTGCTAGAAAAAATGATACATTTCCAAAATAAAATTCCATCAAAAGTTTTAAATATCGGACCGTTTTCTAAATTTTTTATGCTTATTAGTTTTATTAAACTTTTTAAAAAAATAGGCGCTCCATAAAAACATTGTAGATTTACAATTACCTACACAAGATTTTTAAATGCTGCCCAGACATCTTGTAAAATATTTTTTATTTAGTTTCATTTATTCATTTTTATCGATCGCACTTTGTGCGCAGGAATATAATTATACACATTACGATGTCAAAGACGGTCTTGCAGGATCCACCGTTTATAGCATCGTACAGGACAAAGATGGTTTTATGTGGTATGGAACAGAAACAGGTCTGAGCAGGTTTGATGGCACTCATTTCAAAAATTTTTATACAAGCGATGGGCTACCTGACAATGAAATAATCAAGCTATTTGTTGACTCGAAGAATCGTGTCTGGATCATACCTTTTAAAAATTCCATCTGCTATTACTGGAAAGGCAAAATATATAATCAGCAAAATGACTCTTTACTAAAAAAAATCAACTTTGTTGAAGGGCTGGCATTAATAAATGAGGATAGCTCGGGAAATGTTATAATTGCAGATATTCACAATATCTATGTCATTGACCAAAGTAATAACATATCGGTTATAAATAAATTTAATGGCACCTCAATTGTTATAGCTCAATCCGAGGTTAATTCAAGAAGCAATCCAAAATTTGTATTTTCCTCGGACTCCGGAACTCGCATTTTAACGCAATTAGATGTTCATAAATTTTCATTTTCAATAGATACTAGCATCGTCATTACCGATAGTTATGATGTTGCTTATTTTTCTTCCAATTTGATGATACTTCAACACCAAAACTCTCTTCATCTGTTTTACTCAAATCCCAAATTAAATTCTGTTATTAACCTGCCTTATGGCTTTATCAACATATCGAATATTAATGACACATTAATAAGTTTTAATACAGTAAAAAAGGCATACTTATTCAATGTGAAATCTAAAAGCATAACCGACAGCCTTTTAAAAAACCAGGCAGTTAATGTAGTTGCCCAGGATCTGGAAAGCAATTTATGGATAAGTGTGCCTGAAAAAGGTGTTTATAAGTTGGCGTCTGGGAATATTTTGAATTTTGTTTCTCCACAAGAAAACAAATCAGTCTTTTGTATTCAAAAATTTGATTCTTTAATTTATGCCGGCTCTGATAATTTTTATTTATGGGTTTTAAACCTCACTAAAAAAACCATCGCTACACATAAAATAATTGATCTATCAACTCGCGGAAGAATCACTTCATTAGCAAGCGCTGGTAAAAACAATCTGATAGCAGGAACAGACAATGGGATATTTCGGCTAAGCCTGAATAAGCTGGAGATCCTGGATTCATTTAGTTTCCGTGCTATTAAATCAATCATGAAACTGGGCAACGACAAAATATTAACAAGCTCGCACAGGGATGTGGCAACGCGAAACATAAACAACCTTAAAAGTGCTGAGCTTATTTGGGAGGACCGCTCTACCTGTGCTTACGGAACGAATGATGCATATTTCGTAGGAACATTAAATGGCTTATATAAAGTCGATTTTACAAAAAAAGCAACTTATCTCGGTAATGACTACAAAGTGTTCCAAAGCAGGATCAATGCAATTACTCAAACTGAAGATAGCATTCTTTGGATAGCAACTAACGGTAACGGATTGGTTGCCTATAAAAAAGATAAAATTATTCTGAATATAACCGATAAAAACGGCCTTACCAGTAATATTTGCAGAACCATCTTTGCTTCTCCGAATGCGATTTGGGTGGGCACTGATAAAGGCTTGAACAAAGTATCCTTATCTGACAGCAACCACAATATCACTCCTTTTACCAGCGCTGACGGACTTAGTTCGGATATTATCAATGCTGTGTATGTTGACGGGAACGATGTGCTTGTCGGCACTCCTGAAGGCCTTATTTATTTTGATGAAAATAAAGTTTCAAAAAAAACCATCTGCAATTTGCATATCACTGCAATCAAGGTTGGAGACCATCAATTGCAGCCCGATTCATCTGGTTTTATATTAGACCACAAAAATAATAACATCTCAATTCAGTTTGTCGGCATTTCATATAAGTCTGGCGGGAAAATACTTTATCGATACAGACTGATAGGCTTGGATTCTGTTTGGAAAACAACTAATGAAACAGCCCTTAATTACCTGTCGTTGTCATCCGGGAAATACGAGCTACAGATAAAAGCTATCAACAAATTCGGCGTGCAAAGCAATGTAATAAAAGTGCAGTTTGCTATTTCAAAAAGAATTTGGGAAAAGACGGGGATGAGATTGCTGCTCCTCGTGCTGACTATCATTTTCTTTTGGATCACTATCAGCTATAGAATCAAAATCATCCGTAAAAAAGCAAATGAGAAATCAGAAACTGTAAGACGCATAGCTGAGCTAGAACAAATGGCCTTGAAAAGCCAGATGAACCCTCATTTCATATTTAATTGCTTAAATTCAATACAACATTATGTCATAGATAAAGATGTATCAGGAGCAAATGAGTTCATTACGAATTTTGCCAGATTAATCAGATTAACGCTGGAAAATTCATCCAAAAGTGACATAAGTATTGAAGATGAGGTAAATTATTTAACCGCATATCTTGAGCTTGAACAAAAACGATTTGAAAATAAGTTCACTTTTGATATTATTAAAGATCCCGATATTCAGCATAATTGTTTTATACCTCCTATGATTTTGCAGCCATATGTGGAGAACGCAATCAGGCATGGGGTACGTTACAGGGATCACAGAAGCGGAAAGATTATTATCAGTTTTGAAAAGCAAACAGAATTCCTTGTATGTTCTATTTCTGATAATGGGATCGGCAGAAAACTTTCTGAAAAATTTAAAAGTAAAAATAATATCGAGTATCAATCCAAGGGAATGACCCTGACAGCAAAAAGAATCGAAATGCTCAACAAAACACATATATCTAAAATTGCAATCAGTATCAACGATCTTGAAGACATGAATGGCGTAGCACTGGGAACTGAAATTATAATTAAGTTCCCTTTAGATGAAATTCAAAAAATATAATAGAACATGATCGACAGTATAATTGTGGATGATGAATTAAAGAACATACTTATTCTGAAAAGCATTCTTGCGGATTTTTGCCCGGATGTTAACGTTCTGGCCGAAGCGCAAGATATGAATCAGGCTATTGCTATGATCAATATGTATAAGCCACAGCTGTTATTTCTAGATATCGAGATGCCTTACGGCAATGCGTTTGATTTGTTAGACAAGTTAATGCCGGTAAATTTTGAAGTCATATTTATAACCGCATTTGATGAATATGCCTTAAAAGCTTTCAGATATAGCGCATTGGATTATTTGCTAAAACCCATCAATATTAATGAGCTGAAAACAACAGTAAAAAAAGCCATTGAACGAATTAGCACAAAAAATAACAGCACTCAGTTAAAAAACCTTCTTCAAAATCTTCAAAACAAAAATGAAGAAACTCATAAAATAGCGCTTCAGACAAAAGATGGGCTTGAATTTTTTATTATTGAAGATATTATCCGATGTGAAGCAAACGGGGCATATACTTATTTTTTTATAAAAGCACATTCGAAAATAATTGCCTCAAAAAATATCAAAGAATACGAAAAAATACTGCCAGAAAAGATTTTTTTTAGAATCCACCATTCGCATATTATTAATTTGAAAGAAATAAAAAGATACCATCGTGGCCGAGGGGGGTATGTGGAAATGAAAGATGGGACTTTTATTGATGTTGCGGTAAGACGAAAGGATGAGTTTCTAGAGCGCATCCAGCAATGATTTCAACTATATAACACAGTTATTGATTTAACAGCACACCTGTAAAGTCGAATTGCGATTTAAAGTTGCAGCAACTATTTTTACGTTACGATTTAGAATGTAATTAGTTACTCAACTGACATAATCAACGACTTATACAATTTCTTAAGTTTTTGCTGATCACATCAGTTCATCGATATACCAAATAATTAAACCTTTATTGTTTTTTATAGACCAACAACCCAGTTTTGACTGTTAAACCTTAGCTGCCTGAGACGGCAGAAAGTTTCACCATTACATAGCAAAAGGACATTTGTCCTTTTGCTATTTTTATTTATTTCCATTGCTTTATGTCAATTCTTACTTTTATTATTTGGGTAAATTAGTTTTTCTAATTTCGGCTATCAAATTTTGTATTCGCTTTCAGGATTACTAAAACAACCACAGTGACCGACCTCACCATTATTATAGTAAATTATAAAAGTGCTGAATTGATACTTGACTGCCTGCGTTCGGTTTATCAAAATACAGAGAAAATTGCTCTCGAAATAATTGTAGTCGACAATGATTCTGGAGATTTCAGCAAAGAAAAAATTCTGTCTGAGTTTAAAGAGGTAAAATGGATTGAGATGAATTACAATTCAGGTTTTGCCCGGGCAAACAATGAAGGTTTGCGTCAATCTAAAAGCGATGTGATCTTATTGCTCAATTCTGATACCCAAATCATAGATAACGCTGTTGAGGAATGTTATCGTTCATTTGTATCTTCTGAATTTATTGCCTGCGGGGCCCAACTATTAAATGGAGATCTGACACCTCAGATTTCAGGAAATTATTTTATGAAAGGTGGCCTGAATTATTTATTGCCTTTGCCTTATTTCGGAAGATTTATTAAATGGCTTGGTAATCTGTTCAACGCAAAAAAACCAAATGTGCCCGATTCAAACTCAACTGTTGAAGTAGATTGGATAAATGGAGCATTCCTTATGGTAAAAAAAAATGCCATTGAAAAAGCGGGACTACTTGATGAAGATTTCTTTCTGTATGCTGAAGAAGCTGAGTGGTGCAGCAGGCTCAAAAAAGTTGGCAGGCTATGTATTTTTGGCGAATTCAAAGTAGTTCATTTGCAAGGCGAAACAGCAGCAACCACTTTTGATTCGCAGGATAAAGCATATAGTAATTTATTTGACAGAAAAGGATTACAGATCATGCTTTCCAACTTGGTGAGGATCCGAAAGCAATTCGGTGCAGGATGGTTTTTAGCGATCCTTTTTTTTTATGTGATTGATATACCTATTTTTTTTATCGGACTGATATTCTCAAAAATATTTTCAGGAAAAAAATCAAAATATTCTTTTGTTCAGTTTAATGGTTACTGCAAAAATATATCGGCACTCTTAAAAATGATGAGAGTTATAATCCGCAACAAACCTCATTTTTATAAAGTGCTATAACGATTTATTTTAAATTGCTTGCAGAGCTATTTGCATCGAAGATGGTTTTTGTATATTTTTATAAATCCTGAATAATCAATGGTGAAATTTGTTATTATTGAATATTCAGGCAACTCATCAGACCTGGCAGATTTATGAAAAAAAAGACTTTACTTTTTATATCTATACTCCTTTTTCAGTTAAAGCTATTTTCTCAAACCAATTGCTCTCAAATTAATTTTCAAAAAATAATTTCAGGCGCGGGCGATAATCAGGCAAATGATGTTATATATACTTCTGATAATGGTTTCCTGATTTGCGGGTCAACTACTTCTGCTGGCGCAGGGGACTATGACGCATTAATAATAAAACTGGATTTCAATGGAAATATCCTTTGGTCTAAAACATACGGAAGCAGCGGCAATGACGGGTTTCGCCGTGTTATTGCTACAAAGGACGGAAACTATCTGGCTGTTGGATGGAGCCAGTTCGACCTTTCACATATTGCTGATGTATTCATTGTAAAATTTGATCCTGCAGGTAACCTTATATGGGGTAAATCATTTGGAGCAGGCACGCCAAATGGTGAACGTGGCTTAGGTATTATTGAAACAACCGACGGCGGATTTGTAATTGCTGGTGACTATAATTCAACACCATCTATTGTTCAGCCTTTATATTTAAAAGTAGATGCCAATGGAAATTTGATATGGGTTGATCTTATGAATGTTGCCAATGCAGGAGAAGCTTTCGGTATTGTTGAGGATGGCAATTACCTGACAGCCACAGGTGTTGTAGCAACCAATGGGTTAAGCACTTTTAATGATGGTTATATCGCAAAATTGCAAAGTAACGATGGAAGCTTGGTTTGGTTAAAGAATGTTGAAAGCGAAAGCAGAAGCAATCGCTTAAATGATATTCGTTTGAAAAACGGTCAATATATATTCGATATGTATAATTCCGATTCGTGGGTTTCGGTTAATGAAAAGCCGCTCATTTTTACTACTGATACAAGCGGAACATTGCTGTACTCAAAAAGCTATGAGGTAACAGGAATTAATACTGATATGATTTATGAGTCAATATATCCAACTGCCGATAATGGATATATTGCAAGCTTATCAGAAACCATAAACAATTCTTCTCCCAGACTCATTAAAATCAATGCAAGCGGCGCTGTGGATTGGGTGAATAATTTTACCCCCTATTATTCTCAACACCTTACAAGGGTTATTCAGGATCCGGCAAATGAATTTGTTTCAGTTGGGTTTGTAAATACAAGTTTGGGATCTAATGGAAATATTCTATTCATTAAGACAGACGCTAACGGCAATATAAAAGATACGACCGGCAATGCTGTTTGCCCTGTCACTCATTCATCTGCTTTGAATAATGATATCCCGATTCAGATTACCAACGCAAATTATTTCAACATCACCGACGGAGGGATACAAAATGTTTTATCCAATGTAGCGGTAAATAATTTTACGCCACAAGTGCAAAATCCCTGTGCAGGACATACCGACAAATGCGATACCTTGAAAATAACAGGAAGCGACTCTGTGTGCAGTCTTAAAGATGTAATAACATACAAAGCATTTAAAAATGCCGCATGCCTCACTCCTGTTCAGTGGTCAATTGACAACACTTTTGCTACAGTTATTTCTAGCACAGACTCAACTGTTCAGTTGCAATTCAAAAAAAACGGCACGGCATTTCTTAATGCAAAAATGATTTCCTGCAATGTGCTTCAGGATAGCATTCTCATAACTGCATTGCACTCTCCTGATGCATTAGCTCTGGGTCCGGATATTAGCTTATGTGAAAACAACGACAGCTTAATAACATTAAATGCAGGAGGTGGTTTTAAATCTTATTTGTGGCAGGATGGCTCAACAGATTCCGTTTTCAAAACCAGGCTTCAGGGAAAATATTTTGTTACTGCTGAAAATTATTGTGGCAAACAATTTAGTGATACCCTTCTGGTTAATCTTGCACCTCCTGTTCCTTTCAGTCTGGGCCCTGATCTACATAAATGCAACAACGACACCCTGACTATAACGGCGCCTGCTGGTTTTACCAATTATCTATGGAGCCCGAAATATGCAATCAATAATCCTGATTCGCAGACTGTACAGATTTTTTCAAGTCACGATACTGCATATATCTGTTCAGCACAACATGGCATAGGCTGCACTGTTTCTGACACCATTAATGTTAATATCTTTCAACCCTCAGTTGTAAATATCGGGAACGACACCAGTTTTTGTGTTGGTGATAGCCTGAATTTAAATGCCGGCTCAGGCTTTGTATCTTATTTATGGAATACAGGCTCTGTTGAACAGCAAATAACCGTTAAGCAAAAAGGAGTTTATTTCGTGAAAGTTATAGATGCAAATAATTGCTCCGCCAAAGATACCTTGGTAATTCAAAATGTTTTTAATCTTCCGGCCATAAGTATCGGGCCTGATACTTTTGTTTGTAAGAACAGTGTGTATGTTTTTAATGCCGGCAATAATTTTATTAATTATTTGTGGCAGGATGGTTCGACTGGCGCGACATTTGCCGCTTCACAGCCCGGAATTTATAGTGTGCAGGTAACCGATATCAATCATTGCTCAAATGCTGACACCGCAAAGATTTTAGCGATTGCAAATCTTCCTGAAAATTTTCTAGCCGATACTGCATCTATATGTGCGGGTTATCTTTTGCAGTTAAATGCAATCGGCAACTGGCCATCTTACAAATGGTTCGACAGCACAACAGCATCTTTTACAACAATTACATCACCCGGTGTTTACTGGTTGCAGGTCACTAATTCATCTGGATGTTCTGCCATTGACAGTATCGATGTCACAGGCAAGGATGATTGTACACTCGGTATCTATTTCCCTAATGCGTTCACGCCAAACCATGATGGCCGAAATGATACGTTCAGACCCATTATTTATGGTTATCTTGATAAATTTCATATGGTTATTTTTAACCGCTGGGGGCAAAAAATATTTGAAACCAGCGATGCTGCAAAAGGATGGGATGGCACATTTCAAGGAGAAAAACAGAACAGCGACACTTTTGTATGGTACGCAGAATATCACTTAGCGGGTAGCGCCGGAAAAGAAAAAGCAGCAAAAGGGACAGTTACCCTTATACGATAACGTTCTTTATTTTGTATCTTTCTTCATAGACGTTAAAAATCAATGCATTCTTTTGTTCAGTTCAGCAGATACCGCAAAACATAGCAGTGCTTATAAAATGACATTGGCAATAATCCGCAACGCTCTATTGCTGTAAAATATTATAGAAATAATAATATTTCTCCCTTTAATCCTGATAAATAATTTTCTATTTTTCATGTTCATTCCAAAATCATAAACTAAACATGAAACCTATAATTGCCTAGCCATTTTTTCATTCTTTTCCATCTGTTTTTTTACAAATTGCCAGAAAGAAACCACAACCGTTACTGTGCATGATACAGTGACAATAGCACAAAATGACACATTGTTTAAGACATTGGTTTTGCAACCAGGTCCTGATGAGGGACAAAATTGTTTGGTGAACAGTTCAAATATATATGCGCCTTATAACTTAAACGCTAATCCGGTTATGAACGCCGTTTCTTGGAGATACAATGCCATAAACGGTACATCAGGTATTGGCAGAACTTACATTAAATTTATTGCGCTTGACGGCATGCCTGACAGCGCAGTTTTTTGTCTGCCAAATTATCTCTGTACGGCATTGATCAAAATATTTATATACCTGAGGGAACTCTGGTTACCCAGGGTCAGGATATGCTCTTGATAACAATTACCGGCTAAAAAGTGTAACAGTTGATTGGAACCCTGATTCAATCACATGGAATAATAAACCACCGACAACTGATACCAATCAGGCTTCAGTCCCGGCTTCAACAACCCAATGGAATTATGATGCTAAAGATATTGGCGTCACGAGCTTAGTAGACGATATGCTGAATACCGGAATTATGGCTTTTGCATGCAATTGCAAACAGAGCAAATTTATAGAAGCATATCATTTGCAAGTTGTAAAACGGCAGATTCAACAAAGTGGCCAAAATTGGTTGTGCAGTATAAGCTGGTACATTGATCCGCATAAATTAATTACCTGACAAAACCTGCAAAACAAATAGACAGGTTTTTTATTCAATAAATTCCGCTGCTCTTTTTGTAGAAAATCCCCAATAAAAATTTTCAAAATAAACCGGCAGCATATCTGCCAGATAATCTGCGGCTTCGAGAACAAGTTCTGAAAAAAGGCCCCAGTTATTATCATCGCATATTGATAATTTATTGTTGCACCAATCCGGATTAATACCAATCGCTCCATTTTTTGTTGAGACAGCATTCAGGTTATATCCCAAAGCTTCCACCAATTTTGTTTTGATGCCTCCGCCTTCTGAAATCGGATTGAGAAAAATATCTGCAGCTTTAAAATAAACGCTCACATCATCCACAAATCCTGCAAAAATAATATTGGGATATTGCTTGTTTGATATCTCTGCAGGAATATCTCTGCCACAAATCAAAATCTTGTATTTAAAATCTTTTTTTTGCAGAAGCATTGGATTGATGACTTCTATAATCTTTTTCAATCCCTGTATGTTCGGCATGTAGTTAAATGCTCCGTTAAAAAACAAAATTGTTTCATCGCTTTTGATTGCATGCTTTTCTATAATCAGCTTTTTGCAGTGCATAACCTCTTCTTTGGATGGAATGGTTTCCCATTCAATGCCATAAGTCATTGTGATGCATTTGGATGGTTGCAGCCCGAATTTTTCAATCCCGTATTTTTTGTCATCATCATGGATAAAAAAATTATAATCGGCGCTTCGATGAACCATTTTTTCATATCGCCACAAAATCTTCCACCACCATTTGCCCAACGTTTTCCACCTGAGGCCTTCAATATTGTGAGAGTGGACAATAAGCTTTACGTGGCAAAACGATTTTAATAAAATCCCAAGCCATCCATAATAAGGGTGCTCGAGCAAAAGATGTGTTGCATTATTTTTTCTGATCATTTTTCTTATCAGGAAAAAATAAAAAACATTAATGTATCTGAATTTTGAATTGGAAAGAATATTGAGCACCTGATATCCTTCTGCCGCAGCAGGATCATTTTTTTCTGTAGTAATGCAGATGAGGTGATGATATTTTGAAAAATATTTATTGAAAAGGGCAACTCCTTTTTGACCACCAACTTTAGCAGGCAAAAAAGGGTAAGAAACAATGCTGATTATTGTTGCCATCGATAATGTGATGTAAATACGGCAAACCAAAAGTGCCGTTATAAATTTTATTTAGCCTGTGATGGTTTATTTCTATTCTTCCATTCCATAGCCAGTGCTGCTATTAATAACAAATATGCAATGATGGTTGACCATACCGTAACGGTGTTGCCTAACCGATATATCTGCGGTTCAAACCTGAACTCAATAGTGTGGTCACCTGCAGGAACGGGCATGCCTCTCAGAATGTAATCCGTTTTGCAATATGGAGCTTTGTTGCCGTCAATATATGCATCCCATCCCTTATCATAATACACTTCACTGAAGACCGCAAACTGATTTGTTTTTGAAGAAAATTTGTAGTCTACCGTATCATTCCTGTTATCAATCAGTTTTATTGAAGCTGTTGAATCAGCAACCGGCGTAAACTTAATGATGCTTTCGAATTTTTTATCAACAATGGCTGTATCTTTCACATTAACATTATCAAGCGCTTTCATTTCTTCATCACCATTGTTCACATACTTAATATTTTTCACCAGCCAGCATGCACCAAATGCGTTCGGGTTCACTGATGCCTGAAGCTCGCCTGTTGCACGGTTCCGCTGAATGAAATATTTTGTGTTGAGCATATTATACACCATCATGTTTCCTTTGCTCAATTGAGTGTCGATAATATCCTGATACAATCCAAGCTTTGCGGGAGAATAACCACCTATTGAATTATGGTGATAAGATACAGTCGCATCCTGAAAAGCATTATTGCCTTCGCTTTCATCAAAAACCCGGAAACCTTTTTCTGTATCTTTTTTGATCTGCAAATCAGCTGGAGTCGGGTTGAATGAAGCCTCATAATCAGTCGGCTCCATAAAATTATCTTCGTTCAGATATTTCCTGCCCTCTGCTATCAAATCATAAGAACTGATCACTCCAATACCAGCGATCAATATCAGCTCTTTTATTTTCCCTTTCAAATACAAACCAACCAGAACAACGGCAATGCCTATCAGTAAAATGGTCCTTATCAGATCTCCGCCAAAAATAGATTGCCGGTCTGCCTGCAAACCTTTCATCATCCCATTAGTGATCTGTGCGGCTTGCTGCTGAATCTCAGGTGTAGGCTGCTTTCCCCGTGAAGCAGATTGAATGATCTGACTTAAAAAGCCTTCTTTCAATCTTGCATCTGTTTCTGATTTATAATCTGCCGTGAAATAAAAAGCAACGAGCAGCACTAATATTCCACCAGTGATATAAACAGCCAGTTTGAATTTTTTCCAGAGTGCATCTTGTGATTCCTTGCTCGACAACAAATCATTCAAACCTAAACAAGCAAGCAATGGAAATGCCAATTGAGGAAGAAATAAAGCCTGTGTGGGCGCACGGAATTTGCTGTAAAACGGAAAGTAATCGAACATCAGGTAATTAAAAGCTGAAAAGTTTTTTCCCCATGCAAGCATTATTCCCAGCACGGCAATTGCAACGAGCCACCATTTGTGCCAGCTTTTCAAATACACCAACCCAAGGATTGCCAAAAAACAAATAACTGCACCAAGATAAACCGGGCCTGCTGTGCCTGGCTGTGTTCCCCAGTAGGCATAACGGTTAGCATATTGCAGGGCTCCGTCTTCAGGCATTCCTACTTCAGCCGCTTTTTCGGCAAACTTAGAGTTATCGCTTATTAACCTACCTATATTCCCTCCACCATAAATATTCGGCACAATCAATGTGAAAGTTTCCGGAATGCCATAGCTCCACATAAATGCATAATCTTTATCCAAGCCGCCTTTTGTTTTATTCGTATTTGAAGGCGTGTTCGCTAATTCTGATTTTCCTCCACGCTTTGTTTCTTTTGAATATTCCTGCAATGGAAGCACAGTTACTGCATAAGTGCCAAAACCCACTAAGCCTGCAAAGGCTGCGAACGCAATGCCGATAAAAAAATTCTTCAGTTCTTTTTGTTTCCAACTAAATATCAAATATGCTATTGAAATAAACCCGAGAGCAATAACAGTATAATAAACAATCTGCAAATGCTGTGTTCCTACCTGAAGCCCTAGGAATATGCTGAGCAATGCAGCTCCAAGCAAATACTTTCTCTGGAATATGAGCAGAAAGCTCGCCACTACTGCAGGCGCATAACCGATGGCCAACATCTGTGTGTTATGGCCTACCGCAACAATGATCGGATTGAATGTGCAGTAGGAATATGCAATCGTTCCGATGATGCTTAACCATGGATTGATCCGCAGAACTTGTGTCAAAATATAAAAACATACACATGCAAGAAAAAAGTAAAACGCCGGGCTTGGCAAACCTAATGTCAGCAGGTAATAAAAATATCCGATAGCGATTTTGGAAGTCGCATCTAGAGCAATTGTGTAGGTAGGCATGCCGCTAAAAGCACTTTCTGTCCACAAAGGGAAATGCCCGTTTTTTTCTTTGTACTCAAAAGATTGCTGCGCCATTGATTTCCATCCAACAACGTCCGATTGAGAAACTACTTTTCCATCAAATGCAGGCTTGCAATAAACAACGGCAACAATCAAAAAAACAGCAATGGCGATAATGTGCGGAAGGGCTTTTTTCAACAAAGATGGATTCATAAATGATGCATGATTATTCAGGCAAAATAATGCTATTTTGAGCAGAAATGAGACAATTTGAAAATTAGCAAATGTGAAAATTGTCCGGAATCTCATTTAGCCAAACCATCATGCTGAATATCCGTTTTCTGTCAAGAGTCGCCTTCATTTGCAATATCTGTTTTTTGCTGGCTGTCATTATGCAAATGATGCGCCATCCACCGGAAGGAGAAATGGTTGCGACAACAATCATCATGGGATATATTTTTGCAGGGATCGTGAACCTGATAATAAACCTTTGGTTAGCGATCTTATTTTTTTCCGGTAAACTATCAAAACAAACTGTACCGCTTTGGCTGATAATCGCTAATTTTCTTTTTTTGATACCAGAACTAATACTTTTTTTGAAATGATCCACAACATACTCAAAGACAAGCCCACCAAGCTTTTCCTCGGCTTCACTGCTTTTTTTTGCTGCAATGCACTCATTGCTGAAGCGATTGGGACAAAACTTTTCTCTCTTGAAAAACTGCTCGGCGTTCATCCTGTCAGCTTTTCTCTTTTCGGGCAAAGCGGTTTATCTTTTGTACTCACTTGTGGTGTTTTATTATGGCCTTTGGAATTTGTGATAACGGATATTGTGAATGAATTTTACGGACCGAGAGCCGTGAGAAGAATTTCATGGACCGCAGTCATTCTGATTTCTTATGCATTCCTGATGTATTTTTTAGCCATTGGTGTTCCACCTGCAGATGTCTGGCTCGCCAGCAGCAGCAAGCAGGGAGTTGAAAATATCCAGACTGCTTTTGGGGCAATTTTCGGTCAGAACATGCGCATTATAATCGGCAGCCTTGTTGCTTTTTTAGTCAGCCAGGTTGTCGATGTCACCGTTTTTCACAGCATCAAAAGAAAAACCGGCAATAAGCATTTATGGCTACGGGCAACAGGCTCAACATTAGTTTCGCAATTGGTAGATAGCTACATTGTATTGTTCATTGCATTCAGCGGTATTTTTAGCTGGCAACAAATATTAGCAATTGGCATGATGAATTACTTCTACAAATTCACTGTCGCCATTATTCTCACTCCACTCATTTATTTTGTTGAAGGCAGGATTGAAAGCTATGTGGGACATGACACCGCACAAAAAATGAAGCTGGCTGCTATGGGGAAAGAGAGTGAGTGAGTTTGTGGTTTGTAGTTCTTTGGTGTAGCATTCAAAAGAAATTGATAGTTATATTAAAGCTTACGATATTTTCTTGAACTCAAAGCTTCAGAACCACAAACTATAAACTACAAACCTCAAACTAAATTCTTTTCCATCACATAATCATTCATGAAATAATTATTGCCGATGTTGATGTCTTCTTCCTTAATAACGGCGAAGCCTAACCGCTCATAAAAACTTTTTGCCTTATTATTTCGGTTCACGTTCAATTGTAAAGCTGTGGCATTTTTTGGCTTGATATCATTCACAATGAAATCGATAATCATTTTCCCCAGACCTTTCCCTTGTTGGTTCGACAGAACATATATTTTATGAAGCTTAAAAATATCCGGCTTTCCAGTCGCTGAATAGGAAGCAAAGCCAACAGCGATTTCATCATCTTCAATCAAAAGAAAGCTGTGCTTATCATTCACCATTTGATTTTTCAAAGACGATGGGCTATAAAAAAGATGGAGCATGTAGTCAAGCTGCTCTTGCAACAGAATATCTTTATAGGCATCCGGCCATATCTGTCGTGCAAGCAAACCAATTGTATGAATATCATCAACACCGGCAAAACGTATGCGCAAAGCTGAAAGCGAGGTGCTCATCTTATTAAATGTTTGCCGCCAAAATTATGAATAGAAAATAAGTTAACGAAATGGCTTGTAGAATGAGAATGTCGCTAACGCCAGCATCGGCTTATCACCGGAAGAATCGCCATAACAGTATATTTCATCATACTGAGATAAATCGTAAACTGATTTTATTCTTTTTACTTTTTCTTCACCGTGACAATTTTCTCCGTCAATCTTCCCGGTGAGTTTATCATTTTTAATTTCCAGATTTGTGGAGATAAGTTTTACACCAATTTCATCTGCCCATTTCTGCAGCCAGTTTTTGGCTGATGCAGAAACAATCACTACTTCAGCATTTAATTCTTTTAACTTGTTTATTTCAGCCAAAGCTTTTGCGCGAATGAATTCAGGCAATTTATTATCTGCAAATTCATCGCATTTTTCTTGAAAAGAGGATAATGGAGTTTTACGAAAAAAAAATGAAAGCACTTTTTCTTTTGCCGTGCTGTTGAGGATAATTTTTAATTTATACGCAATTAGAAAAGGTGAGTTCAACAGAAAGCCAAGATAAAAAAGAAAATTCCCTTTTTGGAATTTGATCACTTCCAGCAATGTGTCTTTGGTAGTGATGGTGCCATCGAAATCAAAAAATGCGATGCGGCGCTTCAAATGTTCATTTTTTTAAACTGGAATTCAGGAATATTTTTAATGATGAGCATGATCCATCTCCACATCCATTTCACATACACCGTGTTCTTTTTTTTCAGGACGGCCTTGTATACTGCATCAGCGACTTCTGAAGGTTTTGCTGTAAGAGGTTTCGGCAATGTCAATTCTTCCGTCATTTTGGTGTAGACAAACCCGGGTTTTACACTCACGACATGAACATTATCTTTAAATAATTTATTTCTCAATCCGGCGAGATAAGCTGAGAACGCAGCTTTCGCACTTCCATAAATCAATTTGCTTTGTCTTCCTCTTTCGCCTGCAACAGAGCTAATGCCAACAATCGTTCCTTGCTTTTGTGATGAATAATATTTTGCCACTACGTTTAAAATAGAAACTGCACCCGTATAATTCGTATCGATCATCCGCTGCGCGCTGTTGAAATCTTCAAATGCTTTGTCTTCATCTTCCATCACGCCGAATACACAAATCGTAATATCAGGCTTTGGAACAAGCGAATCAAAAAACTGTTGGTGTGAAGAAAATTCAAGTGCGTCAAAAGCATGAACTGTGCATGCCACATTATAACGGACATGCATATCTGATTGCAATGGCTTTAGCTGTTCTATATTCCTTGCAGCAAGCTGCACATCATATTGATTGGCTGCAAATTTTTTTGCAATTGCAATTGCTATATCGGAACTGGCGCCAAGTATCAGCACTGTTGGCATGAAGGAATTAATTTTTTGTCAAAAATAATCTGTCAGATTGAATAGAGCGGATTTTACCTGCCGGGTTATATTTCTTCACGATGGCTTTAAATTTATCGAGTTCAGGATAACCTGCAGTCATCACTTCAGGTTTCATCCTCGCATCTTTGCTCATGTATAAACGGCCGCCATATTGCAATACTACTTTATCAAGCTCGTCTAAGAATTCAAACAAGCCTTCACGAACAGGGAAATCAAGTGCAAGTGTAAATCCTTCTTTCGGGAATGAAATAATACTTTCCTGATGACCAAAAACTTTTAGCACCGCAAGAAAAGAGCCAAGTCCTTTATCACTGATACGCTGTAAAATTTCTATCAGCCCTTGTTTTGCCTCTAAAGGAAGAACAAACTGATATTGAACAAATCCTTTCTTTCCATAACCACGGTTCCAATGCAAGATAGCATCGAGCGGATAGAAAAAAGGTTCATAAGAAACAACGTTGTTCAATTCTTTTTTAAGATTCTTGGAATAATACAAAAAATTAAATGCCTTCACCGTGAATGAATTCAGCACCCACGAAGGAAGATTGAATGGAAATGTAATTTGCTTTTTCTTTGGCAACCGAAGCGGTGCTTGTTTTTGCTTATCACTCAGTTCGCTCAGTTTTGCATGCTCTCCTAAAATCAAAATACTTCTTCCGAAATTTTTTCCCTTCTTCAGGCAATCAATCCATGCTACCGAATATGTGTACTGTTTGTATTCATCAAAAAAACGAATTACTTCTTCCAGGTTTTCTGCTTTAATCTGTTTCTGAGCGATAAAAGATGATTCTATTTTCTTCAATCCAAATTTTATTCGTGTGACCATGCCTGTTAATCCCATGCCGCCACAGGTAGCTTCAAACAAATCTGAGTTCAGTTTAGGTGAACAGGTAACCATCTCTCCGCTTGCAAGCACAATATCCATCTCAATAATATGATTGCTGAACGAGCCATCTACATGATGGTTTTTCCCATGAACATCACTGCCGACAGCGCCACCGACGGTAATAAATTTTGTTCCGGGAGTTACGGGAAGAAACCAGCCTTTGGGAACAACTACTTCTAAAATTTGGTCAAGCGTGAGACCGCTCTGACATTCAAAAATCCCGTTTTCAATATCGAAAGAAAGTATCTTGTCATATTTCAATGTGGAAATGGTTTTTTCGCCAAGAGACGCATCTCCATAGCAGCGGCCATTCCCACGAGGGATAAACCCATCTGTTTCTGCGATCAGCTTGTGCAATTGGTCGTCAAATGCAAAGCTCTTTTCATCGCTTTCCATCGCCGGATAATTGCCCCAATTTGCTATTTGCTTTTTCATCTTACCCTTTTTTGTTTTCAATAGAGCACAATTCTTTTACAGATATACTATTTGATTTTATTAAAAACATCAAAGTCCTTCAGATATATTATTAAGTAAAAACTGATAATCCATAAAAGAAGAGTAACTTGAATAAACCTGTCTTTATATAAAATTTCTGTAGGAGAGCCCGATTTTTCCTGAACAAATGTTATCTGTAGATAACGCATAACACCAGCAATGACAAATAAACTTGTGTAATATAAACGATAAGCCTTAAAGTGAATATATGTTGGCGTATCAACTGTATACAAAATATAGACAACAATAATGATTGCACAGAAAAGCCCGAGCATCGTGTTCAAAAAATCAAGATTATAGCCTTTCACTGATTTACGCATATCCATTCCCGTTGATATCTTCAGCAAAATATCATCTCGTCGCTTTGCAATGGACATAAACAATGCAAGCAGAAAAGTCATAGTAATAAGCCAGTGCGTAGGGTCTATGTTGCCGATTACTGCGCCACCTTTTACCCGAAGCACAAATCCTGCTGCCAAAATCAAAATATCGAGAATGGCAATATTTTTAAGCCCGAAAGAGTAAGCAAGATTCATGAAAAAATAAATGCCTGTAACAAAAAGGAATTTAAAGCTGTGATCCACTGAATACCCAAGTATGCTGCCGATAATAATAAGCAATATGCAAATCAGGACGGCTGCATTTTTTTTAACCATTCCGGAAGCGAGCGGCCGCTTACATTTTTGCGGATGTTTGCGGTCATCCTCTATATCGCGATAATCATTGATGATGTAAATGCTGCTGGCGAAACAACAAAATGTCACAAAGCCTCCAAGAAGCAGCAGTATATCTTTTGAAACAAATAAATTGCCCGCAAAAAAAGCAGGGATGAACAAGAAAAGATTTTTTGCCCAGTCTTTGGGGCGCAAGAGTTTGAGGTAATATTTCATCTTTTCAAATAAGGCCACAAGATACAATGCAAAACGCTTAGGTGCAAGTGGTTGAGAAACTTAACGGAAAGGTGATTTAATATATTGCAGAGGCTGGAATATTGTCTGCGGAATAGTTTTTTTGAACAGGCGGATTAGTTCACAAAGTAAAGTTTGCCTCTATTATTTTACTACCGAACTTTATGCTGAAATGAGATCGCTGAATTCTATAATCAGGTATTTTATTGCATTACTCTTCGCTTGCACTTTCTTGTTTTCAATTTCATACGCGCAAACCAATAAAAGGTATTTTACCGGCGACAACACAGATGAAACCGAATTCAACAAGATCTCAAAATCTGCACAGCGGGCAACAAGAGATTTACAGGATTTGCCCGCTTCTGTTTCTTTAAAACAATACGCGCCTGTGCCCGGACATCAGGGTAATCAGGGTACTTGTGTTGCGTGGAGCACCGGATATGCAGCACGCACAATAAGTTATTGCATTCAGCATCAGATCACGGATCCAGATAAAATAAAAGCTGCCGTGTTCTCACCTTCTTATTTATATTATTATGTGAAAATACCGGGCGATAACAATTGCACGATGGGTGCAAAAATTGAACCTGCTCTAAAAACCCTGAGGGACACCGGAGCTATTTTGCTTTCTGAAAACATTCCTGATTGTGTGGGCAGCATTGACAACACAACAAGGAATAAAGCCAAAGATTATATTATCAAAGCATACACTTCTTTGACAAACACCTTTGGCAGAATAACTAAAAATGAAATCATTGCTATTAAAAAAAGTTTGTCAGAAAAAAAACCTGTTATCTGCAGCATAAAATGTTTCAGCAGCCTTTTTAATGTGGGCAAAGATGGCGCATGGAAATCAAGTGCCGGTGATTCCATTGTTGGAAGCCATGCCATTTGCCTGATCGGTTATGATGATAATAAATTTGGCGGCTCATTTGAAGTGATGAACAGTTGGGGAAGCGATTGGGGCAATAATGGTTTTTTCTGGCTCACTTATGATCAGGCGATGCAATATGGCTCCTATTCACTTGAACTGATGGATCGTGAAGTATATAATGATGCTTCAAGAAGTTTAACTCCACAATTGAGAGGCAGCCTTGATTTTGTGCTGACTGATGATTTTGGGAATGATCAGTCATTGATGCCTGTTGCGCTCACTAAAATTGACATGAGCGCTTCCATCATTCAGGACGATAGCAAAGCGATTTTCTCCAAATATATATTTGCAGGAAACTATCCGGGCGGAACGAAATTCAAAATAAAATTCACCACCAACGCTCCTGCCTTTGTTTATATATTTTCTATCGATGACAATAAAACAGTTTCATCATTATTTCCTTATGCAGCAAATATCAGCCCGGTTGTAAATTCAGCGAATGAAACCATCTATCTTCCTTCCGAGGAAAAACATTACACGCTCAATGCGGATGCAAACCGCGACAGGATCTGTGTCTTGTATAGCAAATCTGCCATTGATTTTAACGAACTGAAAAACAGCATTTCAAAATCATCTTCGTCCATGTATGAAACTATCAAGTCATTATACAGCAACCAGATGATTCCGATGAAAAACATTAACTTCAGCAATAACAAAATCAGTTTCAGTTCTGATGCGTCGGAACAGCAGCTTGTTTGTTTTTTTATCGATATGAATCATCAATAAAATCCTTTAAAAAATAAATTATGAAAACAGATATCGTTATCAGGAAAATATTTATCTGTTTATTTGTATTGTTCGCTATCAAACCGCTTCATGCACAAACGGCACAGGATTATGCCAACAAAGGGCTTAATCTGTATAAAAACAAGCAATATGATGAAGCTCTGAAAAATTTAGACAAGGCAATCAAGCTGAATCCCGATTACGAATTTGCATACCAGATAAGAGGCAATTTATTTTTTGCTATTAAAGATTATGACAATGCTTATTTGGATTATAGCGATGCCATCGATATCAGCCCAAACAATGCGATCAACTACTACAATCGGGCTAACGCTTTTCATGCGATGAAATATTATGATTCTGCCATTCTCGACTATAATAAATCAATAAGCCTGAAACCGAACTATGCAGTTGCCTACGGCAACCGTGCCATGGTCTATAACAACAAAAAAATGTATGATCTCGCTATTGATGATTTTACCAAAGCCATTTTGTTTGATTCAACACTTTCTTATGCCTTCAATAACCGGGGCCTTGCTTATTTATCCAACGGCCAGTATGAATTGTCTGTGAATGATTTTAAGAAAGCGATTGCAATGGACGTGAACAGAGAGCGTCCTTATGTCATCATTAATATTATTGAACCGCTCGCAAGGCTTTATCGTTTTCAGGAAGCAGTGAGTTATTATAATGATTTCCGCGCCAGATATGTGAAAGGTTATATCGATGAACCTTTCTGGGAATTTTTTAAAAAATATATCGAGACTGTTACACAAAACCTTTCTAAGAATGATTATGCGAATGCATTAACCAATTTGAGTCAGGCTGAAAAATTATATAACACAAAAAACAAAACAGAGGGCAGTGAAAATTATGGCAAGCGCGGCTATTCTTCCATTCTTGCATTGAAAGGATATGTGCTGGAACAACTGAACAATCCGGATGCTGCCAAACAATATTATGAACAGGCTTTGATCATGAACGAACATGAACCGGAAGTAAGCGCAGCTTTACAAAAACTGTCACAGAAAAAAGAAGCGTTGGTTCAAACAGATAATGCACCGCCGGTTATTAACATGCTGGAGCCGGATGCAAACACGCGTTCCATTTCTGTTGAAGATGATAAAGTAGCCACGACCAAACAACGCATAAGAGGGCAAGCTGTTGATGCGAGCGGAATCAAAAGCATCATGCTTAATAATACTCCGTTAAAAGTCGAAGAGAACGGATATTTTGACACAACCGTAAATTTAAATGCAGGTGTGAATGTGTTCACCATTGTTGCCACCGATAAACATGCCAATTCCATTTCACAGAATGTTCAGATTGTGACAGGAAAAAATGTTGCAGGCGGTGCACCGGTTGTCAAAGCAGATAATTCAACACTCAATTACAATCCTGTTTATCATGCTATATTAATTGCAGAAACTGACTATGCTGATAAAAATATTCCTTCATTGCAAGGGCCTAAAAGTGATATGCTTAAAATTTACAACCTGCTTGTGAATAATTATGTGTTTGCACCCGAGAATACAGACACATTGGTGAATGCGACAAGAGCAAATATTTTAGAATCGATCATTAAAAAAGCAAATGCAATGTCTGATAATGACAACCTGTTTATTTTTTATGCAGGACATGGGCAAATGATCACGCAGCCTGATCAGTCAGAAGAAGGTTTTTTGGTGCCGCAGGATGCAGTGAAAAATCTGTTGAGCACTTATATCAGCAGCGACGATCTGCTGCGCACAATAAAATATTCAAAAGCAAAGCATATTTTATTTGTAGCAGATGCCTGCTTCGCAGGTTCGTTGTTCAGAGATATTTCTGCAGATGCCCCTGCGCCTGTTGCCGAAGCGTATAAAGATAAAAGTAGAAAACTGCTCGCAAGCGGAAACCGCACTGCTGTTCCTGATAAAAGCGATTTCATCGAATATCTGAGATTGGCGTTGCAGGAAAATCATCAGCATTATATAACTGCGGAACAATTGATTGACAGTTTCAAAAATCAATACACAAACACAACTCACCTTACACTGCAATATTATCCTATCAGGAATGTAGACGATCTTGGCGGGCAGTTCGTGTTCATGAGGAAATAATCTATCTGATAATCTATTAAGTTTCTTGTAAAATCCTAATCTGGCATGAAACAAAAAGTGCAGGACATTTCAATTATTTTTTTGAGCATTGTAATACTAATGCTCACATCATGCAAACAAAGAAATTCAGCTCCCGCAAGTGAAGCCATTAATGCAATCAATCTAAAGCATGGAGAGGTTGTGCTGTGCGGGCCGCCTGACAAACAATTAGGCTCTGTTGAATTTGAAACATCCTGCCCTGAAAAAGTAAAAAAAGATTTTAACCTCGCAATGGCTTTGCTTCATTCTTTTGAATATGATGAAGCTGAAAAATTGTTTGCAAAAATCATTGATAAGGCTCCGGAATGCGCAATGGCGTATTGGGGAGTTGCCATGTGCAATTATCATCAGATCTGGCCATCGCCACCAACAAAATCCGAATTAGAAAAAGGAACTAAAGCTATTTCAATTGCACAGTCGCTGCAACAAAAAACAAAACGAGAAACAGATTATATCAATGCCATCACTGTGTTCTATCAAGATTGGGAGAAAACAGATCATCATACACGTTCCATAAATTTTCAAAAGGCGATGGAAAGACTTTACAAGAAATATCCTGATGACAAAGAAGCTGCCATATTTTATGCATTAGTCCTTGATGGCACAGCAGATCCCACGGACAAAACTTTTGCTAATCAAAAAAAAGCCGGTGCCATTTTATCGGGCCTATATCCCAACCAACCTGACCACCCGGGCATTGTGCATTATATCATTCACACTTATGACTATCCGCAACTTGCGTCATTGGCATTGCCTGCAGCTAGAAAATATGCTTCCATAGCGCCATCTTCAGCTCATGCACAACACATGCCTTCTCATATTTTCACGAGGTTGGGATTATGGGATGAATGCATTCAATCCAATCTTGTTTCTACTGCTTCTGCAAAATGTTATGCTGAAAATGCCGGGATAAAAGGTCATTGGGACGAAGAGCTGCATGGGATGGATTATCTCGTGTATGCTTATTTGCAAAAAGGAGATAACGATCATGCAAAAGAGCAATATGATTATCTTAAAACAATTCATGAGGTTTATCCGGTGAATTTTAAAGATGCGTATGCATTTGCGGCTATCCCTGCCCGTTATTTTCTTGAAAACAAAATGTGGAAAGAAGCAGCAGGCATTACATTGTCTCCTGTTGATTTTCCATGGCAAAAATTTCCATGGCAAGAAGCAATCATACACTTTGCAAGGTTATTAGGGTCGGCTCATATTAATGATTTGAATTTAGCAAGAGCTGAACTAAAGGATTTAAATATTATTTACGACACATTAACCGCGCAAAAAGATTTGTACAAAGCCAATCAGGTAATGATCCAGATCAAAAGCGGTGAAGCATGGATTCTATTTGAAGAAAAGAAAATGAGCGAAGCATTACAGATGATGACCACGGCTGCCGATATGGAAGACAGAACCGAAAAAAGCCCGGTTACCCCCGGAGAAGTAATTCCTGCTAAAGAATTATTGGCAGATATGTTAATGCAATTAAACAAACCAGATGAAGCCCTGAAAGCGTATGAAGCGGATTTAAAAAATCATCCCAACAGATTTAATGGTTTATATGGTGCAGCTCAGGCAAGCGAAAGGCTTAATAACACAGAAAAAGCAAAGCATTATTACCAGCAATTGATTTTAATTGCAAATTCTTCCAGTACAAAAAGATCTGAGCTGAAAACAGCAGAATCATTTCTTAAAAAAACCAGATGATGATTTTACGTTAATTACTTCTGTAATTTTATTCCTATCAAATTATTTTTCTTTCGTAAAGGGTCAGAATATAGTGTAGGGTTTTGGTTGCGGTGATAGCCATTCATGTCGTCGACAATTTTCTGAAACAGGTCTTCAACAGGAACATCAGGCGGCGCATTTTTAAAAACCCTCATGATTGAAGCAGTGAAGAAACTATGGATCACTCCGTTTTCGTCTTTGAACTCAACAGCTTTTTGCACATCGTTTGTCGCGGAAATAAAAAGAAACCTTGAGTCCTTCCTGTAAACCGGTCTTTGAATAGTGTCTTTTTCGGAAATATTTAAAACAGCCGTTGCGCTGAATGCTTTGTCTCTATCAATTGAATTTACATTTCTGTTTTTAAATTCCGATGCATCGTATCTGTCAAGTGTTTTTTGAAATGCCTGTAACATATAATCGAAAGAACATGACCCAACTCCATCTCGATTTACAGGGTTGCACTCTTTCGGAGTAAATTTTTCTTTATCCCTGCAATCCGGAACTCCGTCTTCATCTGAATCCGTTTTATCTATTATTTCACCTGTTGAATCAGTAAGACATCCTTGCACTTTTCCGGTAGGCATGCCCGTGATACTATCAATAAACAACTGAGGGTCGCTTTTTTTCTCAACCAATCTTCCTATCAGATCCTGCACGTCTATTGATTTTGTCCTTTCTGATAAATCAGCATGAGGATCCGCCATTGCAAGGTTTCCGCTAAAACAGCAATCAAAAATAGTAGTGAGCACTATTTTTTTATCAATAAAAAGATTGAAATACTTCTTCAGCGAAAAATCACGCAGAAAACATTTCAGGTGGTCATCGTAGTTATACAAATCGCTCGTCAGCATTGCCTGATTCATCCCCCTTTTTATTGAGTCCTTCGCTTCGTCTGAATTATATAAATACACGCCATGACCGGAATAATAAAAAACCATCGCATCGCCCCTTTTGCACTCTTTTAGTTTTTTATTGAGTGCCTCAACAATATTATCTCTTGTTGCAGCAGCATCATAAAGGGTATCTATGTTTGCGCTTTTGAAATCAAATTTGTTGATCAGCAAATCTCTGATAGAATTAGCATCGTTCACCGAGCCGTGGAGGCTAACATCGCTTTTGATACCTTTCACTTCATAATAATCGTTAATGCCAATCAAAAGCGCATATTTGTTCTGCGATTTTGCAAGCATTGAAAATATGCTGAAGCATACAACAAAAACTATTTGCTTAGCAACAGCCATGGTTTGGTTTTAAAATCTTAATTTTTCACTACAATTTAATCAATCTATTATTGACAGACTCAATGAAAGTAGCATTTCTGCTGATACTTCTGTTATTGCCATCATTTTTCTCAGTTGCACAGAATAGACAAATCGACAGTTTATATAGTGCGATAAGAAATGAGAAAACCGATACCGGAAAAATAGTCTTGACTTATCAGTTGGGGCTTGCTTACCGCGATACAAAACCTGATTCAGCATTATTCTATGCGCAGCAGGCATATTTTGCATCCAAAGAAAAAAAATTTATAAAGGGTGAGTCGTGGTCATTGAACGTGATGGCGTCAGCTTTCAACAGCATTGGCAATTTCCCCAAAGCGCTTGAATTTTATATAGAGCAATTAAAGATAGAAGAGATCAGAGGTTATTCCGATAATATCGCCAGTGTTTATCTTGACATTGCGCTGGTGTATGACAACACCAAAAATTATGACAAAGCGATTGTGTATGCAAAGCAAGCAGATTCAATCATCACATCAAACCATTTCGAGGAACTTTCTTTATACAGCCTGCTCAACATCGGTGAAATTTATGAGAAGAAGAATGAGCTTGATTCAGCACTTGCATACACAAAAAGATGTTATGCAAAATCTATAAAAGCCGGGAATGATCTGATAACAGGAACAGCATTAAATAACCTTGGCAATATTTATCTTAAGTCAAAAAATTTCGAGGAAGCGTTTATCAACTTCACCAAAGCACTTCCGTTGGTGCGTTCAACAGGCGACAACACTACCTATGCAGAAAGCCTGCTTGGCCTTGCAAAAATTTTTGAGCATCGCAATCAGGCTGATTCGGCAATTTATTATGGAAAAGAATCTTTTGCCATCTCGTCTGAAAACAGATTTTTGATCAGAGCGCTTGATGCAAGTATTTTTTTATCGCAATTATACAAGCATAATAATAAACCTGACAGCGCATTTGCATATCAGGAAACGATGATCATCTTGAAAGATTCTATTGAAAGCAGAGAAAAAATTAATCAGTTTCAGGATATCACATTTGGCGAACAGCTAAGGCTTCGGGAATTGGAAGAAGCAAAATTGCAAATCCGGAATCAAATTAAAACCTATGCATTGCTTGCAGGGATTGTCGCATTCATGGTTTTGGCATTCCTGCAATTCAGGATCAATCGCATCCGAAAAAAAACAAACCTGATGTTGGAAAATCAAAAAAATGAATTACAATATACATTGCAGGAATTAAAAACCACACAGGCACAGCTTATTCAATCTGAAAAAATGGCTTCGCTTGGCGAGCTCACAGCGGGCATTGCCCATGAGATCCAGAACCCTTTGAATTTCGTCAATAATTTTTCTGAAGTAAATGCGGAGCTGATCACAGAAATGAAAAATGAAATTGAGAGCGGCAACCTGGAAGAAGTGAAAGCCATTGCAAATGACATTGCAGAAAACGGGCAAAAAATAAATCATCATGGCAAAAGAGCCGATGCCATTGTGAAAGGCATGTTGCAGCATTCGCGCAGGAGCACAGGTCAAAAAGAACTTACAGATATTAATGCACTAGCGGACGAGTATCTAAGATTAAGCTATCACGGCATCCGGGCAAAAGATAAATTATTCACTGCCACTATGAAAACCGATTTCGATGAGCATGCCGGGAAAATAAATATTGTGCCTCAGGATATCGGGAGAGTTCTTCTGAATTTGTACAATAATGCATTTTATGCAGTGAGCGAAAAGAAGAACAGTCTTGCAAAAGGCTCGTTAGATTTTGAAAGCTTCGAACCGACCGTTACAGTTGCCACAAAGCTTATAAAAGCTGCTTCCGGAATTGGCTCAAATAAGATATCCATCAGCGTTAAAGACAATGGCAATGGCATTCCTCAACATGTGTTAGATAAGATTTTTCAACCATTCTTCACAACAAAACCAACAGGTAAAGGAACGGGATTGGGCTTATCCCTGAGTTACGATATTATTAAATCACATAATGGAGAATTGAAAGCAAACACAAAAGATGGTGAAGGTGCTGAGTTCATAATTATTTTACCTGCATGATAATAACAATAAAAAATCAATCAAAGAAATTTGATATGAAGATCTTTGATTGATTTTCTCAAATAAGTTCAACTACTTATTAATGCCCTCCCGGAGATGGCTGTCCGCCTTTCCCGGACGTATCACTCTTAGTCGTATCTGCCTTCACTTTTGCGCTCGTATCAACGGGAGCGGTCATGGTTGCCGTGTCTTTTTTCTCTTCTTTGGGTGCATCGCTGCTTCCCCCGCAGCTATAAACGCAGGTGATGAGCAAGGTCATCACACCTGTTAATAATAATTTAGTAAAATGATTGTGCTTAGTTAGTCTTGACATAAAATATATTTTCACTAATTTAAATCAATTTATTAAATGCTGCAGGAAAAATTCATGCTCGCTACCTTAGAATAATTTTATGACTAATCAGAAAGGCTCTGTAAACCCACAAACCCCAAATAAACTTTTTGGCCTCGATCATTTGAGAGCATTAGCCATCATACTTGTTTTTGTGTATCACTATGGAAGAATATTTCCGCATCCGCAATGGACAAATAGCATCAGCAAATTCGGATGGACAGGTGTTGATTTATTTTTTGTGCTGAGCGGGTACCTGATCGCTTCACAACTTTTCGCAGAAATAGCTAAACGAAAAACATTTTCAATAGAAGATTTTTTCTTAAAAAGGTTTTTCAGGATTATCCCGCTCTATCTGGTTGTAGTAGCTATTTATTTTTGTCTTCCGTTTGTGAGAGAGCGTGAAAGCCTTGCGCCCCTTTGGAAGTTTCTCACATTCACACAAAACCTCGGACTCGACCTGAGAACGCAAGGCACATTTTCACATGCATGGTCACTCTGTATCGAAGAACAGTTTTACTTATTGTTCCCGCTCATATTGATTGCACTTATTCATTTTAAAATTTTCAAAAAAGCATTTTGGTTGTTGCTCTTGCTTTTCATTTTCGGTTTCGCAATCAGATATTATTCTTATCAGCATTTTTTCGTGCCTTTTTCAAATGAAGATGATGCATGGGTATACTGGCAGGAATGGATTTACTATATCTCTTATTGCAGGCTTGACGGCTTATTGGCTGGAGTGAGCATTGCGGCCTTGTTCCAATTCAGGCCGCTGATCAAAACAAAGCTTACAAAATATGGGAACTTATTACTGTTATTAAGTTTGATCATTTTAATTGCCGCTTATTTTTTGTGTCTTGATGAACAAAGCTTT
>DATGIX010000011.1:0-9452 GCA_035295505.1 Puia sp. | reverse complement strand
TAACCGGAGTTGCAACTTCATAAAAGAGAATATGAGAACGCAATCCTGGAGCAACTTTTTCTTCTACCCTGCTAATAATTATCTCTGCAATCTCATTCTTCAATTTTTTGTATTCGTCGCCACGCACATAATTCCCTTGCTCATCTATTGCTGTGTGCCAGTTATTTTCATAATCCATAATAGCAGGCATATATAAAGTAAGTGTGCCTTGCCCCTCAGGAGCAAGTGATTTATCCCTCAGCGAAGGAGCAAGAATGCTGATCTCGCTTTTCAAAGGATCGCCGCTGCTATATGCATCAAAACTTTCATTTTCATCAACAACATGCACCAATTCCTCATGAAAGCCAAGCGCTTCTGTGGGGCAATCCAGCGCAATAGAGATCGTGACAGATGAGCTATAAAGCTCAGCCTTTCTTAACTTTTTTAATAGTTTATCAGGCACTGTCCCGGCAGGAAGCATTTTTTCATACAGTGTTTCAACATCACAGGCAGCCACCACATATTTGCTTTTTAAAAGATATTCATTCCCCCGATGCTCAAAGCGAACGCCCTTGCTGGTATTACCTTCAACCAAAATTTCATTCACTTTGCATTTAAAGTAAACATGATTTTGATAATGCTCCACAACATATTGCAGCCATTTGGGGATCATCTGGCTGCCTCCTTTTGGCGGGCTTTGAAAATCGCCATAATATGCCCATCCGATGGGCACCAGGCATCCAAGCAATTCTGTTTCCGATGCAAAAATTTTATGAAGCCGCTCATCTTTGAAAAAACGTTTCAGGCCTTTTTTGAATCCTTTCTGCCCGCTGTACATTACATAAGGAATGAACGGGATCACAAATTTAAGCATGTGCATCTTGTTCCGCATCCGCTCAAAAAAATTCATAGATTCTTCTGAGCGAAAAACACTACTGAAATTTTTAAATGACCCGCCTAATTTCTTTGCGGCTTTAAAAAAGTTTTCTATCCCTTTTTTTTCGAGAGGAAATTCATTTATTAATTGATCTCGTAATTCATCAGGGTTATTTGTAAGGAGGTAATCAAAACTTTCGCCTTTGTATCTTCTGATTCGTTTTTGAGGCTCAGCAGCAGGATAATCATTGCCAATGATATCAAACAATTTAAAAACCAGACCGCCGGGCTCACATTGATTCAGCCAATGAATTGCAGTATCGAATAAAAAATTTTTTCTTCTGAAGCCGGCGAGATAGCCGCCAACATGCGGTTCCTTCTCAAGCACACAAACCGAAAAACCTGCTTTGCTCAACAAAGCCGCCGCAGTCAAGCCGCCAACTCCGGAGCCGATTACAATAACATCATATTCGGGTTTCAGCTCGAGTTTTTGCATTTGCGGAAGATACTGAATGGCAGCCGAATTATGATATTAAATAAAAGATATAATGGTTGCCTGAAGTAAATACAGTGACATCTATATTAAATATATCATCTCATTGATGACAACTGCTTTTCTTTGATTGCTTAGCCGTAAATTTGTAGGCTACTTAAATTGCTGGGTTGAAATTTTTTCACCGGCAAGAAATGAAAAATGCAAATGGAAATTCAAGAGACGTTCAGTGAGCGGTTCAGGCGGTTGAAAGCTTGTGTTATTATCCCGACTTACAACAACGCTTCAACGATTGCATCTGTGATAAGCGATGTCGCATCGTTCACGCCCGACATTATAGTAGTGAATGACGGCTCGACTGACAACACAAAAAATATCATCTCTTCTTTTTCATTTGTTCATATTGTTAGCTATGATAAAAATGCAGGCAAGGGCTGGGCTCTCAGAAAAGGATTTGAAAACGCTGTTGAAAAAGGTTTTGAATTTGCAATAACGATCGATTCCGATGGGCAGCATTATGCCAAAGACCTTCCTTTATTTTTAGACAAATTAGAAACAGAAAAAAATGCCATCATTATTGGCGAAAGAAATTTGAATCAGGAAAATGTTCCAAACAAAAGCAGCTTCGGAAATAAATTTTCTAATTTCTGGTTCAAAGTTGAAACGGGGATTACATTGGAAGACACACAATCCGGTTATCGCTTATATCCTTTGTTGCCATTAAAAGAAATCCGTTTTCGCACAGTTAAATATGAATTTGAAATTGAAGTCTTGGTTCGTGCGGCATGGAAAGGCATGAACATAAAAGCAATCCCTGTTTCCGTTTATTATCCACCGAAAGAAGAACGCATTTCTCATTTTCGACCGTTCAAGGACACAGTTCGGATCAGCATCTTAAATACATTTCTCGTGCTGGAAACCTTTTTATATGTAAGGCCAAGAAATTTTTTGCGTGCCATTACTAACAAAGAAAAAAGCAGGGAATATATCAGCAAATATTTATTGGAGAGCAGCCAGCCTGATTATATCAAAGCAATTTCGGTGGGCTTCGGCATGTTCATGGGCATCATCCCAATCTGGGGTTTTCAACTGTTAACGGCGGTCGCGCTTGCCATTCTTTTCAGACTCAACAAAGCGTTGGTGATTCTTGCAGCTCATATCAGTTTCGCACCGCTCATTCCATTCATAATCTACCTAAGCTACAAAACCGGCGCATGGTGGATGGGTGAAAATGCGGTGCACATGAAATATAGCTGGAGAATAACACTCACATCCATTAAGCAGAATGCAGAACAATATATTGCAGGCAGCATTATCCTTGCCATCATCATGGGCATTATCGGTTGGCTGTTGACGTTAGTACTGCTGAAATTGATGAAGAAGAAAAGTTTATAGTTTATGGTTTATAGTTCTGAGAAAATACAACGGTATTATTTTGTAATTTTTTTTATGTCTATGTCCCGGACGATATTACTTCTATCGAGCAGTCGTTGCGTCGCACTCTTGTACGGAAGGAATTCTATTGGACAATGTGCAGCAGCCATAACTATCCGCAATTGCCTGAATGTTGAAATTGCACTATAGAAACAAAGCATGGAAAAGTTTTTTATCAGCATATACAATTATTTCGAAAACCGGAAAACAGCTTTCTGGCTCTGCTTTCTTTTGTCATTTCTTTTTATCGCTTTTTTTGCTTCACGCATCCATTTTGAAGAAGACATTTCAAAAGTCCTCCCTAAAGACAAGAAAATAGAAAAACTCAATCAGGTTTTTCAGAACTCCAAATTTCTTGACAAACTAGTGGTGATGATTTCGCTGAAAGATTCAAATGCCGACGCACAACCTGATAGCCTGGTTTCCTTTGCAGAAAATTTCACTGCTGATGTTCAGCAAAAATTATCTCCTTACATCAAAAAAATAAATGACAAAGTAGATGACAGCGCAACACTCGGCTTGTTTGGAAGTATTACTGATCACCTTCCTATTTATTTGAATGAACAGGATTATAAAACCATTGATACATTAATTACTCCTGAAAAAATAAAGGAAACATTAGCAAATGATTTTCGAACACTGACTTCTCCCGCTGGTATTGCCCTAAAAACAATCATCAGCAAAGATCCTGTCGGCATTTCCTATCTGGGCTTGAAAAAAATGCAGTCATTGCAATACGATGAAAACTACGAACTATACAACAACTATGTCGTCACCAAAGACCATAAACATTTATTACTATTTATCGTTCCAGCATATCCGCCGAACAATACCGGGGAAAAT
Organism: Puia sp.; assembly: GCA_035295505.1. GTDB lineage: Bacteria > Bacteroidota > Bacteroidia > Chitinophagales > Chitinophagaceae > Puia. Next base: position 5,827 of record DATGIX010000011.1, on the reverse strand, counting down.
GAAAAATTATTAAATGGCATTGATACAATAACAGACAGTTTAACTAAATCTGGTTTCAAAAATATTGATGCAAGTTATTTTGGAGCAACCGCTGTCTCGGTTGGTAATGCGCTGCAGTTAAGAAAAGATTCATTATACACACAAGGCATCACCGTTTTCTTTTTAATTTTCTTCATCGGATTATATTTCAGGAAAAAAAGAGCGCCTTTTATTATTCTTATTCCAGTGCTGTTTGGCGCATTATTTTCTCTCGCAGCAATTTATTTTATCAAAGGAACTATTTCTGTGATTGCTCTCGGCGCAGGTTCCGTTGTGCTTGGAGTTGCCGTGAATTATTCGCTGCATGTCTTCAATCATTACCGCCACACAAAAAGTATTCATGACGTTATTAAGGATTTGACAATGCCGCTGACTGTCGGCAGCTTCACGACTATTGGTGGCTTTTTATGTCTCGAACTTGTTGAATCAGAGATGCTGAAAGACCTCGGCTTGTTTGCAGCATTCAGCTTAATCGGCGCATCATTATGCTCGCTTATTTTTTTGCCGCACCTCATCGCTTCAAAAAAAGAACAGCAGCAACATATTGCCATTGAAAATTCATGGATTGATAAGCTCGCTTCTTATCACCCTGAATACAATAAATATCTGGTCGTCATTATTATTCTACTCACCGGCGTATTCTTTTATACAGCTCAAAAAGTAGGTTTCGAAAATGATTTGGCGAGCATGAATTACATGCCGGAAAAACTAAAACAAGCTCAATCAAAACTGAATTCGATTAATGCGTTTTCATTGCAGTCGGTTTATCTGGTAAGTGAAGGGAAAAATTTGAATGAGGCATTGGAGAATAATGAAAAACTATCCGGCAAAATTGAAGAACTGAAACAAAAAGGAATAGTAAAAAAATATTCCGGTGTTTCATCACTGATCATTTCCGACTCATCACAAAAAGTAAAAATCGCAAATTGGAATAATTACTGGACGGCAGATAAAAAACAACAGCTCATTTCTACATTAGAAAAAGAAGGGGCTGCTTTAAAATTCTCTCCAAGCACTTTCGGGAAATTCAAGGCACTGTTAAATACCAATTTTCTGCCTGCCGATACATCAACAATGGTTGGTTTACGAAAATCATTTTTGGATGATTACATCACTGAAAAACCAGATCAGTCAACAGTTGTAACATTGGTGAAGGTTTCAGCAGAAAACAAACAAAAAGTTTACAAGCTTTTTGAGAATGAGGCAAGCACAACTGTACTTGACAAACAATACCTCACTACAAAATTTGTTGAAATCATCAATTCAGATTTCACCAGTATTGCATTAATGTCATCTATTCTTGTATTCACAGTTTTGCTTATTACTTACGGAAGGATTGAACTCACACTTATTTCGTTTGTGCCGATGTTCATCACATTCATCTGGATACTTGGTATCATGGAAATCTTCGGCATGCAGTTCAACATCATCAACATTATTATTTCAGCTTTCATTTTCGGTCTGGGTGATGATTATAGTTTATTCATTATGGACGGGCTTTTGCAGGAATATAAAACAGGAAAGAAAAATTTGTCATCTTACAAATCATCCATTTTTCTTTCTGCCATCACAACCATTGCAGGTCTTGGCGTTTTAATTTTCGCGAAACACCCTGCGCTGAAATCAATTGCTATTATTTCTATTGTAGGGATAGCTTGTGTAGTTGTCATGTCGCAAATACTAATCCCGTTCCTGTTCAATATTCTGATTAAAAACAGAGTTGAAAAAAGGAGGTTTCCATGGACGTTTTTTAGTCTTGCCAAATCAACTTTTGCATTCTCATATTTTTTCATTGCAAGTTTCATTCTGGTAATATTAGGTTTCATATTCGTCAAGCTAAATCCATTTAGCAAAGAAAAAGGCAAATACATTTATCATTTTTGCATTTCGAAATTCTGCTGGTCGCTCATGTATATTATGGGCAATGTGAAAAAGACAGTCATTAACCCCAACAGAGAAGATTTTTCAAAACCAGCAGTTGTGATTTGCAATCATCAATCTTCTTTAGATATTTTATCGACTGTGATGCTTCACCCAAAATTGATTTTATTCACAAACCGAAGAGTATGGAACTCTCCTGTTTTCGGATTTGTAATCAGGATGGCAGAATATTATCCAGTGATTGAAGGAGCAGACAGCAGTATTGATCTGATTGCAGATAGAATCAAACATGGATATTCAGCAGTCGTATTTCCTGAAGGCACACGCTCCATTGATGGCAATATGAAACGTTTTCATAAAGGCGCATTTTTTCTTGCAGAAAAACTAAACCTTGATATCCTGCCAATCATGATTCATGGCACAAATTATACGATGGGCAAAAATGATGGCATGCTGAAAGACGGTAGAGTGACATTAAAATTTTTGCCAAGAATAAAATCGAACGATAAGCATTTCGGAAGTGGTTATTCAGAAAGAGCAAAAGTGATTGGCAGATATTTTCGTGAAGAATTTGCAAAATTCAGAGATGAAATGGAAACGCCGGATTATTTCAGAGAACAACTTATTTATAACTATATATACAAAGGACCTGTGCTCGAATGGTACATGAAAATAAAAACGAGGCTTGAAAAGAATTATAACATTTTTCATGAGCTGTTACCTAAAAAAGGTAAAATTTTAGATGGTGGGTGCGGTTATGGATTCATGAGTTACATACTCTATTTCGCTTCAAATGAAAGAGCAATAACAGGAATTGATTATGATGATGACAAGATTGAAACAGCCAATCATTGTTTCAGCAAAAATGATTCAATAAATTTCATGCATGTTGATATTACCAGGTTCGAATTCGAAAAGTATGACGGAATTGTTCTTGCTGATATGTTGCATTATCTTCAACCAGCTCAGCAAAAAGAGGTAATACAAAAATGCATGAGCAGTCTGAATGAAAACGGAATTCTTGTAATCAGAGACGGTAACAGTGAAATGACTGAGAGGCATAAAAAAACAGAAAGAACTGAATTCTTTTCCACAAAGTTTTTTTCATTTAATAAAACAACAGACAGTGGGCTATCATTTTTAAAAGCAAGCTTCATACGCGAAATGGCATCGTTGCATAAAATGCAATATCAGGAAATTGATCCGAACGATAATACTTCTAATATAATTTTTGTAATCAAAAAGCAAACTACATCTTTTCATGCAGCAGTATGATGTGATCATTATTGGCAGCGGCATCGGAGGTCTGGTGTGTGGCAATATCCTGAGCATGGAAGGGATGAAAGTTTGTGTGCTCGAAAAAAACAAACAGATTGGCGGTTGTTTGCAAACCTTCAGCCGCGACAAAGTAATCTTTGATTCTGGTGTTCATTATATCGGTGGATTGGATAAAGGACAAAACCTTTATCAGATATTCAAATATCTTGGTTTGATGGAAAAATTGAAGCTGGAGAAAATGGATGAAGATGCATTTGATAAAATTATTATAGACAACGACGAAAATGAATATCCACTTGCTCAAGGTTATGATAATTTCATTGCACGATTATCTGAATATTTTCCGGATGAAAAAAATGCGATAATAAATTATTGCGAAACAATCCAATCTATCTGCAAAAAATTTCCTTTATATAATTTGAGAAGTGGCGGGCAATACAGCGAAAAGCAAGATGTGTTGGAGATCGATACAAAAACATTTATTGAATCATTAACATTAAATAAGAAATTGCAGGCAGTGCTTGCAGGAAATAATATTTTGTATGCCGGTCAATCAGCAAAAACACCATTTTATGTTCATTCTTTGATATTGAACAGTTATATTGAAAGCTCCTGGAAATGCATTGACGGCGGGTCGCAAATTGCAAAACTGCTGGCGCAAAATATTCGCAAAAACAATGGCGAAGTTTTGACGAATAATGAGGTAAAAAAAATTGCTGAAGAAAATGGTATAGTGAAGTATGTTGAGCTGCAGGATGGAAGCAACTTATATGCAAAAAACTATATCTCCAATATACATCCCGTGAAAACGATGGAAATTTTAAAGACGAATCTTATTAAACCGGCATATAAAAACCGTATTAAAAGTTTAGAAAATTCTATTTCTTGCTTTAGCGTGAATGTTGTTTTGAAAAAGGATTCATTCAGATATTTCAATTCTAATTATTATTGGCATAAAGAAGGCGCAGTTTGGAACATGCAAAACTATTCTGCAGAAAACTGGCCGCTTGGATATGCATTGTTCTTGTCACCTTCATCCAAAACAAAAGAGTATGCCGATGTGTTATCTGTTCTTACTTATATGCATTACGCCGAAGTGAAAGAATGGGAACAAACATTCAACACTACTACAAAGCCAACAGAGCGAGGAAATGCTTATGATGATTTCAAAAAGCAAAAAGCTGAAATTCTGTTGAATGTTGTGCAAGAAAAATTTCCCGGGTTGAAAGATTGCATTCAATCTTATTATGTAGCAACTCCCTTATCTTATCGAGATTATCTCGGGACTGATGATGGTTCTTTATATGGAATTGTGAAAGATTATAAAGATCCGGTTAAAACATTGATTGCGCCACAAACCAAATTGCCGAATTTCTTTTTAACCGGACAAAACCTCAACTTGCATGGCATATTAGGTGCAACAATTACTGCGCTTTCTACTTGCAGTGCATTGTTAGGAAATGAAAACATCATAGATAAAATAAGAAATGCTTAAGATAAAAAATAAATTCTGGAGAAGATTATTATATGTCATCGCAGGTTTTTTCGTGCTGCTGCTGGTTCTTTTTATTTATCTCACCATCGTTTCAAAAACAAATCCACCGAAAATTGCCGATGAAAGCAGTTTGCAATGGCAAAGAACTGAGACAAGCGATGGATTTTATACTTTAAAAAATGATTGGTTCAGAAAAAGCAAAAGCGGCTTATATGAATTGTATGTTGAAGGCGAACCTTTCGAACGCGGTGTTGTGAACGGAAAGCTAACCAAAGAGCTGGTGCAAAAACAGGAGGATTACTTCAATGAGCAGATTAATAAAATGATCCCTTCCAAATTTTATCTGCACTTCCTGAAATATTTCGTAGGATGGTTCAACCGCGATCTTGATAAAAATGTAACAGAAGAATATAAAGAAGAAATTTATGGCATTTCAAATTCTGCATCTGATAAATATGATTATATCGGCACAAATTATCAGCGCATTTTAAATTATCATGCAGCTCATGATATTGGTCATGCATTGCAAAGTATGGCATTAGTAGGCTGCACATCTTTTGGTACCTGGGATGAAAAATCACAAGACAGCGAAATGATCATCGGTCGAAATTTTGATTTTTATGTAGGAGATAAATTTGCGCAGGATAAAATTGTCGCGTTCTTTAATCCTTCACAAGGATATAAATTTATGACAGTCACCTGGGGAGGTTTTATAGGCGCAGTTTCCGGCATGAATGAAAAAGGATTGACAGTCACCATTAATGCAGACAAAACAAAAATCCCAACGGCTTCAGCAACTCCTGTTTCATTGGTGGCGAGAGAAATATTACAATATGCAAAAAATATTTCTGAAGCTTATGAGATCGCGAAGAAAAGAAAAATGTTTGTATCGGAATCTTTCCTGGTCGGTTCCGCAGCAGATAATAAAGCTGTGATCATTGAAAAGACTCCTGACACATTGGATATGTATGATCCAAAAAAAGATTTTATTGTTTGTGCCAATCATTTTCAGAGTAACGGTCTTGCACAAACGAAATCGAATAAGGAACAAATGGATGAAAGTGCATCGCCATACAGATATGATCGACTAATGCAATTGCTAAATGCAAATGGAAAAAATACGGTTCAAAAAAC